>NZ_JBXAYW010000001.1:0-293937 GCF_056781675.1 Mesorhizobium monacense | reverse complement strand
CGGTGGCGTGATCTTTTGATTTGGAAGTGCGACCGGGCCCCGGCCTTCCGGCGACCGTAATTTTTCCAGGCATTGCTTCATGATCCGCACCGACTGGCGCATTTCCTCCATGCGGACGAGATAGCGGTCATAACAGTCGCCGTTCTTGCCGACGGGAATGTCGAAATCCATCTCGGGATAACATTCATATGGCTGCGTCTTGCGCAAATCCCATGGCGCGCCCGATCCGCGCACCATGACGCCTGAGAAGCCCCAAGCCCAGGCATCGTCGAGGCCGATCACGCCTATGTCGACGTTGCGCTGCTTGAAGATACGGTTGTCTGTGAGCAGCACTTCGAGATTGTCGCAGACCTTGAGGAACGGGTCACAGAAATCCCAGATGTCGTCCAGAAGTTTCGGAGGCAGATCCTGATGCACGCCGCCGACCCGGAAATAATTCGCGTGCATGCGGGCGCCTGAAGCGCGCTCGTAGAAGACCATCAGCTTCTCGCGCTCGGCAAAACCCCAGAGCGGCGGGGTCAGCGCGCCGATATCCATGGCTTGCGTCGTCACATTGAGAAGGTGCGACAGAAGTCGGCCGATTTCGCAAAACAGGACACGGATGAGCTGCCCGCGCCTGGGAACCGATATTTCGAGCAGCTTCTCGGCGGCGAGGCAGAATGCATGCTCCTGATTCATCGGCGCGACGTAGTCGAGCCGGTCGAAATAGGGCAGGGCCTGCAGATAGTTCTTGTGCTCTATGAGCTTCTCGGTCCCGCGATGGAGCAGGCCGATATGCGGATCGACGCGCTTGACGACCTCGCCATCGAGTTCAAGCACGAGCCGCAAGACACCATGCGCGGCCGGATGCTGCGGTCCGAAATTGATGGTGAAGTTGCGAATTGCGGCCTCGGCCATGGCAATCCTTCCGGCCTCGTAGTTCGCAGTCGATCTCGAATGCCCGATGCAAAGTGCGGCGCCTGACCGACGATCAAATCAAGTCGTCGTCTGGGCCATCGTCACCGATGTTGGCAGCGACCACATGCGACGAATCCAGCCCGACCGCTGCCGACACGGCAGGTGGCGTCGCATCGATCGAACTTTGCAGAATATACAACTCTTCCGAGCTCGTTTGGGTAATCACGGCATCGACCTCCGATTTAATTTCCGGAGACAAATCCTCGATGTCGATGACCGCTACGCTCATGAAGTCTGGTCACACAAAGTTGCTGGAGGCTGGGTTACATCTGGGGGAAGTTGCGCGCCCGGGGATTGAGCGTAAACTGGCGACGCCACGCCAAGTGCCAAAAGGACGGCGATTGTCGTCAGCATGCGCATGATCTTTCCGTTCCCGTTTGCTCGAAGGAGGATCATCTTGATGGCAACAAAGAGTATCCCTTAGTTGTGGCCCTCGGCTGCTACAGATGTGGCCAAATGGTGAAAGCCGTGCCTCGGAGCTGTTGCCTTGGACATGTAAATCGTGAGACCGGTAATTTTGCTGGGGTAGTGTCTACAGGGATCGGCAGCAAGGTCCGTTGCAACACGGTCGTTTTCGTCATGGACGCGACGATCGAATGGATTACCTCAATCAAGGGGCGGAATTTACCCCAGCAAAATTACCGGTCTCTCCTCGAGGATGGGCCGAACGCCGTGCCAGGAAACTCAGGCTCTGATGAGATAGCAGGGCTCCGAAAGCTCACGGCTTCGGAGCAGGTAAGGTACCGAACCGCATCGGCGCCACTCCATTCACCGCACGGGCGCCAACCGGCGCCCCCCCTATCCCTCCACTTGGACTTCTTTCCATGCTCGTTGCGCAGATTAGCGACTTCCATGTCCATCCCGTTGGCCAAATGGTATATGCTGGCATCGACACCAATGCCATGACGCGGCGCGCCATTGCCACGATCGCTGCCTTGGACCCTGTTCCCGATTGCGTCCTCGTCACGGGCGATCTTGCCGATAGCGGGGGCCTGGACGAGTACGGTCTCGTGGTTGATATCTTGTCCCGCCTGGCAATGCCGGTATTCGTCATTCCGGGCAATCACGACCGGCGCGAGGCGATGCGCGACGGCCTCGCTGCGGCCTATCCCTATCTGCGCCAAGCTGAGGATTTTCTGCATTACGTTGTCGAGGATTTTCCAGTTCGGCTCATCGGCCTCGACACGGTGGTGCCGGGAAAGGTCGGCGGTGCTATCTGCGCCGCACGAGCGGCTTGGTTTGCCGATCGTCTCGCTGAAGGCGACGGTCGCCCGACGCTGGTCTTCATGCATCACCCACCCTTCGTTACCGGTGTCAGCGGGATGGACGCGACGATGTGCCGAACCGACAGCGCATTCGCGGGGCTTGTCGAAAGCCATCCTGAAATTGAATGCGTGGTCGCCGGCCATCACCATCGCCCCATCACCCGTCGCTGGGCCGGCACGGTCGGCTTCGTTGTGCCCGGAGTGGCGCATCAGCTGGCGCTTGATCTTCGCCCGGGCCAGCCCATCCGATTTATCCTCGAGCCTCCGGGCTTTGCGCTCCACGCCTGGTCGCCCGAGACCGGCTTGGTCTCGCATGTCGCGCCAATCGGCGACTACGGACCGAGTCGCGATTTTTAGCTTTATCCCGGTTGTCCGTGGAAGCTCGAGAAATGAGCCGCTACTGCTGGCCTCGGCGGAAGCGGAGGCCGGAACGCGCATCCAAACAGCGCCGTAGTGACGGTCCGGAGGCGGCGTAAATGCAACGGGAGCGCCGCGCCGGCTGTGCCGGCGTTCGCCCTCGCCTCGCCTGCAGCGCGAATAGCGCTGCTGGCTCGCCCAGGTTCGGTCATCGTCAATTACCAGATCACGCACGATCAGCACGGGAAGGAGCCAGTGAGCGACAGCGCAGGTTCTGCGTCGTTTTGGCCTTCGGCCTATTGGTGCTCAACTGGCTGGCGATCCGCTATATTGATGTTGTCGCCTGGCTGGCGAGCTTCTGATGCGCACGCCGTTCCACCCCCCGGTGCGAGGAACGGGAGAGCACCAAGGACGGCGACGAAATAGCAGGGCGGTACAACCCGCCCCAACCGAAGCCGCGTTCTCGACGACATGGTTACTGTGACAAGACGAACAGGGTATAGGCTATCAGGCAGCAGACTGGTCGCGGAAAGCCCCAGCGTCATGAAGCCGATGAACGAAGAGCAGCTCGCGGTTCTACGTAGGCACATGGTCGAGATGATTGCGATCCATGCCGACCTTGCAAGCGAAGAACTCGGCAAGGCAACGCTCGATGAGCGGGTGATGGCAGCGATGCGGCGGGTCCCGCGGCATCTCTTCGTGCCAGCCCCGGTCGCGCCTTATGCCTACCAGGACATGCCGCTGCCGATCGGTTTCGGCAAGACTGTCTCGCAGCCCTTCATTGTCGCTCTGATGACCGATCTCCTTGCTCCCCAACCGCATGAGGCAGTGCTCGAGATCGGCACCGGCCTGGGCTATCAAACCGCAATCCTCGCGGAACTCGCCGAGCAAGTTTGGAGCGTCGAAATCATCGAGGAATTCGCAAACCATGCCGAGGCCCTCCTGCAGGACCTCGGCTTTTCCAATATCACCATTCGTGTCGGAGACGGGTCTCGCGGCTGGCCTGGGCACGCCCCATTCAACAAGATCCTGGTCAGCGTGGCGGCTGAGCGGACGCCGCCGGCTTTGCTGAACCAGCTCAAGCAGGGGGGACGCCTGGTTCTGCCTGTGGGATCTGAAGAAGTACAGTTGCTGACTGTCATCGACAAGGATGCGGCAGGGCAACTCAAGACTTGGAAACTCATCCCGGTTCGGTTCAGCCGGCTCGAAACGGTCTAATGAGGGGTGCGGCTGCGCGGAGCCGTGCTGGAAGATCAGGATAACGCGCGCCGCATCGATCACACGGGCGCTGGATGGCATCGCCGATCTTTTGACATCCATGCCGCAACGCTACTCGTCGAGCACGCCTGCAGCCGCCGGTCGCAGCCGCTGGCGATCATGCCGGCGCGGTCGTATTGCGCGCTTCTCAAAGACCCTTATCCAGCCTACTGTGCGCCTACCAGAGGGCAAATGGGTCGCTCATCTGGGAAATGACGGCAAAAGGCTCAAGGAATTCGCCCAGTGGCCAACGTAGGGGGCAGGAGGTAACGATGGATCTCAAGGACAGGCGCCTCTGGTACGGCGTGGTAGCCGTGATCGTGGTATTGGTCGTGATTGCGTATGCGGCTGGTTGGTTTGGCGGCACACCGATACCAGCGCCGCAGCAGTGAGAGCGATCGTCATTCTCGCTTGGCGGCAGCTGACTGCTCAGTCTCTAAAGGTCGAAGGAAGGGATCCCTGATTGGCTGTTTCGCTGGTTCGGCTACCATCCTGACGACGCACAGCCTGGACCGGTTTTGAGATGGCTTCCGCTCAACCTGTTGGACGGACCGGTTCCTGGATCGCGCGCAATCCGCAACACTCCGCCATCGGGCCGGGTAACTTCGATAATGGTTTCGACACGGACAAACTGCGATCCTACGGAGTAGCCAGGCGCCAGGTCATGCCGGAAGTCGTACACTGGAGCCACAAGGGCCTAACGACCGGGCGGAGAACTCGCATCAGCCCGGCCTTCGGCGGTTTCGAAGCTAAACTGCCACTCCCTTGATCCCGCTGCCCGGCCAGCAATGGAGCCGGGCTACTCCAGCACAGACTCTGCCCGTCGATCACCTCGATCGGCACGGACTCCAGACCAACATCTCGCACAGCCGCGCATTTGACCGCGTTCGCCAAATTAATGGCCGGTCTTTGCGAAGCCTCCACATCTGCGTGAACGAAGCCCTCCAGGCATCATCGTGATTGGACTTGATGATCCGTTGGAGTCACGTTGGTCCCAGGTATAGGTAGGAAATGGGTGGACCAACTATCGTCCGAATAGGAGGCTGAAATGAAGCACCAGACGATCGAGCAACTGCAGATCGTCGCCGAGATCGATCAGGCCTACCCGCGCCAGGCCATGTCGCGCAGCGAACGTCTTGAACGCTGGGCGGAGCTCCTCGAACGGAACCCTGACCGGCGTCTCTCGACACTGCCTCAGACCGAGTATCAGCCGGTTAGAGCACGCGCGGCCATGCGCGGCGACGGCTCGCCGATCTCAGTCGCTTTCGAGGATCCTGTCCTCCGCGCCGCCGGGTTGGAAAACGACAACTACGGCGAAGCGAAGCGGTTCTTCGAACTGACCGACAGGCAATTGCATGAGATCATCTGCTATTGTCATTTTGGCTCGACGGTGACCGCCGCAACGGCCGCCCATCACATCCGTGCGGTGCGTACCGGGAGACACCCCGGCATGTTCGCTCGGTTGCGTGAGGCGTTCGTCGGATAAAGCCAGCGCCGTTTCGCAGCATCATTTTTGAAGCGGCTCGCATGGAAAGCCGCCGCCGCAGCGCAGGCAAGCGCTCCCCACGCGGGAAGGCTGCGTTGCATGAAGGATGGTGCGGTCATGATTATCCAAGGTCCTTTTCGAGAGCAGCGTCAAGGTCTGCTGGGCTGAGCTGCACCATCTGTTGCGCCGAACTCTGCAGGGCGATTGCCGGCAGGTGAATGAACGCGCCGACGCGTCGCCAGGCAAGCCTGGAGGATCCCCTCAATCGATTCCTCGTCGTGATCAACGCGGTAGTCTCCTGCAGGTTGCCACGCCTCAAAACCCGGCAGCCGGAACGCGACGGTCTGCGTGGTGCGACTGGCCGTGGGTGCGGCTTTCCGCAGGAGCACGCCGACGCCCCTCCTGCATCTTTTCCATCCGAACCGGAAAGATCCCAATGCTGCCAGTACATCCGTGGCCAGCGCCGTGGTTCAAAGGCTCGAACAGAGCGACATGCGCGCCGGATAAGCGCTATACATTCGCTGTCGAAAATTCGGTGCGGTCGAAGGTCGCGGACCTATGTCGATCGGGACCGCGAAAGCAAAATCGGCCAAATCCACGCGATCTATATATATGTCTCGGTGCACATTCAATCGAGACTCAATAGGTTTGGTTCGTAATTGCGGATTAATATAGTCTGTTGTCGGAAAAATTACGATGGATGAATTACAATAAAATTGCTTATAGCTCCCCCTTTCGGATGGCCAAAGTGCCGGTACCAACGACTGATTTACATTTCAAATATTTTAGGTTTGAGGAATTAAAAATTTGGCACTCCTATCATTCGAGTGCCAAAGGGGCTATGTTAAGTGTTGCAGTCGCTCTATGTGCGGCGGCAGAAAGAACCCCCAATGAAATTCCGACCACTCCACGACCGCGTCGTCATTCGGCGCGCTGAAGGCGACAACAAATCCAAGGGCGGAATCATCATTCCCGACACCGCTAAGGAAAAGCCTCAGGAAGGCGAAGTGATCGCCGTCGGCCCAGGCTCACGTGACGAAAGCGGCAAGCTGATCCCGCTCGACGTCAAGGCCGGCGACTTCATCCTGTTCGGCAAATGGTCCGGCACCGAGGTCAAGATCGACGGCGAGGATCTCCTGATCATGAAGGAGAGCGACATTATGGGCATCGTCGAGAAGACCAAAGCGGCCAAGAAAGCCGCCTGACCGGGCGATTTGCGCTCTGCTAATTTCTAGACTGAACTGGACGTAAAATCATGTCTGCCAAGGAAATCAAATTCGCTACCGATGCCCGCGACCGCATGCTGCGCGGTGTCGAGATCCTCAACAATGCCGTCAAGGTGACGCTCGGCCCCAAAGGCCGCAATGTCATCATTGACAAGGCCTACGGCGCGCCGCGCATCACTAAGGACGGGGTCGCCGTCGCAAAGGAAATCGAGCTTTCCGACAAGTTCGAGAACATGGGCGCGCAAATGGTGCGCGAAGTGGCCTCGAAGACCAACGACCTCGCCGGCGACGGCACGACGACAGCGACGGTGCTGGCCGCTTGCATTCTGCGCGAAGGCACAAAATTTGTTGCCGCGGGCATGAATCCGATGGATCTCAAGCGCGGCATCGACCTTGCTGTGGCTGCCGTGGTGAAGGACATTCAAGCCAGGGCCAGGAAGGTCAAATCTTCGGACGAGATCGCCCAGGTTGGTACGATCGCCGCCAATGGCGACGCCACCGTCGGTGCGATGATCGCCAAGGCGATGGACAAGGTCGGCAATGAGGGCGTGATCACCGTCGAGGAGGCCAAGACCGCCGAGACCGAACTCGATGTCGTCGAAGGCATGCAATTCGACCGTGGCTATCTTTCTCCCTATTTCGTCACCAATGCCGACAAGATGCGCGCGGAGTTGGAGGACCCCTACATCCTCATTCACGAGAAGAAACTCGGAAATCTGCAGGCGATGCTGCCGATCCTCGAAGCCGTGGTGCAAAGCGGCAAGCCGCTGCTGATCATCTCGGAAGACGTCGAAGGCGAGGCGCTGGCGACGCTGGTGGTCAACAAGCTGCGCGGCGGCCTGAAGGTCGCAGCCGTCAAGGCGCCAGGCTTCGGTGACCGCCGCAAGGCGATGCTGGAAGACATCGCCGTGCTCACCGCCGGCCAGATGATTTCCGAAGACCTCGGCATCAAGCTCGAGAACGTCACCATCGACATGCTCGGCCGCGCCAAGCGCGTGCTCATCGAGAAGGACACGACCACGATCATCGACGGCGCTGGTGAAAAGACCGGCATTTCAGCGCGCATCCAGCAGATCAAGTTGCAGATCGAGGAAACCACCTCGGATTACGACAAGGAAAAGCTGCAGGAGCGGCTGGCGAAGCTGGCTGGCGGCGTTGCTGTCATTCGCGTCGGCGGCGCGACCGAGACGGAAGTCAAGGAAAAGAAGGACCGCATCGATGATGCGCTGAACGCCACTCGTGCAGCCGTGGAAGAAGGCATCGTTGCCGGCGGCGGTGTTGCGCTTTTGCGCGCCAAGGCAGCTTTGACTGAGCTTGCTGGCGCGAATGCTGACATGACGGCAGGCATCTCGATCGTGCTGAGGGCGCTCGAAGCCCCCATCCGCCAGATCGCCGAGAATTCCGGCGTCGAAGGTTCGATCGTCGTCGGCAAGCTCTCCGACAGCAAGGATCACAATCAGGGCTTCGACGCCCAGAACGAAGTCTATGTCGACATGATCAAGGCCGGTATCGTCGACCCCGCCAAGGTCGTTCGGACGGCCCTGCAGGATGCCGGCTCGATTGCCGCGCTGCTGATCACCGCTGAAGCAATGATCGCGGACATTCCGCACAAGGATGCGCCCGCTATGGGTGGCGCAGGAGGTATGGGCGGAATGGGCGGAATGGACTACTGAGCGGCGCCTGAAATTATAGCCAGGACGACGGGAGGCCAGCGACGCGGGCACATGCGAGCCGATATCTCGGCGATCATCGGTTCGCTCGACATCGTGTTCGGGGAGATCGATCGATAGGCGCTCGTCGCTGTCGTTTTGCTGCTAAAAATGGTCTTGGAGACAAGAACATGACCGACACTCTTGCCGAGAAAACATGTACGCCTTGTCGCGGCGGCGTCCCGCCGCTCACGCGTGATGAAGCCCAACGCTTCCAGGCACAGGCTCCTGATTGGGAGCTGGGTGACGATGCCCACCGCATCCAGCGGAGCTTTCGATGCCGCAATTTCCGGGACGCGCTCACCCTTGTTCAGGAGATCGGTGAGCTTGCCGAAACCGAAGGTCATCACCCCGACATCAGCTTCGGCTGGGGTTATGTGACGGTTTCCCTGAGCACCAAGAAGATCAAAGGACTGCACGAGAACGATTTCATCATGGCGAGCAAGATCGATCGGATGCTCGATCGCTCGGGGCGGCCCCTCGACCGCCAACGGTAACACGGCAAATCCATTGCCAATCAAGTGAGGTCGTTTATGCCACACATCGGAACCGACAATCAGCCCGTCACCCAAATCACCATCGTCGATTCTGAACCGGACAAGCAGGCCGAGGCATTGTCCGTCATGACCGAGCGAGCGCGCTTTATGGCGCGCCAGCCTGGGTTCATCTCAATCAGCCTGCATCGCAGCCTCGACGGGCGGCGCATCGTCAACTACGTCCAATGGCAGAATCGCGATCTCTTGCGATCGGCTCATCAATCGCCGGAATTCCGCAAGGAGTGGGGTCACTTCGACCAGTTGACGGACGAGATCGATCCCAATCTGTACGAGGTGGCCCAGGTGATAGATAGTGGTCAGTAGGCGTGCTGTTCACGTGACCTGAACCGCCGGGTCGAGACGGCTGACGTGAGCTGACAAAGTCTAAGCCATGGCTGCCATGAACCATCGCGTCGTCACCGTTTTCGGCGGAACCGGCTTTCTCGGCCGCCGCGTCGTTCGGCATCTCTGCAAGCGCGGGTTTTCCGTTCGGATTGCATCAAGGCATCCGGATCGGGGGCGCAGGCTGTTCGTTCTTGACGATCCGCAACTACAATCGGTCGCGGCCAACATTCACGATGAGCGGTCGGTCGCCGATGCCCTTGCCGGTGCTTTCGGTGTGGTAAATGCGGTCAGTCTCTACGTCGAGCACGCACAGGAGACGTTTCATTCCGTGCACGTCAAGTCTGCCCAACGTGTAGCAGCTCAAGCACACCTAGCCGGAACCGAACGGCTCGTTCACGTTTCAGGTATCGGCTCCGACGCTGCCTCGCCCTCGCTCTATATCCGCAAGCGTGGCGAAGGCGAACTGGCGGTCCGGGCCGCGTTTGCAGACGCCACACTCATCCGCCCCGCAGTGATGTTCGGACCGGACGACGCGTTCCTCACCACCATCCTCAAGCTGCTCGGCCGGCTTCCAATCTATCCGATGTTCGGCCGCGGCCTGACGAGATTGCAGCCGGCCTATGTGGAAGATGTGGCGGAGGCGATCGCAAGGGCGCTGCAGGGTACGGAAACGCATCCGATCACATTCGAGTGCGGCGGCCCTCGCGTCTACTCTTACGAGGAATTTCTCAGAGTTGTTGCGCACGAAGCCGGTCTTAAGCCCAAACTGATTCCAATCCCATTTGCCGCTTGGCACGCGCTGGCTTGGTTCGCCGAAATGCTCCCGAGCCCGCCCGTCACTCGGAATCAAGTGGAACTGATGCAGGTCGACACCGTGTCATCGCCGCAGATGCCCGGATTTGGAGACCTTGGAATTTCGCCGTACTCGGTCGAGGAAATGCTCCAGGAGATATTGTGGGATCACTGATCAAAGAGCTTCTTCGGCTAATGCGCTCCCACCAAGGGTTACGACAAGGGCAAGGTCGAGGGCATGGTGAAGTATGCCCGCTCGAACTTCATGACGCCGATACCGGCGGCGGCGAGCGTCGATGATCTCAATGCCAGGCTGGACCAGCGATGCCGGGCACGGCAGGCGGAAAGAGCCGGTCGTCATGCCGGGACGATCGGCGAGTGGCTTGTCGCCGATCTTGAAGCGTTGAGGAAACTGCCTGCCGTAGCGCTGGAGCCATGCCAGAAGCGTGCTGCCCGCGTCTCGTCGACGGCGCTGGTTATCGCGGCAACGACTACTCGGTTCCGAAGCCATGGGGGTGATGGTGAAGGGGTTCGTGGATCAGGTGGTCATCCTGTGCGGCGGCGAGGCGATTGCCCGGCATCAGCGCTCCCGTGGTCCGGGCGCGTTCGTCTTCGATCCGCTGCATTATCTGCCGCTGATCGAGACGAAGCCGAACGCGCTCGATCGGGCAGCACCCTTGAAGGACTGGGATGTGCCCGGGGGCGGCGCTTCCCGACCTCTTACTTTGTGACAAACGATTGTGGCTTGGACAATTTGTTGTCTGGCTGCCTCCGGAGTCTTGCCGGCAGAATTGCGCGCTTCTTTTAACGTTGTAACGTGCGTTGAAGTTCGATGATAGAAGTGGGTAGATGGGGTATTCGGCTTGCGCCCCTTCTTCAACGGTGATGCGAGAAGGTGCTGCGCTTCGAGCTGATGATAGAACGTGGTCTGTTCAAACAGCCACAAGCATCAGGAAAGGAAGCGCAGCATGAAGCACTTTATCGGCCTCGATGTCGCGGTGAAAGAGACCGCGGTTTGCATTGTCGATGAATCCGGCAGGATCTGCCGCGAGGTGAAGGTCGTCAGCCACTCCGACGATCTCCTCGCCGTCCTGAAGGATCCTGCCTTGAACATTGAACGGGTCGGTCTCGAGGCCGGGCCCTTGTCGCAATGGCTTTTTGAGGGGCTGGCGTGCGCCGGGTTGCCGGTCATCTGCATCGAGACGCGTCATGTGAAAGCGTTCCTGAAGGCGCAGCCGAACAAGACGGATCGCAATGACGCGCGCGGCATCGCGCAGATGATGCGGGTCAACCTGTACCGCCCGGTGCATGTGAAGACACTCACGAGCCAGAAGCGGCGGGCACTCTTGACGGCCCGCAAGCTGCTGCAGGGAAAGGCGATCGCCATCGAGAACGACATCCGCGGTCTTCTGCGCAACTTCGGCCTCAAGGTCGGTGTTGTGGGAACGGTGAAGTTCGAGGAGCGGATTTGCGAGCTCGTCGAAGGCATGCCCGATCTCGAAGAGATCATGGAGCCGCTGCTGGCCGCCCGGCGGAAGCTGCGTGCCGAATTTGCTCGCCTGCACAAAAAAGTGCTCACGATCGCCAGGAATGATGCGACATGCCGGCGCTTGATGACGGTTCCCGGTGTCGGCCCCATGGTGGCGCTCGCCTATGCCGCGACAATCGACATTCCGCAGCGGTTCAGAAGCTCCAAGGCGGTGGGGCCTATCCTGGGACTGACGCCGAAGCTCAACGAGTCCGGGGAAAGCAAGCGCGTTGGATGCATATCCCTGTGTGGGGACGGCATGATGCGGACGTTGCTCTATGAGGCTGCCCAAACGCTGATGACTCGCGTGACGAAATGGTCGTGGCTCAAGGCCTGGGCGATGAACGTCGCCAAGCGGCGCGGGATGCGCAAAGCAATTGTCGCGCTCGCACGTCGCCTGGGAGTTGTCATGCATCGCATGTGGCTGGACGGCACCGAGTTCCGCTGGACGCGGGAAACCATGGCGTCAGCCATCTGATCCAGAAGGCTGGGAAGGAGAGAGACAGAGAGTTCCGCTCGCTGGCGGACGGACGTCCTTCGCAGGACGATGGATGAGGCGAGTTCGCTGAGACACTCGTACCGATTGCAACATGCGATCAAGACGCTTGGTAGATTGTGCCGCCTCATTCTCCTGACCCCATACTGGGAGGGCGAAACGCCGATCCCGGAGAGAAGCAAGGCCCTGCGAAAGACGTCAAAACGCCGGAGACACGGAAAAGCTCGATAGCGCTTGACCTCAACACGCCGAATAGAGAAGTGTCTCAGTTTGAAATATGCGGAAACGCCTATCGCGTTTGATCCCCTAGGCGAAAGCGCCTATGCTTAGCGGAAAGCATAGGAGGCGTCATGACCAAGCTGACAAGCGCCACTGATATGGCCCGGTCAGTCGGTGTTGATCCGAAAGCGTTTCGACAGGCATTGCAAAACGCGCAGTTCCCCTGGCAGCACCAGCTCAACGATGATTGGAACGTGGAACTCGATAGCGCAGAGCATTCATCAATGCGGACTGTGCTAGTAACCCTCCTAAAGCGAAAGAAGCCCGATGCCGACCGGACCCAAAGGCCAGAAGCGACCCGCCGACGTGATCGGTAACGCCGTCCGCGTCATGCGCATCGCCACTGGCGATGAAACCGACGACGTGCAGGACGACGGCAAAGACCCTGCCGCCAAAGAGCTTGGCTCGAAGGGCGGCAAGAAGCGCGCCGCCAACATGACGCCAGAACGGCGCGCCGAGATCGCCAAGAAGGCGGCAGCGAAGCGGTGGGCTAAGACTTAGCTGGCAGTTTCTTCTGCTGCTGCTTGAGCCTCTTTTCGACATTCCTTATAGGCTCTGCGATAGGCAAATTTTCCGGCAAGGTTGCCCCGCTCGCTCGCATTGTGCTGCGCACATCTTGGGCAATTTTTTTGTTTTTGGCGATGACATTGTATTCGCCCTTGATGCCCTCCTTTTGAAGCACTTCCGCAGCCATGTTCATCTGAAATTCGTTGGCCGACAATTCGAGCGGGCCAGCGAAATCAAAGGGATTGTCATCTCGGTTCAAACCCTTCCGCGCCATCACGTCGCGGCGCGGCATCCCGTATAGACCTTGATATCGCGCGTCATGAAAGAGCGGCTGTTTCTTGCTGCTGACGCCAGCACCTTGCGCGACACCGCTAACCACACGAAACGCATCCTTTACCCGCTGCCGTAGGCGTACCCGCTTTTCGTCAGCGCTAAGCGCGTCTTCCTGCTCCATGCGATGGGTCTGGACGACAAAATAGGCTTGAGCGCCTGCTATTTCCGGTTTGCTAGGATCGCCGTTCATCGCAATGAGGCGACAGGCACCGCGTGAGAGGAAATAGTCGTCGCCTCGCTTTTGCGCACCGCCACCGACTTCCATCAACTTGTGCGTCAACACAATTTGATGTGAGGGATTTATCCCGTTAGCGGACATGGCACTGCGAGCCCGGTCGATGACTGCTTCAAACTCGCGCCATGTCGGGTAACCAAGCAAGATATTGATGTCCCTTGCCATCCAGAAGTCTATTCCTTGTGCCGATTGGCGCTTAATAGCCTCCAATCGCTCGATTGTGTGTGTGTAGGACGGGTTAAGCTCAATCTCTTGCGGCATCAGAATCTCCTTGCGCACAACGCGTCCCATCACATACCATGCATCACATACAGGAGTCGATACCATGAGTGAGCGCAAGAAAATCGAAGATCGCCTTCGCAAGAAGGAGCAGGAAATTGGGGTGCTGGAGGAAAAGCTAAAAAACACAAAGGTCTACATCCAGGCACTCCGCGACATTTTAAAGATGCTTGGTTCTGAAGGGGACGACGCGGAAGATGCAGAAGCCACCCTGCGGTCTGGCAGTGCCGTTGATCAGGCGCGGCGCGTTATTCTCGATAGAGGAACCCCTGCGCATATAGATGATATTCTTGCAGCGCTGGGCAAGGACGTCACGCGGGAGACAAAGGCATCTCTGACAAGTTCGCTGGCAGCATACGTGCGCCGCAACGAGATTTTCACTCGTCCAGCGCCCAACACGTTCGGCTTGGTTGAGCTAGGTCATTCCGCCGACAGCACGGAAGTCCAAGAGCCGCCGGCGGAATTTGGTCAGGCATCAAAATCAGAGTTTCAAGGCGGCGGTTTTGATGATGACGAGGAAAGACCTTTCTAGATGACATTATATGCTTGACACTAAGCATAAAAGTTCACATATTAGGGGCATGAACAAGCTGCCACTCAAGACCCGCGTCCAAATCCTCACCATGCTTTGCGAGGGTTCGAGCATGCGCTCGATCTCTCGCGTTGCCGACGTGTCGATCAACACGGTTTCGAAGCTGCTTGTCGATGCCGGCAAGTTCTGCGCCGATCTGCACGACCGCGAAGTTCGCAACGTGAAGTCGCAGCGTGTTCAATGCGATGAAATCTGGTCTTTCGTCGGCGCGAAGGCGAAGAACGTTTCGGCCATGAAGCAGCCGGTTGACGGCGCTGGCGACGTATGGACTTGGACCGCTCTCGACAGCGACAGCAAGCTTATCATTTCCTGGCTGGTCGGCGGTCGCGACGGCGAGTATGCGCTGGCCTTCATGGACGACGTAAAGGACCGCCTTGCCAATCGCGTCCAGCTTACGACCGACGGCCATCGCGCCTATCTTAATGCGGTCGAGGAAGCCTTTGGAGCGGACATCGATTACGCGATGCTCATCAAGCAGTACGGCGAGCCGGAAGGCAAGAAGACCTCGCCAGAGCGCCGCTATAGCCCCGCCGTCTGCACTGGCGCGACCAAGACGCGGATTGAAGGCAACCCCGACCCGATGCATGTCAGCACGTCGCATATCGAGCGCGCCAACCTCACCATGCGCATGGCCAATCGCCGCTTCACGCGCCTCACCAATGCGTTCTCAAAGAAGTTCGAAAACCATGTCCACATGGTTGCCCTGTACACCGTCTGGTACAACTTCATTCGTATTCACAAAACGCTGAAAATGACCCCGGCAATGGCCGCTGGCGTGTCGCAGACGCTCTGGTCAATGGACGACCTTTGCGAGAAGATGGACGTCATTGCACCTAGGCCGGGCAAGCGCGGACCTTACAAAAAGAAGGCCTAAAAAAGGAAAACCCCAGACACCGGGGCGCTGGGGTGGTCGCGCTGAGAACAGCGCAACGATGTGCGCGTAAGGTAATCGAGGCTTGGGTAAAAATCAAGAACCGCCTGAAGGAAAACGTGCCGCGCTGTATGTGGACGGCTTTAACCTCTACCATCCAATTCATGAACGAAACGAGCCGTTCTTGAAATGGGCCAGCCTTTGGAAGCTTGGTGAAATCTTCTGCCGGCCCAAAGGATTGGAGCTAGTAAAGGTCTGTTTCTGCACGGCAGTTCCGCAGGATGACATAGGCAAGCGCGACCGCCACAACACGTTCAACGCGGCTCAATTGGCATGCGGTGTGACCATCCACAAGGGCCATCACGTCATCGACGACACCGGGAAGCGCTCGGAAAAGCAATCCGACATCAACCTGGCCCTATCCCTAATGATGGACGCCGAAGACAACGTTTTTGATTGGGCATTTTTGCTAAGCGCCGATTCGGATCAAGGCGCTACCGCGCGCTTTTTCTCAGAACGCCACCCTGCTAAGGCTTTGATTGGAGTAGCGCCTTTTACGAAAGCGGTGCCGGATAAGGTAATCCCTTACTGCATTTCGCATTTCGTGATGACGCTGGACCACATTGAGGAGGCAGTGATGCCGGCTTTTGTCGAAGGCCTTACGGGCAAGCTAATTCGCCGTCCAGCCGAATATGAGCGGCCCAAAGCATGGGTCCACCCCGACGACCGCCCTAAGAAAAAAGCGAAGGCCTAAATTTCAAACTGAGACACTACCGTTCATCGCAACCGGCAGCTTTGCGCTCAAAAGCCGAAATTGGTCCTACGCTCCAAGTGGCTTCAAGACACTGCTTCGACTATCAAGGTGGACGGGTGGTCGTAAGCTCGTGCTATCCTGCTCCGACGTGAGGGCGATGAACGAGAAGAGAAAAATCGCCGCGATTCTGGTCGCGGACGTCGTCGGCTACAGCCGGCTGGCGGGCGCGGATGAAGATCGCACCCTGGCCCGGCTTCGGGCGCTTCGAAGCGACTTAATCGATCCGGCCATCGCGGTGCACCATGGTCGCACCGTCAAGCGCACCGGTGATGGAACCCTCGTGGAATTTCGAAGCGTTGTCGATGCCGTCCGTTGCGCCATCGAAGTGCAGAGCGGCATGGTCGAGCGCAACGCCGGCCTTTCGCCTGGGCGGCGCATCGAGTTCCGGGTCGGCATTCATCTGGGCGACATCGTTGAGGAGAGCGACGGCGATCTAATGGGCGACGGTGTAAACATCGCTGCTCGGCTTGAAGGCATTTGCGATGTCGGCGGGGTTTGCGTGTCGGAAGATGCCTATCGACAAGTGCGCGACAAGATCACGGAACAGTTCATCGATCTTGGCGAGCAAACTCTCAAGAACATTGCCAGGCCGATGCGCGCCTACGCGGTGAGGTTAGGTGGCAATTCGACAAAAGCGGATGCCGTGCCTGAAGCGCTATCGAGTTGATTGATTCTACCTGACAAGCCCTCGATCGCCGTCCTGCCATTTCAGAACATGAGCGGAGACCCGGAGCAGGAATACTTCGCCGACGGCGTGGTCGAGGACATCATCACTGGACTGTCGCGGATCAGATGGCTGTTCGTGATCGCTCGCAATTCGAGCTTCGTCTACAAGGGCAAGGCAGTCGACGTGCGACAGGTCGGTCGAGAGCTTGGGGTGCGCTATGTTCTGGAAGGAGGAGTGCGCAAAGCTGGACACCGAGTGCGAATCACGGCGCAGCTTGTTGAGGCTGAAACGCGTGCGCATCTATGGGCTGACAAATACGACGGCGCACTCGAGAACATTTTCGATCTACAAGATCAGATCACAGAACAGGTCGTCGGGATCGTCGAACCGAGCTTACAGCGCACAGAGATTGAACGCTCCCGACGCAAGCGCCCCGAAAGTCTTGATGCCTACGATTTGTATCTCAGGGCGCTGCCGCATGTCGCGGCCCAGATGCCCCAGGAGGCTAAAATTGCCCTGTCATTCCTAAAGAAGGCGGTTCTATTAGACGCTGATTATGCCGCCGTCCATGCGCTGATCGCGTGGTGCCACGAGTTGTGCTTCACGCGCGCGGGTTTCGGCGAAGATGATAAAACAGCCGCATTGTTCCACTCGCATGCCACGATCGCCAGCAGCACTGATGACGCTACGGCATTAGCAATCGCGGGATTTGTGATGTCAATGCTCGCCAAGAACGGGAGCGGAGATCACGAAGCCGCGCTCGGCGCGATTGAGCGTGCTCTCTCCCTCAATCCGTCATCCGCCACGGCGCTTTATTTGGGCGCACAAGCGCACGCATTGGCCGGCCATGCCGAAACGGCAACTGCCTTCGCCCACCGCGCGCTTCGATTGAGCCCATTTGATCCGCTAGCATTCGAAGCTCATATGGCACTTGGCGAGGCGGCACTCTTGGAAGAGCGCCACGAGAATGCGGCTTCATGCTTCGCGATGGCAGCGCGAACCAACACCAATTTCAGCACGGCCTATCTATTTCAGGCAATTGCGCTGGCATTGGCAGGACGCAAGGAGGAAGCGCAGCCATGTGTGCGCCGCGGTTTGGAACTTGAACCGGGCTTCCGCATCCGATTGTTCTTCGAACATGGCTTGGCCCCCGCGCTTGCAGCCAGATTGGTTGAAGGTTCACGCTTGCTAGGCTTGGTCGAATAGCGTCGCTAAGCCCACGAGAGCGTTTGCGCAGAAGCCGACGCGCAAAGATGACCGCTTTGCGCCGCATGTCGGTCGTTGAGGTCTCCTTCATCGTATCCAGAAAGCAGACATTCGGCTCAGGCTGCATGATGTCCGGGTTTGACCCAAGCCGGACATCCATTCGGGCGAAGCAAATGACCGCTAAGGGTGTGGGTTCCGGTCATTCTTAAAGTCAAAGCCAAGGCCGGTGTGGGATCAGCTCAGTATTCGCGGCGGCATCGCGATGGTGCGGACCGCGGGCTGGTGGCGGGCGGGGTCGCCATCAGACCACGAAGCCGCAGGCGGGCGGGGGGGTGCGGGTGTCCATGTTGCGGCCGCGGTTCAGGTGGTCGTCGATCTCGGCGGCCGCGCCGATCATGCGACCGTATAGGAAGACGGTGAAGGCCGCGGTCTCCAGGTCGCGCTCGGTCAGGGTGCCGGACTTGAAGTCCTTCCACAGCAGCGCAAGCAGCAGCGCCGCTATTACCGCGTCAACGTTGACGCAGAAAACGTAAGGCGAGGCCCCCTGATCGTGGAGTGCCTGGACGAGCTCGCGGTAGAAGGCGTGGAAGACGTTGTACTTTCCTTGCCGCGCCATGAATTCTGCGATGAAGCGCTCGCGCGGATCGTGGTTGACGGGCTTGCCTTTGAAGACCGGGTGGTGGACGCCGGGGAGCGCGCGGACCTCAGTGCCGAGTTCCTTGGCCTGGGCCTTCTCGCGGCGGTACGTGCGCGCGAACGCCGTCGCCATCGCCTTCAGGTCGAGGCCGTGGGCTGGGTCGGAGGGGTCGGTCAGCCCGGCGTCCTTGAATTGCTCGAGCAGGAAGGCCATGCCCTCGAAGCCGTTGCCGCCGTGGCTGTAGCCGGTATGGGTAAGGAAGCCGACCATCGCCTTGTTGATCTGCACGCGCGCGGGCGTCTGTGGCCCGTCCGCCGAGACCGCGCCCTTGGCACCCTGAGCCGAGATCGACCCAGGGCCGTTCGAAATCAGGAGCCCGACGAGCATCTGCAGCGGCAGCGCCTCCTCGAGGGTGGGCTTCTTTCCAGTCATGGCGAGGAAGCAGAGGTCGGCCATCGTCCATTGCCCAAAGCGCTCGTCGCGGGGGATGCCCCATAGCGAGCCCGACCGGTGGTGCTCGCCGGGGATCGTCGCGCCAACCATGACGCCATAGAGCCGCAGGTACCAGGGCAGTGTCTCGGCGGTAAGGCGCGAGATGCGCTTGCGCACCAGCGGCCCCCAGGCGATTGTCGTGGCGATGGCCGCGAGAATTGCGTCCCGCGACAACCGGCCGCCGAGGCCTCCAAGGAACTTCAGGAACGCCGACCTGCCGCCGCGAGCCGCGATCGCTGCGAGCATCGCCTCTGGACGCGGGTCGGCGGCCTCGGCCTCGGTGGCCAGGAACAGCGCCCGGGTGGCGTCGTCACAGACAATCCCCGAGGCGTCGAATTCCTCGTCGCGCCCGTCCCTAAGGCCCGAATGGGCGAAGAGCCCGATGAGCGCCCGGGTGCAGCCGAGCGCCCGCTCCACGCGCTTCGGCCCGACGATGGCGGCGGCGGCTGCCATCACCGCATTCGGAGCATTGCCGGCCTCCCGCGCCGCGTCGGCGGCGACGAGGATCGGGTCGCCGACGAGGTTGACCTCGGCTGCGACCGCGACGTCGAGCATCGCTCGGTCGTTCTCGGTGGCGATTTCGTGCACGAGCGGCAGGGCGAAGGTCGCCTCCAGCGGCTCAAGCGCGAGATCGAGCACTGAATGGCCGTGCACGCTCGTCACCTGGGTTTTCGGGTCCATGACCGACGCGCCGGACTTGTCCTTCATGTTCTGCCGCGCGACCACCGCCCCGACCTGGGCGCCGAGCGCGACGATCTGGCCGGCGTAGGGCTCGGGCGCGGTGACGGCCGGCATGGCGAGTTCGGGCGGCAGCCGCAGGCCCTGGTCGTTGGCGACCCAGGGCTTTAGCGCGAGGTCCCCACGCGGCGCGAAGTCGGGCGCGGCGCCGTTGAGCGCCATCACCGCGGTGAGGGCGGCGGGGATGTCGGCGATGTTGGTGACGACGGCGCCCTTCGCGGACACGACCGGGTTCTCGGGCGTGAAGAGGCCAGGCACGCCGAAGGCCTCCATGAACCAGCGCTCCTTGTCCTCGGCGCTGTCGCCCGAGCCGGCCATAGCGCCGGCATGCCCGACGGCACGGGTCAGCTTCGACTTCCAGCGGCCGACGACGCAGGCGACGACGGGCTTCGTCCAGTCGATGCCCTGCTCGTAGTAGCCGCCGGGTTCGGCATAGAGCACCGCCGCCTTGGAACGGTCGTCGTTGCCGAAGGCGTGGGCGAAGTCGGGCGCGGCGTAGTGGATGTAGACGTCCTTGCCGGAGGAGACGAGCGTCGTCGTGCCCCAGCCCGCAGTGCCGAGATACTGGGCGATCGTCGTGGTGAAGCCGCCGGAGTTCGAGAAGATCGCAACCGAGCCTTTGAGCAGCGACTCCTCTGGCTTGTCGCCGCCGAGCGCGCCGCCGATGCGCACGCGGTTCCACGAATTGGCGACGCCGAGGCAGTTGCCGCCGATGATGTCGATGCCGTTCGCCTGAGCCATCGCCCGAATCTCGCGGGCGTCGTGCACGGAGATCTTCTCGGTGATGATGACGATCTTGCGCAAGCCCGGGTTCACCCGCACGAGCTCGGCCACGCCGTCGCGCACGCCCGACGGCGGCAGGTAGACGACGCCGGTGTCGAAGGCGTGGCCGGCGTCGAGCCCCTCGCGCACGTTGTTGTAGACCGGGATGTCGCCCGCGGGCGTCTTCAGCACGTGCCCGCCGCGGCCGGGCGAGGTGCCGAAGACCACGTTGCCGCCGGAGAAGGCGTGGCTGGTCGGCGTGACCGTGCGCGACTCGCCGCCGAGGATGTTGAGTACGCAGACCCGGTCGTCGCGGGTCGCGATATCGGCCAGTGACCGGAGGCCGAGGAAATAGGGAAAGCCTTCGATGCCCTTGTGATACATGTCCGTCCTCCTTCAGGCCGCCGCGGCCTTGAGCCCCAGGGTAGCGGCGATCTCGTCGCGGCCGCCGGAGCGCATCCACGTGTCGACGCGCTTGGCGTAGTTCACGACCTCGGAGATCGCGCTGTCGAAGCCGAAGAAGCGGTAGGGCAGGCCGAGGGACTCCAGCGTCTCGGCGAGGTTGCCCATACCGCGCACCAGGTTCGGACCGCCGCGTCCTACGACGACGTAGAGCGGCGTCGGCCCGTGCGCGGCGAAATATTCGCGCAGCGCGTCGCCCATGCCGCGGAAGGTCTCGAGGATGTCGGTGTTGTTCGACTTGCCGCCGATGATGAAGAGCACGTTGGTCTGGGCGAGGAAGTGCCGGTAGCAGATCGAGGCCACCGCCTTCATCTTCTCGTAGGGCGGGTTGCCGCCGAAGTCCGACGAGATAATCGCCGCCTCGCCCAGCACCTCGGTGACGAGGCTGTTGGCGCCGCCGCCGAAGGTCGGGGCAAGGATGGTGCCGCTCTCGTTCATCACGAAGACGTCCGACTGGCCCTGGTGGGTGCGGAGTTGGTTCACCTCCTGCTCGAAGGCAGAGATGTCTGCCGCGAACAGCTGGACCGGCAGCCCGAGCCGACCCACGCGCGGATCGTCGCGGTCGAAGCCGCACTTGAAGTCGCAGGCCACCGGCGTCAACCGCCCGTCGCGCCCGGGACGCATGCGGATCGGGTTCAACTCCAACGTCGTCATACCGTAGTGGTGCATCAGCTCCCAGAGCTTCGGCAGGTGCTGCACCAGCGGCGAGATGATCTCCCGCGGCGCGCCAATGTCCGTCAGCGCGTTCGCCACCACGAAGGCCTTGAGCCCCGTGAGCGCCTCGAAGGGCATGGTGGCGATGTCGGACTTATCGAGATCCTCGATTTCCACGCCGCCGCGGTGGGTCAGCGTCATGGTCGGCGCGCGGAAATGCGTGTCGTCGGTGATGGCGAAATAGACCTCGTGCTCGGCGGGAATACCGGCCTCGAAGGTCACGCCGTTCGCCTTGGCGAAGGCGTTGCCATGGCGGTGCTCGGCGAAGTAGAGCCGCTCCTTTTCGGCGAGCGCGGTCTTGAGGTCCCGCGCCTTGCCGATTAATCCCGCCTTGCCCTTCTTGCCGACGCCGCCCCGGAAGACCGGCTTGACGAAGATCAGGCCGTGGCGGGCGATCAGGTCCTGGATCGCGTCTTCGCCAGCGTCGGGCCCGTGCACCTCGGACGCGGGGAAGTCGACGTGGCCGAGCAGCCTCGACCCATAAAGCATGCCGTTGAGGTGCATAGTCGTTCTCCCCAATTACCGAGGCGTGGTTCGGTCGTTTGACCTGATGGGCACTCAATTTACGAATTTGCCGAGGTCGATGGAGCGATCACGTTAGGCTCAGACGCTCGCGGCAACAAGCGCCCGGCTAGCCTCAGTTCCGTCGTCACCTTGGTCGCCGGCCGGCATCATTGCCGACCGGCCGTCGGCACCCGTCAGGTGGCCCGGCCCTCGGTCGAATGCGGGCTCCACTTGATCAGACGGGCCTCGGCGATGTCGAGGATGCGGTCGATGATCAGCACGAACATCGCGAGGATCATTATGCCGGCGAAGACGCCGACCGCATCGAAGTTGCCTTCTGCCTGGGCAATCAGATAGCCAAGGCCGGCGGAGGCGCCAAGGTATTCGCCGATGATCGCGCCGACTACCGCGAAGCCGACCGAGGTGCGCAGCGACGATAGGATCCAGCTGGCCGCGGCCGGGAAGTAGACGTGGGTCAGCAGGCTTGAGCGCTTGGCGCCGAGGATCCGCGCGTTCGCCAGCACCACCGGGTTGACTTCCCGCACGCCCTGCATGGCGTTGAAGAAGGTGATGAAGAACACCAGCGTCACCGATAGCGCCACCTTCGACCACAGCCCGAGGCCGAGCCAGAGCACAAAGATTGGAGCGAGCACCACGCGGGGGATGGCGTTCAGCGCCTTTATGAACGGGTCGAGGATGCGATAGGCGCCACGGCTAAGCCCTAGCCAGACGCCGGCCGCCACGCCGAGGGCGGTACCAATCACGTATCCGAGCACCGTCTCGGTGAGCGTGATCGAGACGTGCCTGTAGAAGCCTGGGTCGATGATCCAGGCCACGATCTGCTTCATGATGTCGAAGGGGGCAGGGAAGAAGAAGACATCGATCACTCCAGCTTCCACGCCGAGCTGCCACCCGCCGACAATGACGACCAGCAGTCCCAGCTGGATCATGCGTTCAGTCATGGCGTTCATAGCTTTTCTCCACTTCGCCGCGCAGGGACGACCAGATATTGCGGTAAAGATCCATGAAGCGCGGATCGAGCTTGATTTCCGCGACGTCGCGCGGTCGGGCGAGATCGACGGGGAAGCTGTCGATCACGTGACTGCGCGGCCCCGCAGCGAGGACGACCACGCGGTCGCCGAGCGCGATCGCCTCTTCGAGATCGTGGGTGATCATCACCACCGCGCGGCGCTCCTCCTGCCAGAGCGCGAGCAGCTCGTTCTGCATCAGGTGGCGGGTGTGGATGTCGAGCGCCGAGAAGGGCTCGTCCATCAGGATCACCTTCGGGCCGGTAATCAACGCCTGCGCCATCTGAACACGCTTGCGCTGGCCGCCCGAAAGCTGGTGCGGGTAGCGATGCTCGAAGCCTTTCAAGCCCACCTTGGCGAGCCATTTCATGGACTGTTCGCGCCTTTCGCCTGCGCTTGTACCCTTGAACATCGGTCCGAGCTCGACATTTTCGAGTGCCGTCTTCCACGGAAGGAGCGCATCCTGCTGGAAAAGATAGCCGATGTTGTTCTGGACGCCATGCACCGGCGCTCCGTCGATCGAGACAGTGCCGCTCGCCGGCTTCAGAAGTCCGGCGATGGCGTTGAGGATGGTACTCTTGCCGCACCCCGTCGGACCGACGATGGCCAGAAACTCGCCATCCGCAACAGTCAGGTTGACATTCTGGACGGCGATGAAGGAGCCAAAGGACATGGTGACCGAATTGATCGACACCATCGGCCTTGGTTTGTCCGGGCTCATCATCGTTGTTGCCAACTTCACTACGGCCAGTGCCATGACTTCCTCCTTGTCAGTTGGCGACGTCGCGCGGCGCCTTGCTAACGAAGTCGTTCGTGTAGGTCTTGGAAAGGTCGATTTCAGCCGCCGCGACCTTTTCGTTGAAGCTTTTCAGAACCGCGAGTGGGGTTTTGACGTTCTCCTCGCTGATGAGGCCATCCGTCGAGAAGATCGCCTTGGCGTTTTCGACGGCCCTGATGTAGGTCTCGCGGTCGCCGGAGATGAATTCCTTTGGCAGTTTTTCGACGATTTCTTCGGCCGAATGGCTGTCCATCCATTCGAGCGCCTTTACCGTTGCGTTGGTGACCTTCTGGACCGTTTCCGGATTGGCGTCGATGTAGTCCTGGGTGGCGTAGAGAACCGACGTCGGATAGATGCCGCCGTAGATTTCCTTGGCACCTTCGTCGCTGCGTGCGTCAATCAGGATCTTGCCCACGCCCTTTGCTTCGATGAAAGTGGCCGCCGGGTCGTAGTTGACGAGCAGGTCGACCTTGCCCTGTTCGAGGGCTGCGACAGCAGCAGAGCCGGAGCCGACGCCGATCAGCGACACGTCGTCGGCCGACAGGCCGTTCCGCTGCAGATAGTAGCGGACAAAGAAGTCGGACGAGGAACCAGGCGATGTGATGCCGATTTTCGCGCCTTTGATCGTTTCCGGCTTAGACGGGTCGAAGGTGCTATCCTTGCCGCCGGCCAGAACGAGGCCCGAATTGCGGGCGAGCTGGATGAATGCGACGACCGCCTTGTTCTGCGACTGCATCTGGATCGTGTGATCGTAAAAGCCAACGGCGATATCCGTCGAGCCAGCCACAAGCGCCTGAAGGGTCTTCGAGCCACCCGACGCGAAGTTCTCGACGGTGATCTCCAGACCCTCCTTCTCATAAAGGCCGAGGCCGGCTGCGACCGGGAAAGGCAGGTTGTTGAGGTTGTAGGAACCGACGCTGATGCGCACGGGTTCCGCCAGGGCGGAGCCTGCAAAGGCAACGGTTGCCGCAAGGGCAAGCATGAGCTTACGCATGATTTTCCTCCAGGTTATGTGGCGCCCTCCCGGCGGCCACGGTCATTATGCCGCGCAGACGAACTGCGCGACAGGTTTTGCGAACACATGTCCTTCGAATAGGCGGCGGGCGGTGCGCAGGATGCTCGCGACGATCTTGCCGTTCCTGTCCTGAAGCTTGACATCGAGATGGCCGCTCGGGTGCTCGATCGACAGGACCACCGGTGGTTTGCGAGTGCCGATCAAGCGGGATCCCACCGTATTTTCGGTGATGCAGGCCATCGCAATCCCAACAGCACCTGTCGTGGCAAGCGAGGGATGGCACTCGTGCGGCATGAAATAGCGCACATTGATGTCGCCGTCTGCCCTTGGCCGGGAAATCAGCACCGGCTTCGGTGTCACCTGGTTGCTGACATCACCCATACCCATTCGCTCACCGGCGGCGATGCGCAGGCTCTCGAGCCGTTCCAACAGCGCCTTGTTTCCGTTGAGTTCGGCGGCGGTCTCGAATCCGCTGACGCCGATGGCCTCAGCCTCGAGGAGTATCATTGGCATGGCGCAGTCGATGCAAGTGACGCTGACGCCGTCGATGACCTCGTTCGGTTTGCCTGTGGGAAATAGCTGGCCCGTGCGGGCGCCTGCGGCATCCATGAACGTAAGCGCAATCGGCGCCGCGCTGCCTGGAACGCCGTCGATCGCCGCGTCGCCGAGATAGGAGACGCTACCGTTGGGCGTCGGGACTTCTGCCTCGATCAGCTTTCCGGTGTTGACGTTGTGAATCCGGATGAGCGTCGTAGGACCCTGCACCGGCACAAGCCCCGCTTCGATGGCGAAGGGGCCGACGGCCGCAAGCATGTTGCCGCAGTTGGGGGAGATGTCGACGATCTGCTGGTCGACGCGCACCTGTGCGAAAAGATAATCGACGTCCGCGCCCTTGATGCTTGCGGGCCCCACGATGGCCACCTTGCTTGTGACCGGATTGCCGCCGCCAATGCCGTCGATCTGCAGCGGATGCCCTGACCCCATGACCGAGAGCAGAATCTGGTCACGAAAGGCTGGATCGGACGGTAGATCGGAGGCGAGGAAGAAGGGCCCCTTGGACGTGCCGCCGCGCATCAGAGCGCACGGAATGCGGATCAGATCGTTCATCGTGCGACATCCTCCCTTTCATGCGCTCCGTGGTTCAATCATCTTGTTTGTTACGCGAATCCGATTAATATGAGAAATGCTAAAATCGGAGCTTTTGATGCGTTATGAACATCAACTGTGAAATCCTGGACCTCCGCGCCTTTCTACTCGTCGTGGAGCTCGCGAGCTTCCACCGCGCAGCGGAGTCGCTCAATCTCTCGCAGCCGGCGCTGAGTCGTCGCATTCAGAAACTCGAAGGCTCCATCGGCGCCCCCCTCTTGGAGCGGACGACGCGCCATGTGGCGCCCACCGCCGTCGGCGGGGAACTGGTCCCGCTGGTGCGCCGGATGCTGGAGGAGTTTGACGGTTCGCTCTTCGCCTTCCGCGAGCTGGGGGAGCGGCGAGGCGGTCTTGTCACCATCGCCTGCTTGCCGACGGCGGCTTATTACTTCCTGCCCTCAGTGATCCGGCAGTTCGATGCGCAGTACCCCAACATCCGCTTCCGGATTCTCGACCTTCCGGCGACCGACGGGCTTCAGGCGGTCGCGCGCGGGGAGGTCGAATTCGGGGTCAACATCATGGGTTCGTCCGATCCCGACCTGACCTTCGATCGTCTGATCGAGGACCCCTTCGTTCTCGCCGCACGAAAGGAGCATCCGCTGGCATCAAGGGATGTCCTGACCTGGCAGGATCTCGTCCCCTACCAGCTCATCACCGTCCATCGGTCGAGCGCGAACCGGATCCTCTTGGATGCCGCGCTGACGAAGTCGAACCTCGCGCTGCGCTGGTCCTATGAAGTGACGCATCTCTCGACGTCACTCGGTCTGGTCGAAGCCGGTCTCGGGATATCGGTCCTGCCGCGCATGGCGACCCCGCAGGGCGACCATCCGTTCCTGGTCACAAGGCCCATCCGCGATCCCGAAATCTCGCGCACGATCGGGGTCGTGCGTCGACGCGGCGCATCGCTCTCGCCGCCCGCCGAGAGGTTCATGCGGATGCTGATTGAAACCTGGGGTGAAGCTTCAACGCCTCGAATGGCAACCTGAATACAGCATTTGGCGGATGCAGCCTGCGGATCGACAATTCGCCTGCGGAAACCGGCTGACGAGTGAGGCGACCCCTGGCACTGGGTCGTCGCTTAGAGAGTACCTGAGGGATGTGCCCCTGGCCGCGCGTCGGAAGAATTTCGCGAGGCAGCCATGACAGTGGGCCGCAAGCTGGGATATGCCATGTACTACAAGGAAGTAGGCAGGAGTCTGACACCGGAGCACACCGGAGCACTATATCTGGACCGCCCCGGTTCACCTGACCAATTCAATGGCAAGGCCGCTCGGGGATTACCTAGCCCGCATGCTCCTCAACCAGACGATAGGGATGCGCCGTAACATCAAAGATTATGGACGGCGGTTCGCCTACAAGTCTGGATACAAAGAAGCAGACGCGCTCCAAACCCGCAACGTCAGCTATCGCTATGATTTTTGGCTTTCCGGCCTAGAATGCACACCTCGGCTTCTGGCGCTCCCTGCTCGTTCGCCGAACGAAATCAGATCACCGTTTGTTCTCCATTAGCGTTGTTTGGCGTACTTTCAACGCGATGCCCTCTAGTCACTCCAGTTTCCAGTTTGGGTCAAAGCGGTGAATTCCGCTGGGAGAAAATTTGGGCCTGGAACGTCCGACTACGGGTCAATTCCGACTCTTGGTCCACTGCAACATAGCTCCGCTTCCTCGCGCGCCGAGCGCCCGAAATGCCACCGATCCTGCCGACATCATAGCACGCCTCGAGTAGAGCCTTCGTCTCGAGCACCTCGGCCCGGTTCTGTTCGCGTTATAGCAGCAGCGGTTGGCGATTGAGCAGCATGGAATCGCCGAATTCATGCGTGTGGTATCGGTACGCGGTGAAGGCTGCGGAGGCCTTGGCGAGCAGAGCATCGTCGGCAAAGGCGCGCAGGAGCTCGAAATGGCTTTCGCCGGGCTGGTGGACGCCTGTGAGAACCGCGTCGACCACGCGAAGCAGCGTGCCTCGCGCGATGCGCCCTGTCGCAATGCCATTTCCGGCACGCACACTGCTATCGGGATTGGCGGCGGCCTCGAGCGCGCGCACTACGCTCGTGCCGATCGCGACGATGCGGCTGCCGCGGACCTTCGCCCGCGCGACCTGCGCCCCGGTGCGCTCAGGGATGCGGTACGGCTCGTCGAAGGGAAGGCGCAAGTCGAGCGCGCGATCGCCGGTGGAAGAGACGCCCGCGGCATGCGTGAGTGTTGCGAAGCCGACGTCGCGCCGACGCCAGGCTTGAAG
The DNA here is from genome assembly GCF_056781675.1 of Mesorhizobium monacense. Taxonomy (NCBI): domain Bacteria; kingdom Pseudomonadati; phylum Pseudomonadota; class Alphaproteobacteria; order Hyphomicrobiales; family Phyllobacteriaceae; genus Mesorhizobium; species Mesorhizobium monacense. Next base: position 265,688 of record NZ_JBXAYW010000001.1, on the reverse strand, counting down.
CGTGATCCAGTCAAGCGCAAAGCCTGCCGATGGCGCCTCGAACGCGACCGGCCCGGCGGCAATCTTCGTCCAAACATCCCACAGTGCCAACGGCTCGGGAACATGCGCGTATTGGATCGGCCGGCCGTGCTGCGCCAGTCCTGCAAGCACCGCTGCGGGGTTGCCTGGGAAGTGCAACTCGAGAAGGCGAGGATGGTCGAGAAGGCGCTCGACGACGGCTTCAAGCGGGCCGAGCCGGAGGCGATCGCCTGGTGACAGCGGAGGCGGAGGCAGCCGGTCTTCCGTGCGCGTGCGGTGATCGCCCGCGCCGAAGGCAATCGCCACGAAGTGGGTTGGATCGGGAAGTGACAGCCAGCCTGCCAGGCGGATCTCGATCGCCTCGTCGCTGGGGACATGCGTGCCGTGCAAGCTGGCAGGCAGGGTCGCGGCGTCATTGGCGACGACCAGGTCGCCGGGATCGAATAGCGTCGCAAGTCCAGCGCGCGGCAGGTCACTCATCGTGCCGTTCGCCTCTATGACCAACAGCCTGGCGGAGCGCCGATCGGGACGGTCGGCGGCAATCATCCATGCGCCCCGGCGAGAAGCGTTGCGCGGACGGGCAACGCGTCGAGCATCTTTTCGATGATCTCGGCAGCAGCCAGTTCGGGGCGCTTCAAGGTCGCCGGATCGGCATCAGGGACCGCGAGCGCATGCAGCGGGGTGTCCATATCGCCAGGGTCGAGCGCGAGGAGCCGTATGCCGTCAGCCTTCGCCTCCTCGTCCCAAATCGCCGTCAGATGGGCAAGAGCGGCCTTGCTCGCGCCATACGCGCCCCAGCCGGGATAGGCGCTCACCGCCGCGTCGCTGGAGATGTTGATCACCAGCGCGCCACGGCCCCCGCGTGCGGACGCGGCAAGCGCACCGAACAGGGCTTTCGTTAGCCGGAACGCGCCGACGACGTTGACCGCGAGAGCCACTTCCAGCTCCTCGCACTCGGTGTCGGCAAGGAGCGCCAGAGGGACAGGGCCGAGGCTCGAAGCATTGTTGATCAGGACATTGACTCCGCCGAGGCTGGCAGTGACCTGCAACGCGATCGGGTAGATGTCGTCCTTCTTGCCTACGTCACCGACAATGCCGTGCGCGCCCGTCTCGTCAGCGATGCGTTCGACATTCGCGGCGGTGCGGGCGACGAAGGCGACACACGCATTCATCGCGGTAAGCTGCCGCACAAGCGCCAGTCCCAGGCCGGACGTGCCGCCCGTGACCGCTACGCGAAGTCCCTGAAAATCGATATTCGTCTGCATTGCCGGTGCTCCTTCAATCCCTACGGCCCGTTGCTACAAGTTCAAGTCAACTTGAAGTCAAGTGGGAATTGTGCTTTCGTTCATGCATGGATTCCATGCTGACCATCACCGACGTGTCGCGGCGCAGCGGCGTCGCCTCATCGGCCCTGCGTTTCTACGAGGAGCGCGGGCTGATCGCGTCCGAGCGGGCGGGCTCGGGACACAGACGCTATCCGCGATCCGTGCTGCGCCGGATCGCCTTCATCGTCTTCGCGCAGCGCATTGGGCTGACGCTCGAGGAGATCGGCGCCGAGCTTGCCAAGTTGCCGGCCGATCGCGTGCCGTCGCGTCGGGATTGGTCGCGGTTATCGGGCCAGTGGACCAAGCGCATTGACCAGCGCATCGCCGAGTTGCAGCGCCTGAGGTCCGGGCTTACCGAGTGCATCGGTTGCGGCTGCCTGTCGATCAACCGGTGTAGCCTTGCGAACCCTGCCGATATGGCAGGACGCAAGGGGCCGGGGCCGAGGTATTGGCTGGGGTGAGTTGGCAGCTGCCTGTCACTACTGTAGAGCTCGACACCGCAAGACTTCGCCAAGTGCGAGACGCTGCGGCCCCGGAAACGTTCAGCGGCGGTATTGTTCGTCGCTGACTTTCTCCATCCACTCGACGGCCTTGCCATCAAGGGATTCCCGAATAGCGATATGCGACATTGCCGTAGTGGGGGTCACGCCATGCCAATGCTTCACGCCAGGCGGAACCCGGCCGCATGTCCACCTTCGCTGGCCACCAGCCGAGGCCGGTCGTGACGATCAGAGTCTGACCGAGCGGGTTGGTGTGCCAGGCGGTGCGGGCGCCCGGCTCGAACGTGAAACTGGCGTTCGCGGACGCGTGCGGGCTCAGGGGCCTGGAAGAGCGGGTCGATCCGCACGGCGCCGGTAAAATATTCGGCCGGCGGGGCAAGGGGACAAATCGGAGGGGAATCACCCGCCAGAGGCAAAGCCGAAAGGGGCGACGCGGATCCGCGTCGATCCTGCACGATGAGCGGCCGCGGCCGCGCGAGGAAGGACGGGGAGACCGATTTTCCCCTTGCAGGGGAGAGGGGGCCGATCCGCCCTTTCCCCCTTCTTTCACGAATGGCCCGGCTGCGGGCCGCGCGCCATTACCGGACGCCACCGGCAGCGTAGCGTTTTACTAAGCCGCACCCGACCGGGCTTCGCAACCCTGGCCAGCTATCGCCCGGTCGGGTGCTCGCGTCGGAGCCCGCAGAGCCTGACTGTCGCATTTCTAATTTGCTGGTGGGCTCGCATCTCACGCTTTGACACACACGCGTCGCTTCAAGCGCTGACTTCTGCCGCTACAGTTCATAGACCCATTCGGCCGGCACGAAGCGATAGGCTTGGCCGTCGCGCGCGACATGTCCGAAACCGGGGAATGGCAAATGCATCCCGGCGATCAGCATCCGGTCGGCAGCGACCCGGTCGAGCGTCCGCTTGCGCGTTTCGGCGGCCAGTTTGGAATCGACATCGAACGCAATGCTCCAGTCCGGGCGGGCGAACTGATAGGTCGCCATATGCACGACATCGCCCCAGATGAACAGCGCCTCGCCGTCCGATTCGACGATGAAGCCGGCATGGCCGGGCGTGTGGCCGGGCAACGGCACGGTGCGGATCGAGCCGACCGCCTCGCGCTCACCGTCCACTTGCCGCATGCGGTCCGCATAAGCGGCGGCAGCCTTGCGTGCCCCGATGAAGAACGGCTTCGCCTCGTCCGGCGCCTGGTTCATGTTCGCGTCGTCGTGCCAGAAGGCGTAGTCGGCGGCGGTGACGACGAGCTCGGCATTGGGAAATAGCGCCTCTCCGGCGGAGGTCAGCACGCCGTTGATATGGTCGGGATGCATGTGGGTGATCAGCAAGGTGTCAACCTGGTCGGGAGCAACGCCGGCAGCCTGCAAAGCCGCGGGAAGACGGCCGAGCGCCGGCCCCTTGCTTTCCGACATACCGGCGTCGATGAGTACCAGCCGGTCGCCGAGATTGACGAGATAGGCATTGACCGGGGTGCGGCGACGCCGGCCCCTTGCTTTCCGACATACCGGCGTCGATGAGTACCAGCCGGTCGCCGAGATTGACGAGATAGGCATTGACCGGGGTGCGGCGCGGTCCGGGCTTGTTAAAGCTGGCCTCCGCCAGGCGCTCCGCTTCGGCGTCGACGAGCCCGATGAAAAGCTCCGATTTGATGTCGATATAGCCGTCCAGCAGCGCCGTGACCTCGATCGAACCCACCTTCCGGCGCAGCGCGCCGACGGTGGGAGCATTAGCCAGCGGCGCGCGGGCCAGTGCCGGAACGGAGGCGCCGGCTAGAAGGGCGCCGCCGGCCAGGCCGGCACTGGCGAGAAAATTGCGGCGGGAAAGCGTCATGGCAACATCTCCGGTTGGGGATCGTAGAGGCTCCGGGACAGAGCAAGACGGGTCTACTTCGTAGGTTCAGCTTTTTGAACTTGCCGGCTTCTTATATCGGCTATTACTTTTGCTTATCAATCACGACAGGGAGTTGCATCATGGACCGCCTAACCGAGCTGACCAGCTTCATACGCGCCTCCGAGACCGGCAGCTTCTCGGCAGCGGCACGCGAACTGGGCTTGAGCCAGCCGGCCGTCAGCCAGCAGATCCGCGCACTGGAAAAGCGCCTCGGCGTCCGGCTCTTTGACCGTACGACCCGGTATGTTTCTCCGACGGAAGCCGGCCGCCGCTATCTGGAGCGTGCCCGCGATATCATCGAGCGCATCGATGAGGCGGACCGCAGCGTCGGCTGCCTCGAATCAAAGATGTGCGGACGTCTTGCGGTCGGCGCGCCGGCCAGCTTCGGCGCCGGTGTGCTCGGCAACTACCTGATCGAGTTCAAGCGCACCTATCCGGAACTGATACTCGACGTGGCGCTGACAGACAGTTTCGTCGACGTGATCGCGGAGAGGCTCGACGTTGTGATCCGCATGGGGACCATCGATGACGATCGGCTGATCGTGCGCAAGTTGGGTGTGATGGAGCGACGTCTCGCGGCAACGCCGGACTATCTCGACCGGATGGGCCGGCCGCGGCGCCCAGAGGATCTTGCCGAGCATGACTACCTGCTTTACGCCCACATCACGACGCGGGAGATTGTGCCGCTCACCGGCCCAGGCGGCGAAAAGGCCGACGTGCGGATCCGGCCGGCCATGTGCTCCAACAATTCGCTCCTTAACCAGCAGGCACTGCTGTCTGGGCTCGGCATCGGCCTCGGGCACAAGGTGATACTCGACCCGCTCGTCGCCCAAGAGCAGCTCGAGTATGTGCTACCAGATTGGCACTACGCACCGCACCACGTACATGCGGTCTATCCGTCGAACCGCTTCATTCCATTGAAGGTCAGGCGGTTCGTTGATGGCTTCACCGAGCACCTCGCCGCGATGGGTGCGCTCATCAGTGACGCGGGCCCTGGCTTAGTGGCGACGCAAGCGAGAGGCTTTAGCCTCACCGATCTACCCCGAAGTGCCGCTTGACCTTAACGCGCAGCATCGCGTCACTACCAACGACGGCACCCCGCGGTACTGATTACTCGAGCACTTTCGCGAACGCCCGGGCAGCACCAAATGGGGCGCTGGGATTCCCACATGGCAAGCAGACTGTTTGGTTTGTGGGGAGCAAGGGAACGCGGAGAACTGAGGCTGGGTCCTACGCCCAACCTACGTGATCCGATTTTGCAAGCTTTAGAAACAAGTCGAACCAAAACCGATGCTCGGGTCCACCTCGATCGCCAAGCGTCTCGAACGCACAATACGCAACCGACGTCGTCCGGTCTTTGCCGTATTGGTCGATCGCAGCATCAATCGCCTCATCCTCGCCAAGACCTCCCATGTACAATTTTCAGAGCCTCCAGCGATGCCCTCGCCACGGCAGGGGCGGGTAGCTGGGGGAATGCCCGACTTCTTGTCCCCAGCCGCGCGCTGGATCCGCGTCACCGAACCTCGGCTAGTATCAGTTGCCGTCAGCCGCTGATGATTGTTGGGCCTCGAACTGCCCGCGCGGATCGTTGCGGGCATGGGGCAACAGTTCGTAGCTTGCCAGATTTGCCATATCCAGAAAGTACCGCGACTTGCGTCTTGGTGCTCCCCGTAGCCACTCGGCCAGTTCGGATTGCGTCACCTGCAACCATTCTGGAAATTCGGCGGAACCGCTGAACTCTCCTTCAATCAGTCCGGTCAGGGCGTTGATGTCGGGTCAGCACTATCGTTGGGGGGATTCTTGGCTCCCGAGCGCGTTGGAGAAACCGCAACAGTCACGGCTTTCCATTCCGCCATTGCTTTCAGGCGATGAAGATGGATGTGGCATGCAGAGAGCGTTGTGAGCGGGGTGGAACGAAGAGATTTCGGATGGCGGAGAAGACAGAGACGAAACGTTGAAGGCCTCCCGGGGGTGTTATCAACTCTAAAGGCCACCGCACGAGCGGAAAACTCGTGAAGTGAGGGACGGCGAGCACTAAATCGAATCTGGCACTTCCTCATCTAGGCCGGCCGTCTCAAGAAGTCGGTTAACGAAGTCGGCGAGGGCGTTCCAGTCAGTGAACTCGCGATCGCGCTCGGGGCTCGGAGCGCCGCTGCGCTTCATGACGATGAATTTGACGACCTGCTCTTGGAAGTAGTCGTATTCGGTGAAGCGCAAAGCACCCCCGAGAAGGAGGGTCATGCGTGGTTGCCACCCCACCACAGAGACAAAGCGATCCACGTACTTTTGCGCTTCTGTTTTTTCGTCTTCCAGCACGGCCGACAGACTGACGGATATGAGGGCTGAAGGCTTAGTGTTCAGCAGCTCGTGATGCGCGAACACGAAGTTTGTGATGGTGTCTTGGTGGTGCTCATGGTGGACCGACGCGGCAATAATGAACGCGTGGAAGGCTCCAAGTTTCAAATCGGATTCGAGCGCTGCGCTATCATGCAGCTCGACCTGGTGCCCGCGCTCGCGAATATGCGTTGCCGTCCATGCGGCAATTTTCCGCGTCTGCCCTTCGGTCGTTCCATAGACAATCAGGACGTTCACGATATCCCTCCGACAACAGAAGAGACACTCATAGGGACAATCGATACGGGCATCCCGGGATGCCGGTATTCGATGCTTCGCAACAGCAAATCGATGACATTACAAAATATATCGCTTCGCTCATCGAGTTGGCTCTGCGAACCGCTGGCGAGCGCGGCGTGTGCGCAAGCCTTTCGACCGTCAGGAAACCGATTTCACCTCGATCCGCTTTGCCGCTGCCTCCGGAGCTCTCGGGATGGCGAGGTGAAGCACACCGTATTTCAAGTTCGCCTCAATTCCATCGATGTCGAAATCCCCTGAGAGAGTGAACTGCCGCTCGAAATCGCCGACCGCGTACTCGCGATAGGCCTGGCTGTAGCTCTCGGGGGCGTCCTCTTCGACGCGGCCATAGATCGACAGCACCCGCTTCTCCAACGTGACCTCCAAACCCTCCGGGCTCACGCCGGGCAGATCCGCCACGACGACAAGACCTGTTTCGGTCTCGTAGATATCAACCCGTGGTACGAAGGCCGGCCCCTCATGGGTCCGCTCGCCCGCATCCTGCTCCGCGGACAGCTTGCCCTCCAGCTCCGGTTGGCTAGTCAGCGCGGCCTGAGACTGCTGCTTGCTCTCGCCCTTCGTTCCTTTCGTGGTCTCTCGCTTAGCCATGACCCGCCCCCTCGCTCGCCTTCACATTAATGCGTCTGGGCTTGTCCTCGTCAGCCCGAGGAAGATCCAGATTCAGCACGCCATTGACAAGATCCGCTTCAACCTTGTTCGGGTCGACCACAAACGGCAATGACACGGTCCGCACAAACCGGCCCCGACGACGCTCACGCCGGTGATATCCTTGAGCTTCCTCAGTTTCAGTGTCCCGCTCTCCGCTGAGCGTAACGGAATCCCTGTGAATCAAGATGTTCAGGTCTTCTGATGCTACCCCAGGCAGTTCGGCGGTGATGATGACGCCGTCCTGGTTTATGAAGACGTTCACCGCCGGGAATTCCAGCCGGCTCACTTCGTCTTGGAGGCGGCGTATGTTGCGGAAAGGATCTCCACCGAATAGCATTCGTGCGACCATTGTCTCCTCCTCGGAAGGCCGCCTCGCAAGGCCCTCGGGTTCCCTCGATATACGGCTGGGTCATCGCCGCTCTTCACCGCCGATGGCCGGACTTGTTGAAGATTGCTCCCAAAGGACGGGTTTCGCAAGATCGAACCCTCTTGGCATATTTCGCCATTGGCCGCCTCTCTCGACGCCACATAAGGTCGCTGCGATCGCGATCGAAACCGGGTGATCATGGACGGGCGCGCCTGCGGCGCAACGGAGCACCATCGACACGATGATAGTCACGACTCGCTGGGGCAAAGTATCGCCGCATGCCGTCCGTAGGGCGTGAATGATTTTGGCGATTGCGGTTATGCTTGCGGCACCGCCCCAGGCGCGGAATGATCGATATGACTGAGGCGCGGTTGCGATGGGATCAGGTGCATGAAGGACCCGTACGAGATGCTCGGCGTAACTCGCTCTGCGACTGACAGGGAGATCAAGGACGCGTTCAAGAAGCTGGCGCGCAAGTTCCATCCCGATCTGCATCCGAGCGACAAGGAGGCCGAAGCTAAGTTCAAGGACATCTCGGCCGCCAATGACCTGCTCAAGGACAAGGAGAAGCGGCGGAGGTTCGATGCGGGCGAGATCGATGCCAGCGGAGCGGAGCGACCGCAAGAGCGGTTCTATCGCGACTTCGCCGACGGGCCTGCCTACGCCTCGCATGCAGCGCAAGACGGGTTTGCCAGTAACGAGGACCTGGAAGAATTTCTGGCGCGCGCGTTCGCGGCGAGGGGGCAACGGCCACAGGGCACTTTTCGGGCGCGCGGCCAGGATGTGAGCTACGTGCTGCCGGTTCAGTTTCTGGAAGTGGCCAACGGCGCCGCTCGCACGCTCATGCTGCCGGAGGGCAAGACGCTGCAGGTGACGATCCCAGAGGGTGCCGAAGACCGGCAGATGCTGAGGCTGAAAGGTCAAGGAATGCCGGGCTTCGGCGGCGGGCCGGCGGGGGACGCCTACGTCGAGCTTCATGTCGAGCCGCATCCGTTCTTCCACCGCAAGGATGACAACATTCATGTAGATGTTCCCGTCACTCTGAAGGAGGCGGCGCTGGGCGCGAGAATCGAAGTTCCGACCATAAGCGGCCCGGTGACGATGACTATCCCGAAGGGCTCGAACACTGGCAAGATGATGCGACTGCGCGACAGGGGCGTTCGCAACCGTGAGACCGGGCAACGTGGACATCAACTGATCACCCTGAAAGTCGTTCTGCCCGCCGCCGACGAGCCCGAGCTGACAGAGTTCCTGGAGACCTGGCAGCCGAAAGTCGCACAGGACCCGCGCGAGGAGATGTTCACATGATGCGCGGCGATGACCTTGTCGCGGCGATAGCTGCGCTGCAACGTAGCGATCTCGAAGCCTGGATCCGCGACGAACTTGTCGTGCCGCGGCAGGAAGCCGGAACGTTGCTCTTCACGGACATGGAATGCGCGCGTGTCCGCCTGATCTGCTCGCTGCGCTATGAACTCGAGATCGACACGGACACGCTGCCGATCGTATTGTCGCTGATCGACCAGCTCTACGACACCAGGCAGCGCCTGCTGTCACTGACCGCCGCCGTGGCGGCGCAGGACAAGACCATTCAGGCCGCGATCATCGCTGCGCTGGAGGATGAAGGGAGTCCTTCGGCAGGTGAATCGTAGAATCGGCTTGCAAGAAAACGACCGCGTGGCACTTGCGTAGTGCTTGGGAGCATAACCTTTTTGTGGGACAGCCCGGCATGACCTATCACGGCAAGGCCAACCTCCTCCAACCGAGCCCAAGATTGCAGGTCTAGCTGAGGATGAACATGGCGACCGCCGTGCCCGCCATGATCGCGGTCGCGACCCATCCGAAGATGCGCTGCCCCAGGGTCGCGATGAACGGCCCCATTTCGTGGCGGCGAGAGGCCACCACCATCATCGCCGCCATGATCGGCACGGAGATCACCCCGTTAAGCACTGCGGCCCAGAACAGCGCCTTGATCGGATCGAGCGGCGAATAGTCGACGACGAGGCCCAAGATCGTGGCCAGGCCGATCACCGAATAGAAGCCGACCGCCTCGCGGGGCGGGTGCTCGAGCCCGATCTTCCAGCCGCGCGACTCGCTGATCGCATAGGCCGCCGAACCGGCCAGGACCGGCACGGCGAGCAAGCCGGTGCCGATGATGCCCAGGCTGAACAGCAGGAAGGCCAGGTCGCCGGCGATCGGCCTCAGCGCCTCGGCCGCCTGCGCCGAGGTCTGGATGTCGGCCTTGCCGGCTGCGTGCAGGCTGACGGCCGTGGTCAGGATAATGAAGAAGGCGATCAGATGGGAGAACCCCATGCCGAAATAGGTGTCCCAGCGGATGCGACTCAGCTGGGCTGGCGCCTGGTCGGGGTTCTCCAGCAGCGGCCCGGTGGTCGGGTCGGCCTCGTCGTCCTCCACCTCCTCGGAGGCCTGCCAGAAGAACAGATAGGGGCTGATGGTGGTGCCGAAGACCGCCACTACCAGGGTGACCGTGGGTCCGGTCAAGGCCAACTGAGGCATGATCGTGCGAACTGCGACCTGGCTCCAGTCGATGTGCACGGTGAAGATCACGCCGACATAGGCGAAGAGCGCCAGGGTCAACCATTTCAGATAGCGGACATAGCGGTGATAGGGGACCAGGATCTGCAGGGTCAGAGAGACCGCGGCGAACAGAAACGTGAAGGCGTGCTGGCCCCAGCCCAGGACGAGTTTCGCCGCCGCGCCCATGGCGGCGAGGTCCGCGCCGATATTGATGGTGTTGGCGGCGAACAGCAGCCCCACCAGGACCGTGACCACGCTGCGCGGAAACACCCGACCCATGTTCGCCGCTAGACCGCGCCCGGTGACGCGTCCGATCCGGGCGCTGATCATCTGGATCGCACACAGCAGCGGATAGGTGAAAGGCATGGTCCAGAGCATGTTGACGCCCAGCTGGGCGCCCGCCTGGGAATAGGTAGCGATGCCGCTCGGATCATCGTCCGCGGCCCCGGTGATCAGTCCCGGCCCCAGTTTCTCGAATAGCGCGGCGCGGCGCAGCCGATGGACGACCGGCTTCACTAAAATCCGAGCGTCGGCGGGGGGATCACGATCCACGGTCGGTGCGCCAAGGTTTGCGGGCCATTCGGGTGTCTCTGTGCTGACTTGGACTTCGCACCTCGTCGGTCTTGTAGAAACCGCTCAACGGCCGCGCCTTAGTAACCGCTTCAAGCTCAAACCGGCCAACAAAATGTAAGGCGGCATGGCGAGCGAATAATGACCACAGTTTAATTCCAAAATATTTGGCATAGCCCCGGCGTCCTTCAGCCTCTGCATGAACCTCTCCGATAGCTCTGGCAACACCACTTTGTCTCTCTTAGCCAACACAACCTGAAGATCGAGATCAGGCCGTGCCAAACTATGCGCGTAATTCTCCAAGTTAAGTGGACCCCAGGCTCTTCTGAGATCGGTCAGCTCAATCTCAGGCTCAAGGCTATCGCGTATCGATCGTGTCGCGCGGCCCGTCCAAACCATATCCGCTAGACTCCCCGCCGTCAGAAACAACGAGGCTTTTGACACAGCCAAGTCGTGTGCCGCGACTATGGCCGCAACCCAGGAACCTAAGCTCATTCCGAGAACCGAAATCTCTCGATAGCCTTCGCTTTTCAACCAACGTATGAGTTTTCGCCCATCCAACACTGCCTGCCTTACAGATTGGATCGTTCGACCGAGATTAGGGCTAAGCATATAGTCGGCGTGCAAGGAGCCGGGACGGCTGCGTTCGAAGTGATAAGGCATAGCAATCTCGACAACCGTGATGCCACGCTGCGAGAAAAAGTTGGCAATCTGACGATTCCAGGCGCTTGCATTCCAATGGTGAAAAATCACCATCGCCTGATCGAACGACCCGCTTTCTGTGATTTTCGCCGAGACGACATTGTTCTGTTCGATATCAGTAGAAATGTCCGATGGAAATTTGAGCCACCCATCTAGCCTTTCAAAACCCTGATCACCCACACTCGGCTCATCGAAAAAGGCTGGATCAGCCACGGCTTGGTCCGCAAGGGCACAGAACTCCTCGATACTTGTTATCTTCTTCGCACCTGGAAAGGCGCGTTCCGCGTCAAGGACGAAATCCGTTGGTTTCTTCCCTTCCTCACCGCGTCGCGCCCGCCGCTCATCCCAACGATCAAGCCAACTATGATACACTCTGATTGTTTCCTAACTTACTCGCTCGCCATCGCCCCAACGCTGGATCAAACAGGCCGTATATTGCGAGCAGCACTCCAACGCCCAGAAGGATCGAAAAGCCAGCAAATGCATCGATCAGCAAGTAGCCAGCCACGAGTAACGCTACGATCGCTGACATCCTCCACAAAGGCATACAAAACCGACGTTCGACACCTAAACGGATGGAGCCGTACAGAAATACAACACAGGTCGAAATAGCGATAAGAAGGCTACTGTAATGGGTCGGCCTACGATAGCTGATCCCGGCGCTCACATCATTGCGACCATAGAAGGCGGAAGACATATCGCCGACCAACCAAGCCACAATATTCTCTCCACGCGATGTGAGGTAAGCACTCTGGACCTTCATGACTATCGCGATCAGAACCCCCAAAACAGTACACCGAAAAATCCCACGCATAACCCTGAGGCTGGCTTCATTGAGCTCGTGTTGATAATCCATCTTCGGCCGATTACTCGCTGCTTCTCCAATTCTCCAAAGATCATGGATCACCGTATAGAGCAAAATGAGACCTACGAAGAACAGATAAAAGCACAGGCACATGTATAGGTAAGCGAGCCCGGTGAATACGACCGCTTCTGGCACCGATATGACCTCAGGGCGCACAATCGCTAACGAGCCCCAATCCGTCGCATAGTTGCCACCACCTTTCATCAACGGGATCAATGACACGCCGATCCACTGAAAAAGACCGGCGAACAGCACACAAATCAAAAAAACCGCCCAATATGAATACGAAGAAGCTTCTACGCTGCGCGCCCAGGCATCGTCGCTTTCCATCTTGTCGCCGTGCGCTACAAGCTTTGGGCGGCCTTCATCTTCCCAAAAGGTCACTAGCTCGGTCACGAAGCCAAAAAACAGTGGCAAAAACACCATGAAGACGAATGTCCAATTCGCTGTCCAAAGAAACCCAACCTGCTTGACGACGCCATCCGCCCGGCCATATGTCACGCTGTGAATCCCCGTAATATACGACAAAAACCCAAGAGCGGTGACACCCGCAAACACCGACGCCGGTAAATTCAGGGGAGATCCGTGACTAAAAAAAGCCTCCGATTTCCTCGCCAAACTAAAGCGCCGCCTCGGCCCCTTGGCGTCAGTATTCCGTTTTAGCTCTGCCGGAGACGCTGTGTCTTCATCGAACGTCGCAGCCAGTGCTGTATCTGGAAACTCCTGTGCAACGCTGCTTCCGGCTCTCTTCCATTCTCGTCTCTTGGCCGATAACCGCGATTGCGCCGCACTAAGCTCCATCTGCCATTCGCTAGTTGCCACCGGATCATCGCACCCAAAAACCCTCGCCAGCCAACGAATATTGGCAGTGCTAATTCCCTTCTCGTTCTCTTGAAACCAAAGCTGCACCGTTCGCAGATCGACCCCAATCCGGTTGGAATCGATCTGTGAAATCGCCTCTGCGAGAAGCTCGGGCGTCCATGGGCCTGCAGGAAACCCGTCCTTGCCCAATGGCCGACCAGCACCCGCCGCGGCCAACCGCTTGAATAATTCTTTGAAATCACTTTCGTCTCCCGGCGGAGGGAGAAATATTTTTTCGTTCTTAATCAATGGCTTACAGGCGCTGCTTTCGTTTCGTTTCGCTAGCCTTCGTATCCTATCGTGCTCTCGTCCTTGATCAACGTTTTTATCAACTCGATTTTGGCCGGCACGGGAGAGGATCGAATGAAGGGACAGGCGGGTTTGTGGGATGTCGATGAACGCTATGCGCGGCTGGCCGACATAACCGAACGACATGTCGCAGCTCAAAGAGCGGCCAAAGCGTTCCGAGAGGCTGAGAAGGGGCCCGGGGCTGGCGACGTGATCGCCTTGGACGAGGCCGCGGCGCGGCGCGACGTGATTGGGTATCAGCCCACCGATCACCGGGAATCCATCGGGAAGCTGGTATACATCGCGGCATATTTGATCGCGAGGCGGGAGCGTCTCGAGGAAAGGGAAATGGCGACGGTTATGGAGATGGCGGCGCCGTTTGGGTGAGGTGATCAGCCATCATGGGGGTGAAAAAGCCCGCTGAAAAGCGGGCTTTTGCATGCCACAGGTGCTTAAAGCTCTGGTAGGCCGAAGCAGTCTTTAGAGGGACGTATCTTCGACGACAACAACGGGTCGACTCCGGTCATTCGGGACAGTTCAGTGGCCAAAAAATTCATGTGCTGATTAATGTGGCACAACATCAAGGGAAAAGGCCCACCGCCCAGGCGGGCTCTTTTGTAGCGCAGACGTTTCCTTGATGGCCTGTCACAGCAAGTCAGGCCTTCCATGCACCAGGCGGATGAGTCCGGCCTGTACCGCGCCGGTGACGATTCCAAAAAGCAACGCAGCCAGCAAGTTCCAGCCGAAGCAGAGTGAGATGACGAAGCAAACCACCGCTGTTGCAAGGACCGTCACGTAGTCGAGAAATTGATCTTCCATAACGAACACCTTTCCCGTATCGGCCTAGAAGATTGTGGCAACCCATCCGCCGTTGGCTGCCTTTGCGAAGCCCACAACACGGTTGAGAGGCTGTGCCTTGGGCGACATCTTGACCGTGGTCATGCACGAAACGCCGGGGCCGTTGTTGTTTTTGTCGCACTGGCCAAGGGCAAGCGAGATCTTCGGCAGGTCGTTGCGATCCCAGACCAACGGTGAGCTGGATCGCGCGTTCTGATAGGCAGCCAGGGCCTCACCCTCTGACGGTTTCTCCACGACTGGCAGAGGACACAGTGAGGGATCAGCGGCTATCGCCGCCGTGAGCTCGGCCTTGGCAATGATCCTTGCCTCGACAGTCGGGTGTGGAATTGCCAGCCAGGTTCCGCCGGCGCCGGCCGCAAGGCCGACGCCGGCTGTTATGGCGAGTAGGACGGCATTGTTCATCGCTCTGACCCACTAGAGATTCAGATTGAACCAGTGGCGTTGCTTGACGCCCTGATCATTCGGAATGTCGAAGTACCAGGGGTCAGCGCGCCTCGGCCGCTGCGAGGAAATCTGCTTGATGCAAGAGTTTTCTCCGTCACGGGCACGGCGGTTCAAGATCACGCCGGCTTGATGGGCGGGACCGTTTAGACCGGGGTGCGTTTGACAGGTGTTGAGGGTCTTGACGCAACGATCCGGTGCGCTGCGATTTCCGTCCCGGCCATATTGGCTATAGCCGATCTTGGTCCCTTCGGGGCAATCGGCATAGTCCTCACGACCCGGTGCACCGGCCTTTGCTTCGTTGCAGATGGGCCACGAGAAGCCAGGCTTCGACATGGCAGCAATAAGTTTGATCATCGGCGGGACGCAGTATTCCACGCCATGCCAGGAAGGGTTTTGCGAGGCTGCGCAAAGCAGGACTTGGCAGCCCCAGGATGCGTCTTGTGCCTTGGCCGCTGTGGCTGGAAGGAGCGCGGCGCCGGCGATGCCGGCGGCATAAATCAGGTGTCTCATGTCAGGCGGTCCTCTGATTATTGCGGGCGTCGCCCAGGCGACAGACGGTGTGTCGTTGGGTGGAGCGGTTCGCTTCGAAGCGTCTGCCATGTAGACGAAGTCCGGCAGCTATCGGTCTGTCCTCAACGGTCGCTTGCGGGCATCGGCAAAAGGCGGGGATATTTCACTCTCGCGTTCGGCCAGCAGATTGAAATCAGCGATCGGCCGGCGATCTGGCGTCTTGTCGACCGCCTTGCGGCGCCATTCATTCATGTCGAGCACGTAGGTTGCCCACATGCCGTAGCGCGCGGCCATGGCGTAGCGCTGATAGGCGGCATATTGGCCATTGACGAGATAGGGCGAGGCAAGTCGCGCCCAACCGACACGAAGCATTTCCAGGGCAAGATCTCGAGCGCCGGTGGTGCAACGCGCGATCGCCGTACCGTCGGCTCTGTAGGAGACGACGTTGCAGGTCACCGACTTGTTGCCGACCGTTCGTTTAAGCCATGCCTTGGCAAACGGTCCGCACGGAACGGGTGGAGGGGCCTTCACGCGCTCGCGGTCTTCCCACTTGGGATCGAGTGCCCATTGCGGCAGCTCGCACGCGTCGATGTCGGCCAGTTGGACTCTCTTTGCGTACTGAGGGTACCAGAGCGTCCGCCCATCCATGACAGCGACCCGTCCCCCTAGAACAGGATGCACCCCGGTCACCGGGGCGGCGGATGGTTCTAGGGCTGGCCGGTAGACCTTGCGGACAGGCTCATTCCTGCTGACATCAGCCGCTTCGACGACCTCAGCGGTGAGGGCAAGCATTGCTGCCGACAGGAGGAGTTGGGCTTTCATTGCTTCGCCTCCCTCTTGGCGCGCTCGTTGGCTGTCTTGGCCAACAGGACCGCCGGGTGCACAACATCGGGAAACTGCCAGAGACCGGCCCTGCGTTCGCGGGCGTCCAGCTCGGCCACGGAGTACGGCGGATGAAGTGGCATGCCCTGATCATCGAGCGAAGCGAAGGCGTAGCCGCTCGAAATCATCATGGTGGCGAGGTCGAGGCGATCCTTGCCGACGGTGGCATAGCAGATGACGTAGGTTAGGTCCGCGGTCTTGGCGACCGGCGCGCAGACCGGCTTGGTGTCCTTGATAAAGGCAGCAAACATTGCCAGGGACGCATCGCCACAATCGCGCTTTTGCCCCTTCAAGTCGGTGTAGTTGGTGCCGCGAAGGCAGGATTGAACCCCAAACAGGCGATAGCGTTGCCCCTCTGCAACCCAGGTGTCGCCGGTTTCCAGTGTCATGCCCGGCTCCAGGTCAAAATAGCCGTCAGGCGCACTAAGCGCCGTTGCAACACTGGCCACGGTGAGCGTAAGGGCGAGTGAACACCTCATTGGGCCTTCACTCGCGGATCGGCCCACATGCCGTAGGACCCTTCTTTGCCGACATCTTCGGCCTGCGCGAGGTCCGGCCGGTCATAGGAGCCATCGGGCTTTTTTGTCAGGCGCAAGGCGCCAAGGGACAAAAGCTGCTCCTCGAACATATCAACGGAATCGAGGCTGCCGGGATAATTGTAGTAGCCATAGCAGGTGGCATTCTGCGTCGGTGACGACTGCTCGCTGACGAAGGCCCGGCAGAAGATGACCTTCGGGCTTTTCAGCATGATTTGCAGCTGCTGTTGCGCGAAGTCGGCGCAAGTGCCGGCAAAGCCTTCCTTCCGGTTGACCACTTCACCTTGGCACGGCTGGAGGCCGTAAAGGTGAAGATTGGTCTTGCCATCGACCCGGAAATCCGTGGGCGATACCGCCACATATCCGGATGCTGACGCGTAGCCCTTGCGGTCCACGGCTTTGCCGCTGCCGTCGTAGTATTCGACGACCAGCACCGTCTTGCCCGGTGCCGCCAGCGACTTGATGTAGTCCTTGTTGACGTTGTCCACCGACCAGGCCGGCGTTGCGATAACGCAACCTGCGAATGCAGCAAGGATGGTCCGTTTCATTTCCAGCCCTTTACCATATTGGTTCATGCCGAATCCCACTTTTGGGGTTTAAGTGTGGCGCAAAAACTTGTATCGCTACACCAACTCGGTTCATTCAACGGCGAACTTAATCGGTTTTCATCACAATCTCAACACCGCAAATGGGGCGGGTCGCGATGACAAAAAGGGCTGGAACGAGCAGCATTGCAGGCAGCGGGGCTCTGATTTGCTCGACCCTGCTGAATGTGCTCGCCACTGGCGCCGCAACGGCCCAGGAAGCGCAGAAATCCGCCAATTTTGTGAATATTTTCGCGCAAACTGAAAGCGTCAATGACGCTGCGATCAGTAGAATTTTCGATTCTAGATGGAGCCTGAGCGGCGGTCATTACGTCGTCAGCGAGGACGGCGTTATCGCACCAGAGAAGTCAGCCAAAAAGGACCAACAGGCATCTACCCATATTGGTACACTGAAGCGGGCTTACACGACGGAGGACGACACTGCCGAAAATACCATTGTGGGTAAGCTGCCGACAGGACAGATTACCCAAAATGGTGTGGAGAATGCGACTCAAGACAGCACGGCAAGCGTGCAGGCATGCGGTCCGTCACCGCTAAGCCCTTCGGAAATCAAGAAATCAGTCGTCGATGCGGCGCGGCGTCACAAGGTCGACGAGGTTTTCGCCACGGCGATTGCCTGGGTGGAAAGCGGCTTCGACCAAACTCGCAATTCGGACAAGGGCGCACGCGGCCCCATGCAGCTCATGCCTGCCATCGCCGAACGGTTCCAGGTCGAGGACATCTGCGATCCGCAGCAGAACATAGAAGGCGGCATGAAGTACCTGCGGGTCCTGCTCGACGAGTTCCAAAATCCTCTGCTTGTCGCCGCTGCCTACAACAGCGGCGAGCAACGCATCTACGCGTACGGCGGCATCCCGCCGTTCCGGGAAACCGTCGGCTACGTCGCCAAAGTGGTCAATTACCAGCTCGGTTTGCCCATGCCGGCGGCGGGGGCAAAGCCCAATGCATCCGGGACCACAACAATCGCAGACGGTGGTGAGAACGGCGACGTCGGTGTCATCGCCGTGAAGAAGACCGGCAAGTTTGTCGGTGGAGTGATGCACTTTTGAAGGAGAGAACGCATGAAGTGCAATGCAATTGAGGGACCGAGGGTCGGCGCATTGAGGCTGGCAGCCGTTCTTGGATTGGCTGCGGCCGTGCACATGGCCGGCGTCGATCTAGCCTTGGCGCAAAGTGGTGGTGGCGGCGGCGCCTTCGCGCCTCTGCAGACGGCCGTTCAAATGATCGTGGATTTCATCACCGGTCCTTTCGGCCGGCTGTTAGCGATCATCGCAGTGATCGGCCTCGGTTTCCTCGCCTTCGCCGGTCGGCTGTCGTGGTTCACGGCAGGAGCGGTCATTGTCGGCATCGGCCTGGTCTTCGGCGCACCGACCATCGTCGATGAAATGATTGCGGCTGTCGGCAAATAGCGATGGCTGAGTTCGAGGACGAAAAGCCTGCGCTGACGCCGCTGGTGATCGGCTTGACCCGCTCACCGACGCTTTGGGGCGTGCCGTACATGGCCGTCGTTATCGTAGTCGGTTGTACGATCATAGGCTGGTTGGGCTCCAACTCCCTGTGGGCACTGCTGACCGCACCAGTCGCCTACCTCGTCCTTTTCACGCTGTGCACCTGGGACAGCAAGATCCTCGACGTAATGCAGGTTGCGTCGCGCAAGACGCCCCGCACCCGCAACAAGAGCTTTTGGGGCACCAATTCATACGGACCATAGCCGATGCTGAAAGTCGTCACAGAAGAGCTTGGGTTTGGGAAGGCCGCTCAAAACGAGCGGCCTATGTCGACTCATATCCCGTATTTGCGCCATGTCTCCGATACGGTGATCGGCTTGGAAAATGGCGCCTTGATCAGCGTCATCAAGCTCGATGGCCTGTTCTTCCAGACTGAGGATCAGGCCACGCTAAACATGCGCTCCGTCGTGCAGAACACGATGATCCGTGCGCTCGGTTCCAGCCGGTTTTCGCTGTGGTCGACGGTCATTCGCCGCGCGGTTGAGACCGAGATCGGAGGCGCTTTTGATGATCCGTTCTGCGACCTGCTCAACAAGCGTTACATGGAACAGTTGCACCACAAGCGCATGTTCACGAACGAGATCTACCTGACCATCGTTAGGTCAGGCATGAGGGGTGCGCTCGGCATCGGTGACACCCTTAAGCGGATACTCAACAACGCCAGCCGCGACGGCCGCTCTCAGCAGTCACGCGAGGACGTGACGGAACTGGAGGAGCTGGTAACCAACATCACGCGCGAGCTCGAGAAATACGGCGCGCGGGCGCTCGGCATCGTTCGCCGCGACGGCGAGCCATATTCCGAACCCTGCGAGTTCTTCAACACGATCCTGACCTGCGGCGTGCCACGTAAAATGCGGCTCCCGCGCATGAGCATCAGCAACTATGTCGGCACCTCTCGCCTCCATTTCAGCAAGCGGACCATGCAGGCACAAGCCGCTGTCGACGAGGACAACCGTTTCGGTGCGCTTCTGTCGGTAAAGGAATATCCCCCCTTCACAGGGCCGGGAATGCTCGACG
This sequence comes from Mesorhizobium monacense, assembly GCF_056781675.1. NCBI lineage: Bacteria > Pseudomonadati > Pseudomonadota > Alphaproteobacteria > Hyphomicrobiales > Phyllobacteriaceae > Mesorhizobium > Mesorhizobium monacense. The sequence continues at coordinate 246,104 of NZ_JBXAYW010000001.1, read as the reverse complement.
GCCTTTTGCAAGTCAATCACGAGTTCATTCTGACGCAATCGTTCACGATCGCGGACAAGCCCATTGCTCAAGAGCGAATTACCCGCCTGCAGCGTCAAATCCAGGCCTCGGATGAAGCGGGTAGCTCGGTCGAACACGACATCGATTTCGCAGTCAACAGCCTGATGAACCAGGAAGCCGTTTTCGGCTTCCACCATCTGACACTGTTGTGCCTGTCGCGCGATCTGGAGGGCGTGAGCAAGGCGGTCTCAGAGCTTGGGGCATGCCTCACCGACATGAACATCAACTGGCTGCGCGAGGATATGAACCTCGAAGCAGCCTTTTGGGCGCAATTGCCGGGAAATCACAGTTACATCGCCCGCAAGGCGTTGCTGTCGAGCGGCAATTTCGCCGGTTTGTCGTCGATGCACAATTTCGCGACGGGGCAATCCGACGGCGCGCATTGGGGCCTGCCGATCACGATCCTCGAAACGACGTCGCAAACGCCGTACTGGTTCAACTTTCACCAACGTGACATTGGCCACTTCCTCGTCACTGGTCCGACCGGCTCGGGCAAAACCGTCGGCCTGACGTTCTTGCTTGCCCAGGCGATGCGTATCAATCCCGCGCCCAAGGCAGTTTTCTTTGACAAAGATCGCGGTGCGGAGATCTTCATTCGGGCGGTTGGCGGCACCTACGAGGTACTGTCCCCGGAAACACCCACCGGCTTCAACCCTCTGCAGCTCGAGAACACCGGACCGAACCGGGAATTTCTCCTGCGGCTGCTAAAGGCAATGCTTCGCGCCAACGATCGTCGCGCCTTTAGCCAGGAAGACGAAGATACGCTCGAAAAGGCCTTGGCTCGGCTCATGCAAGAGCCCGCGGCTGAGCGTAACTTGGTGAACCTGTCGACCCTGCTCGTCGGTCGCTCTCGCGCAGACGCCAACGACCTTCATGCACGGCTGCGGCCATGGATCGACGGCGAGAAGGCATGGCTGTTCAACGCTCAGCACGACGTTTTGTCGTTCTCAGGACATCGTGTCTTTGGCTTCGACATGACCAACATCCTCGCAAATGAGGAGCTGCGCACACCGGCGTTGATGTACCTCTACCATCGGCTGGATGAGCTGCTTAACGGCGATCCTGTGATGTTCTTCATGGATGAAGGCTGGCAGCTGCTCCAGGATGAGACCTTTTCGGCGTTCATCGTCGACAAGATGAAGACCATCCGCAAGCTCAACGGCATTGTCGGTTTCGGAACGCAGTCGGCGGCCGACATCACCAAGGCCCGCGCATCACACACGCTGATCGAGCAGTCGGCAACGAACATCCATTTCCCCAATCCGCGCGCGGACGAGGAAAGCTACATCACCCGCTTTGGCCTGACAGTCAAAGAATTCAACTTCATCAAAAACACCCCGCCTGAGAAGCGCACTTTTCTCGTCAAGCACGGCAATGACTCGGTCATCGCCCGGCTCGATCTGTCGTCGATGCCCGACATGGTCAAGGTCCTGTCGGGCCGCAAGAAGACGATCGAGGAGTGTGCCGCACTTCGGGAAAAATACGGCGACGAGCCGGAAAAGTGGCTGGCTGAATTTTGCGGATGGGAGAAGGCTCAATGAGAAATCGTCTGGCCCTTGGCTTGCTGGTGACAACACTCGCCACCCCCGTTCCGGCGATGGCGTCCGGTGTTCCCGTCATCGACGGAGCGAACCTCGGTACAAAAACGGATCGGAAGGACAAGACCGGCGAAATCGAAGAGACCGACAAGGACCGGTTTTCGATCAACAAAGGCGTGACCTGCTCCGTCTTCAGGGAAGGCCGCAAGGACGATCCGATCGCGGCCGCGCAAGCCAACCCCGAAATCGTCGGCCTGGTCAAAAGGGTCGCGAGGGAAGAAGGCGTTGACGAGAACCTGTTTATGGCTCTCGTCTACCAGGAAAGCCGTTTCAATCCATGCGCCCAATCCGGCGCCGGCGCATATGGCCTCACACAGCTGATGCCGGGGACCGCAAGCGATCTCGGCGTCAATCGCTACAATATCGAGTCCAATTTGCGTGGCGGCGCCCGCTATCTGAAACAGCAGCTCAAGCGGTTCGGCGGCAATGTGAATCTGGCACTTGCCGCCTACAATTCTGGTCACGGCAACGTCCAGAAATACGGTGGCATCCCGCCGTTCAAGGAAACACAGGGTTACGTCAAAAAGATCACCCAACAGTGGCTGCCAGCACTCGGTGGGGCGAATGGGGCGAACATCCCGATCAATTATGGCGGCGGCAGCACATCGTACACTGGCATGCGGGATTCGACGATCAACGCCATGGCGACGTCGCAAGCCGCGCAGGAGAGCGGCGCCAACGTCGCGTCATGGCTGCAGCAACTCGGCGGCCTGACCACTGGAACCATTCAGGACAGTTGGGACCACAATTCCGGTGCGCGAAACGCCAATCTCGAAATGATGAACCAGGTCATCCTGCTCGGGTCGACAATGGCAGGCCTGTTCAATTCAAGAAACGCGATGCAGCTGACTGAAACGTCAGGCTCATCGCAGTCGTCTGGATACAAAAACAAAGGCGAAATGCCGCGCGAAACCACTGGTCTGTGCGACCCGCGCGAAGGGTTCGAATGGAGCCCCGCGGACAAGGCCTGTGTCCAGAAGCGCGAGCGTGAATCCACCCTCAACCTGCAACTCAAGCTTCAATAAGGAGCCCCTCTATGAAGCGCTCTATTCTCACTGCGTGTTCGGTTCTCTTTGCTTCCGCAGCATGGGCATCAGGCGTGCCGGTCATCGACGGCGCCAATCTCAAGGTGGCCAAGGAAACGGCCGTGACCACCGACAAGATCCTGAACACGAACAAGGACATCCTGTCGACTGTCGAAGACACGTTGAAGGCCGTCACCGGCGATCGCGGCGGTGATGCCAACCAGATGCAGAATCTGGCTGTTGGCAACGGTTTCAGCGTGTCCTCCATGCCGTCCTTCGACAGCATCATGTCAGGCGGTGTGCCAAATTTCGGCGGCATGGGTGGCGACATCAGCAAGATCGCGACCACCTTCATCGATGGCCTGCAGCTTGTGAAAAGCCTTTCTGGCAAGTCAAACAGCGGCTTTTCCAGCGACAAGTCCTATGAAGAGCTGATGAACACGGTCCTTGGCGTCTCGGCCCTTGTGACCGGATCGCAGCAGGCCGTGACGACGCGCCGGAGCGCCTTGGAGCAAGCGGGACAGAGCATCGGCCAGGCTCAGGACATCAAGGGATCGATCGATCAGAACACCCAATTGCAGGTCCAGGCCGGCCTCACCATCAACGAGCTGATCGGCGTGATGAACGGTGCTGTCGGTTCTCTGCAGGCCGACAACCAGCGCCGCCTCACCGACATTTCCAACTCAAAGAAGGCGTTGACCTACGGTGGCAACTAAGCCTGCTCACATAGTCAGGGCCTTGTTCGTGGTCGTGATCGCGGCCGGCGTTGCCGGCTGCGGTACGGTCAAAGAGAAAACGGCCCCCTGCAAGCGACCCGCAAATCTGACGTCCTACGCTGCCGATCCTCGCCAGGAATGCGGCCCGATGTCGTATGTCAACGGCGACCCGGCCACGGCCATGGCGGCAATAAAGGCGATGGCAGCTCAATAAGAACGATCGGCGGCAATGGAAGATTTCTTAGGCAACATCCTCGACCGAATTGAGGACACAGGCAGAACCTTCTCGGAAAGGGCATATGGAATTGTCGGCAGCGAAATCACGCCGCTACTCAATGTCCTGTTCCTGGCCTACGTCGCCTATTACGGCCTGCAACTCTTCACGGGAACGTCCAGGGTCAGCCTTGCCGAAGTCATCGGCCGTGTCGCCCGGATGGTGGTCATTTTACTAATAGTCAGAGAATGGAGCAATTTCGATACGCTGTTTTACAGTTGGCTGAACGACACGCCAGAGGATGTCGGGCGCGCGATCCTGACTGCCACGGGAACCGGCATCACCGAACCGACAAATGGCCTGTCGATGATCTGGAAGACCGCCAATGAAGCAGCGGCGGCGTTTGCCGAACAGTCGGGCTACTTCGCCATCCTGCCATCGATGATCGGCTTTCTCATCATGCTTTGCGTGGCAGTGTTTATCGCCGTCGCGCTGGCGATCCTGTTGCTGGCGAAGGTGATGATGTGGGTGCTGGTTGGAACGGCCCCGATCTTCATAGCCTGCATGCTGTTCGAGCAGACGCGAAGCCTTGGCGTGTCGTGGTTCCGACAGGTTCTTCTCTACGCGCTGATCCCGCTGTTCATCTATGTGGTAGCCGCCTTCCTCATCGCCGCCATGGACCCCGAACTAACCAAGGTGACGAATGCAGCGAACCAACGCCGGCTGCAGCTCAGCGACGTGTCGGCTTTCCTGCTGCTGTGTTGCGCAGGGGCGTTCGTTCTTTTCCATATCCAGGTGTTGGCGCAAAGCATCGTCGGCGGCGTCTCAGCGGGCATCGGCAACGTCGCGAGAGCTGTTGCGCAATATTCCGGCATGACGGCTCCAACCAAGGCACTCGACGTTGCGCGCGGCGCGGCAGGCGTGGTCGGCAATGCCGGTATGCGTGCACGCGATCGTATCCAATCCGGCATGGTTGACAACATTCGCACGGCCAATGAGCGCACTGCCATGCAGAAAAGAATCTCCAACAACAGCATGCCTCGCTGAGGCTGCTCGCTGGCAGGCAAAGTAAGGGCTGGATCAATATGGCAGACAACGAAGGTGCGCTGAGGAGCTATTTTCAGGACGGCGATCGATGGGAAACCGAGATCGTCAAGAAGGCGAAGCGCTCCCGGTCGCTTGCGTGGTTCGTGGCGCTGCTTTTCGGCGCGATCACGTTGCTGGCGCTCGTCGCGCTCGTTCTCTTGGTCCCGCTGAAAAGCTTCGAGCCGTATATCGTCGAGGTCGACAAGAACACCGGCTATATCGAGGTCAAGACAGGCCTGACCAAGCCGTTGACCCTGACAGAGACGCAAGCCATCACGCAAGCCAATGTGGTGCGCTATATCCGCCACCGCGAGGGCTATGACCCGTTCGCCATCGAAGAAACCTTCGGCGTTGCCGCTCTTCTGTCAACCGGGGATGCGGCACGCGAGTTAGCAGAGCAGTACAGCGCAGCCAATCCGAACAATCCGACCAAAGTCTACGGCAAAAACAAGCGCGTGCTGGTCGACGTCAAGTCCGTGACGTTCTCGAATGCCAGCACAGCACTGGTCCGGTTCTCGACAACGGAAAAGTCCGACACGGATTCGATCGTCCGGCATTACATTTCGGTTGTGCGCTACAGGTATACGGAGACGCCGGAAACGAATGAATGGCGGTTTGAAAACCCGCTCGGATTCCAGGTCTACAACTACCGCCGCGACCAGGAAACGGTCACGCCGGGGGACGAGGGATGATGAAACGCCTGCTGCTTTCGGCGGCGTTTTCCGTCGCCATCCTGACTCACGCCCATGGTGCGCAAACGCCTCGTCCGGGCAACCTCGACGGGCGCGTTACCAGTGTCGTCTATCAGCCGAACAACGTGGTCACGGTCAATGCCACCTATGGCATTTCGACCATGATCATTTTCGACGAAGACGAGAAATTCGAAACGATCTCGCTCGGCGACACGGAAAGCTGGCAGGTTGCGCCTTCCGAGAAGGGCAACATCCTGTTCGTCAAACCAGTCGCCAAGAACGTCACCACCAATATGAACGTGGTGACGACGAAACGAATCTATTTCATCGAACTGCACGACTATGCGCCAGAGGCAGGCCACAAGGTCTTCGGCGTGCGCTTCGTCTATCCGGAGAAGGATCTGAACGCCGCCTTGCGCAAGGAGGCGGAATATAGGGCGGCAAACCCCAACGTTTCGAACATCGACAAGGCCAACGTCAACATTGACTACTCGTTCTCGGGCGACGCGGCCCTGAAACCGTCGATGGTCTTCGATGACGGCAAGAAGACCTTCTTCAAATTCAACGGCCGCGTGCCGGCGATTTTTGCCGTTCAATCGGATTTTTCCGAGACGCTGCGCAATTTCCGCAAGGAGGGCGAATATTTCGTCGTCGATGGCGTCGCCACTCAATACACGCTGCGCGACGGCGATCAGTGGACGTGCATTTTCAACCTTCGAAAGCCCGACTTCGCAACTCCAGACCCCGACATCCTCGGCCCGGCTCCCGATCGCCAGGCTAAGAAGCGCTGGAGGAGCGGCAACTGATGAAGCAATCTCCAGAACTAGAGGCCATGCTTGCCGGCGACGATACGGCCATCGCCAACAAGAATGCCAAACGCAATCAGCTGCTCGGCGGTGCTGCGCTGTTAGTCGGTGGCGTTGTCGCCGCCTATTTCGTCCTCTCGCCCGCCAAGGAAACCTCTCATGACATCACCCAGGGCGACGAGGAGTTTCGGACCACGACGTTCCGTCCCCCGTCATTCGTGCGCGAGCAGGATAGGCCCGAGCCGCAACCTGACCCGGCGATCATCAATATTCCGCCACCGCCCGAACCGGTTGAACCGAAGGTCGACACGACGGGATTCAACGTTCCACCGCCGCCTCCCCCGGTTGCTGAGCCGGCCGTCGCGCCACCCCCCGCGAACGAACCGCCACCGGAAGAATTCCCGCAACGCTACAAATCAGGGCTGATCTTGCTCGACCAGGCCAAGGCTGAGGACGGCGCCGGCGGGCTCGGCGGCACCAATGGCAACGGCCCTACGGTCGCTGGCGAAGATCGCAATAGCAAGTTCCTCGCTGCTGCATCGAGCCTGGCCGACCGTGGTGCGAAAGCCACCCAACTCAAGCGCATTGATGCCTTGATCCCGGAAGGCACTCTCATTCCCGGCATCCTCGAAACGGCGATCAACAGCGACTTACCGGGGCAGATTCGGGCGATCACGTCTCAGGATGTTTATTCGTTCGATGGCCGCCGTATCCTCATCCCGACGGGAACGCGACTGATCGGTGAGTATCAGTCCGATGTGACCAGGGGACAAAAGCGCATCTTCGTCATCTGGACGCGGCTTATCCGTGATGATGGCGTAAGTGTCCGGCTGAACTCGATCGGAAGTGACAGTCTCGGCCGTTCCGGTCTCACCGGCCATGTTGACAACAAATGGCGCGAACGTTTCGGGTCGGCCATCGTCCTTTCCATCGTAGGCGCCGGCGCCAGCTACCTAACCGGCTTCGGAAGCGACCAGGCGTACGGCAAGAACAATGACGATGCCAAACGCGGCGAGGAACTGGCGCGCGATACGATTGCTGAAACCTTTAGCGACATGGCCAACCAGGCTTTGAGCGAAAATCTCCGCATCCCCCCGACCATCAGCGTTGGCCAAGGCGAGCGCATCTTTGTTTATGTCCGACAGGATCTCGATTTCAGCGCCATGTACGACGATCCCGTCACCGAAGCGATGAAGGAAATTCAACGTGAACGTCGCCGTAGGTAGAGCCCCGAACCCTTATCACTTTCTTGATCGCGCGCTGGCTCCGCTGAAACCATTCCTGGAAGACCCGCGCGTCGTCGAAATTTCGATCAACAAGCCCGGCCATGTCTATGTCGAACGTCTCGGCTCCGACCATATGGAGCACCACGAGATTCATGAGCTGACGGCCGCCGAGATCCAGAACATCGGTGAGCGCGTCGCCGGCGCGACAAGTCAGTTTATCAGCCACTCCAAGCCCATTCTCAGCGCCGCGCTGCCGACAGGCGAACGCATTCAGGTCGTCCTGCCGCCGGCCGCTCCCGAAGGCGGCTCAATCTCGATCCGCAAGCAGGTGGTCAACAACTTCACGCTCGACGAGTATCGCGACAGCGGCTCGCTAGACAGAGTATCGGTCGCCGTCGGCGGCCTAAGTGACATCGATCGCGACTTGATTGCCCATCTGCGCGCAGGCCGTATCTATGACTTCATCCATACGGCCATCACGAAACGGGTATCGATCCTGATCAGCGGCGGCACTTCCTCCGGCAAAACGACGTTTCTCAACGCGTGCTTGAAAAGCATCGATGTCAATGAGCGCATTCTGACGCTTGAAGACACACGCGAACTGTTACCGCCCCAGGCCAACAAGGTGCACCTCCTCGCCTCAAAGGGCGATCAGGGCACTGCTGACGTGACGATTCAAAGCCTGCTCGAAGCATCGCTTCGCATGCGCCCCGACCGCCTGTTTGTCGGCGAAATCCGCGGCGCCGAAGCTTTCTCGTTCCTCCGCGCGATCAACACCGGCCACCCCGGCAGCATGTCCACTGTCCATGCCGACACGCCGATGGGTGCCTACGAGCAACTTGCCATGATGATGCAACAGGCTGGCATGTCGTCAGGTTATTCCAAGGCCGATCTGATGTCCTACATTCAGATGGTCATCCCGATCGTCATCCAGCTCCGCCGCGACGGCGGCAAGCGCGGCGTGTCGGAAATCTACTTTGCCCGGGATGAATCATGAGCCAGGGCTATAAGGCCTTTTACCTGCTCTTCTGCACCGGAATCGTGTTTGCAGTCTGGATTCTCGGCTATGGCCTCGGCCTCCAGATTTTTTTCCGTGACGGCCGCATTCTCGAAGCGACGATCACCACCAATCCATTCGCCCCATTGCAACAATTCTGGCTCTACAAGAGCAACACCACATTGCAGATGGTCGCGATCTGGGCGCTCGTCCCTGCCCTCCTTGCCGGCGGCCTCGTCGCTTTCATCGGCCTTCGGCCGCAAGGCAGCCCACTCGGTGACGCGGCCTTTCAGGACATCGCCTCTCTGCGCCGCGGCAAGTGGTTTCGCAAAGCCGGCCATGTCTTCGGTCGCGTCGGCCGCAAGATCCTGCGCACCAAGGATGATCGTCACCATCTGATCATTGGCCCGACAAGATCGGGCAAAGGCGCCGGCTATGTCATCCCCAACGCTCTGATGCATGAAGGGTCGATGATTGCTACCGATCTCAAGGGAGAGATTTTCAAGGCGACCGCCGGCTATCGCCGGCGCAACGGCAGCCAGGTCTTCCTGTTCGCGCCAGGCGCGGAGAGGACCAACCGCTACAACCCTCTCGACTTCATTCGCCAGGAACGAGGAAATCGCACGACCGACATCCAGAACACAGCGAGCATTCTCGTTCCCGAAAACACCGAATCCGAAAACTCGGTGTGGCAGGCGACCGCTCAACAGGTCATGGCAGGTGCTATCAGCTATGTGCTGGAAAGTCCGTTTTACAACGGCCGGCGCAATCTCGGTGAGGTCAACTCGTTCTTCAACAGCGGTGTCGACCTGCAGGCGTTGATGAAATTCATCAAGGCAAAAGAGCCGTACCTGTCCAAATTCACGTTGGAAAGCTTCAACGCCTACCTAGCCCTTTCCGAGCGCGCCGCCGCTTCAGCCTTGCTCGATATTCAGAAGGCGATGCGGCCATTCAAGAACGAGCGTGTCGTCGCCGCGACGAACGTCACCGACATGGATCTCCGTGCAATGAAGCGTCGGCCGATCTCCGTCTACCTCGCACCCAACATCACGGATATCACGCTGCTCAAGCCGCTCCTGACGCTGTTCGTGCAACAGACAATGGACATTCTTACCCTCGAGCACGATCCGAACTCACTGCCGGTCTACTTCCTGCTCGACGAATTTCGGCAGTTGAAGAAGATGGACGAGATCATGACCAAGCTGCCCTATGTGGCAGGCTATAATATCAAGCTCGCCATCATCATCCAGGACTTGAAGAATCTCGACGAGATTTACGGCGAAACCTCCCGGCATTCGCTGCTCGGCAATTGTGGTTATCAGCTCATTCTAGGCGCGAATGATCAGGCGACCGCCGACTATGCATCGCGAGCGCTCGGCAAGCGGACCATCCGCTACCAGTCGGAATCTCGCACGATCGAGCTCTTCGGCCTGCCAAGGCGCACGAAGGTCGAACAGATTCGCGAGCGTGACCTGATGATGCCGCAGGAAATCCGGCAGATGCCGGAGAGAAAGATGGTACTGCTTATTGAAGGCCAGCGTCCGATTTTCGGCGACAAGCTGCGCTTTTTCGAGACACAGCCATTCAAGTCCGCGGAAGCCTTTTCACAGACGCACATTCCGGATGTATCGCCGATCGAATATCTCCCGGTACAGCCGGTTCCGGCTTTAACCGACGATTACACCCGGACCGGCCAGCCCGCTGAAGATGCCGATGCCCCAACTATTGGTATGGCTCTCTCCGAAAAGAGAATGTCATCACCAGTTAATGGCGCTGCGGCGATGCCGACTGTCGCTGCGACCACGAAAGTGGCGCCGGCAACAAAGGAGCCAGCAACCCGCACCGTGAATCGCAACGCCAGCCTGCCCAAACCGAAACACGCTAAAGCGGCGTCGAGTGGCGGATCGGAGGCAATACCGGACGTAGCGGCTATCGACGCCCGGATTAGAGTTGCCGAAGATAGCCTGACGCCCAGCGCTGAACGCCTAAAGCAGACGGTCTCTCAGAAAGTCGAAAAGCTCGGCCAAGCATCGCCCTCGAAACGGCGAAACTATCTTGATATCTTCGCGGCGACGGTCCCCGATCCCATTGAACTCGGCCTGGAGGGCGCCGAAGGCCAAGCATAAAGAGCCGCCGGGTGTGGCTTTTTATGCGCTGCTGTCAAATTCACAAGTGAAGTGTAGCGCTCAGAACAGAAGAAAAATGCGGTGCCGGCGGCGGAGGGAATGTCGCAGAAGGGTGCACTTGCCGTTCGTCGCAGCGGTGTCGGCTTCGCGCCTCATCTCGGTCATAGAGTCAGGCAGCGACGCTTCCTGAAAGCTGACATACCGCTACGAGTTAGTCCTAGTTGCGTCACACCGTCACTCGCTCCACTGCCTATAAAGGAAGGTCCCGAACCAAGCTCCGTTTGGCCATCGCCTTGTGGTCCTAGGCGTCACATGAAATGATCGAAGCCAGCCAGAAGCTGGGCACAGCTCTGGGTGGGAGAAATGTCGTCATGGTGACGACCCGGGCTGAGCGGCGGCTGGCGGCCATAATGGCTGCAGACGTAGTCGGCTATTCGCGTCTGATGGAAACCGATGAGGCGGCGACGCTCGACGCGCTCAAAACGCTCCGCGCGGCAGTGATCGATCCTCTGCTCAGCGAGCATAAGGGACGAATCGTCAAACTCATGGGCGATGGCGCTCTGGTGGAGTTCCAGTCCGTCGTCGATGCCGTCACCTGTGCCGTGGCGATTCAGAGCAAGGTCGCCGCGCATGAAGTGGACGCTCATGCCGAGCGCCGCTTGGTCTTTCGGATCGGGATCAATCTCGGCGACGTGGTGGTCGAAAGTGATGATCTCTTCGGTGACGGGGTGAACGTGGCGGCGCGCCTTGAGCAGCTTTGTCCACCGGGCGGCGTGCTCATCTCGGGCACCGCCTACGACCACATGAAGGGCAAGCTCAGCCTGCCAATCGACTTTGCTGGTGAGCAGAAGGTCAAAAATATCGCTGAGCCGGTCCGCACCTACAGCGTCCGAATGGCAGGGGTAAAGCGGGGATGGATCCTACGCACACGCCGGATCCGACACTTGCTAACGATGGCAACTGCCGCATTTGTTCTACTTGCGCTTGCGGTGGCCGGAGCCTGGTGGCTGAGGCCGGTAGATAGCGCCGTCGCCAAGGCTTCTATTGCCGTATTGCCGTTCACCAATATCGGCGGCGAGGAGAGTACAGGTCGGCTTGCCGACGGCATCACCGAGGACATCATCACGGATCTCGCGCGTTTTCCCGAGTTTGAGGTTGTTGCCCGCCACTCGGTCGAAACCTACAAGGGCAAGGCCCTGGATATCCGAGAGGCAGGCAGGGCGCTCAATGTCGGTTACGTGTTAGAAGGTTCGATCCAGCGTCAAGAAGGTCGCGTCAGGATCACTGCGCAGTTGCTCGACGCGGCATCAGGAACCCACCTCTGGTCCGAGCAATGGGACCGGCAGGCTGAAGACGTCTTCGCAGTGCAGACCGAGATTGCCGAACTCGTCACCAACCGACTCGGCGGTGGTACGGGACTGGTCGTAGGAGCCGAACGCAGCTTGGCGCGTCGAAAGCGGCCCGAAAACCTGACTGCTTACGAACTTTACCTTCTCGGCGGGGAGAAGATCGAGCAGTTGACCTCCGAAAGCGTCGGGGAATCGGTCCGATTGCTCACCCGCGCCGTCGAACTGGACCCCGGGCTCGCCCGCGCCTGGGTTGAACTCTACCATGCGCATAGTCTCTCAAGTAGTTTTGGGATCGAAGACGTCGAGACCGCAAAGAAGGCAGGGATGGACGCGGCCAGCCGCGCAGTTGCGCTGGATCCGGGCGACGCTGAGGCGCATTCCGTTCTAGGATCAGCGCTGGCTGAACGGGGGGAGTTCGCGCTCGCCAAAGCCTCGTTCGACACCTCCTTGCGGCTTGCACCAAACGCGTTCGAGATCCTGATGTTCTATGCCGGTTGGGCCGCTAGTTTGGGCGAGCCCGAGCGCGGTGCCGAGATGGGCGATAGGGCAATTCGACTCAACCCAAACTATCCGGTGTGGGCGGCTGGGATCCTTAGCTGGACTTATTTCGCAGCAGGTCGCAACGCTGATGCCTTGCAAATGCTCGATCGCCTGAGACCAGAGAACTACGGGGAGTCTAGCTGGGTGGTACGTGCGGGCGCTCTCGCGTCGCTTGGACGCACGGCAGAAGCCAAGATGGCGATGCGCCAAGCTCTTGAGCGGTTTCCCGGTCTGACGATAGAAGGTTTCGTTTATAGGGACAACGGCAGCGGCGATCTCCGTCTACATCTTATCGAAACTATGCGCCTCGCCGGCTTCCCATCCTGCGCCCAATCTCCGGCCGACTTGTCCGACGGGTCCGGACGCCTACCCGAGTGCATGGTTGATCGTAAGGAACAAAATTGACCGCCGGCTTCCCGCGCGGCGGCTTGAGGGAATTCCGACTGAGACAATAGCGTAGCAGTTTTCAAGCGGCATCGGTTCATCAGGGACGAACGACCGGATATCATCGAAGGTCCGCTAGACCACTAGAGGGTCAGTTGGAGACGCCGACCTTATTCCACTCAATGTCTGCTATCGCGTTCTGGACGCCAGAAGCGGACGGTCGGTTTCCGGCCCAGTTTCCGCCGCTCAGTCATCGGCGTTCGTTGCCCCGCGTGCCGTGCCGCCGCCTTGCGGCCAGCGGCCATATGCGCGAATGTTGTCTCTGGATTAGCCGACTTTTTTTGAGACGTTGACCGGGGTGGTCCATGCCGCTTGACATCGAAACCCGGTTTCTCTGCCTGGCGGATCTTGAACCCGCGGCGCGAGAGCTATTGCCGCACGCTGTTTACGAGTTCATTGCCGCCGGTGCTGGCGAAGAAATCACCAAGCGCGATAATGAAGCCGCATTCGATCGCATCAAGTTGAGGCCGCGCGTGCTGCGCGATGTGACAAGACTTGATACCGGGATCACGCTCTTCGGGCAAAGTCTGCCGCATCCGATCATCCTGGCCCCAATAGCTTATCAGCGGCTGGCGCATCCGGAAGGCGAGGTGGCCGCGGCCCGCGGCGCCGGAGTGGCGGAAGCGGTGTTCACTCTGGGTACCACGGCGACGGCGGCTATCGAAGATTGCGTGGCGGTGAGCCAGTCTCCAGTCTGGTTCCTGCTCTATTGGCAAAGCGACCGCAGTTTCAATGGTGAACTCGTAACGCGCATGGCGGCACTGGGCGCAAAGGCGATCAGTGTGACGGTCGACATGCCAACGCCAGGCGATCGCCGCAGGCAGTTCCGGGCAGGATTCAAAATTCCCGACAGCCTCGCAACGCCATACTTCAACGACCGGAACACCGGCGTGCTCAAAGTTGGCACTGCGCAGCAGCGGGCCATGCCGACCTGGGCGGATATTGCCTGGCTGCGTTCCCTAACAACCCTGCCGCTTATCCTGAAAGGTATCCTCGATCCTGATGATGCCGAACAGGCGATTGGAACCGGTGCTGATGCTATCGTCGTTTCAAACCACGGATCGCGTAACCTCGACACCCTGCCGGCGACCATCGACGCCCTGCCCGCCATCGCCGAGCGGGTAGCCGGGCGGATTCCCATCATCCTAGACGGCGGCGTGAGGCGTGGCACAGACGTTTTGAAGGCGATTGCCCTAGGGGCAAGCGCAGTCATGATTGGCCGCCCCTATGTCTACGCCCTGGCAACGGACGGTGCTGAGGGCGTAGCCCATTGTGTCAACCTGCTTCGCCGAGACTTGGAGGTGGCAATGGCGCTTACCGGCCGGGCGCGCATCGGCGAGATCGACCGGTCGGTAATCTGGTGAAGTCCAGACCTATTCCTCGGCAAGTTCAGCATTGCACTTCTGCGCTTCACCTCCGTCCCGGCTTGTCCAGCCGAGCGCCGACTACATGGATGGCCGCTTCTGAGGTTTTGCACCGTGAAGCTGACGGTCTGCTGTCGGCCCCAAACGCGACGTCCGAGTAGCGGCTTGGCGATGTCCGTAGTGGCGCAAGCCGGACCTAGAGAGCGATGCCTTAGTTGTGGTCTTTCTTGACAGGCGAGCGAACCGCAAAACTGCCCCAGCGAGGCCGGCGTTAAGGCATTGATATTGCTGTTGTCAAAACCTGGGGATTTTGGGAGCTACTCCCCAGCTTCGGAGAGTATGGGCATTCAGAGAGCGGTTGGGGGAAGAACGTCGTTTCCTCACTCCCCGGGCTTTTGGCCGTACATCCGGCAAACGCTGGGCTTCAGGGAAGCCATGAGGGGACCGGAGACTTGTTTGGACTTTGAAGGTGGTAGCGGGAGAGGCTACCATATCACTTTGAATATGTTGCATAATTTTGAAAATATACCAACAAAAATACCAACAAAATGGATAGTCCACAACTTAATTGCGGGATCTCACGACCTGTATGCGGACGCTGCTAGCACGGCCGCCCGAACGCTCCGGCGACAATCAGCCATAGACTGGAATGCCGAACATCGGCCCAACGGAGAGCCTTTTCCCGCAACCGGACCAGGCGCTGGGTGCGCCCGTCAGCGTTCATTCAACCGGGAAATGGATTAGATCGGCCGAACTGAACATCCGACTGATGCATTTGCGTCGGCTCCTTCAGCAGCCAAGCTATCAGCTGTTTAAGCTGTCGATCGGGGACGCGGAGCGTATCGCGGCCCAGGTCCGAGCACAGTGGCAACTCCCACAGGGACCGATTGTGGATCTCACCAAGGCGGTGGGATCCGCCGGCGTCGTTAACGTCTTGCAGGGCCTGGGATGTGCCGTCTATTTCGCGAGTGAAATGAGAATGAACGGTCTCAGGCGGCGAATGTTACGGCGAACTGCTCGAAGACCGTATCGAGCCACTCACCCGGCAGACCATGCCGGGCAAAGTTAGCGCCCATCAGGATCTGCCTTGCGCCCCTTGCCGGGTCGTGAGCGATCCTTGCGAGCTTATCGACGCTTACCAGGCCGGTTTCGGGCTGGCTGCCCGGTCGTGACGCGTCCAGTCCGGCGATATCGACACCGTGATCCATTTCCACGCTTTCTCGTCGTGGCCGAGCATCGCCCGGCGCGCTATATCGCCGAAGCAGATAAGAAAACCCGCTGCCGGAGGAGAGGTAGGGCAGCGGGTTTCTCTTAAAGCTAACTCCACAGGGAGGATGCGTGGCTAGCTTGGCGCCGACCATGCCGTGGGAGGAGTAGGTGGCCGACACCTACAAACCTACTAACGGCAATGCCCTTCCACAATTGCACAAGGGTATTGCCGTCATACGCGAAGGTGCTACTGGCCTACGCAAAGGTTTGTCACCGGCGCCACGATGTTGCATCCGTGTTGCATGAACTGAGGCGCCAGAGCCTTCGACTCTGAGGAGAACGACGAAGACCTGATATCCTCATGCTTAAGGGCAATCGCTCTCGCTTTTGACTGACGCCAGGCGGCGAGAATTTTATTCGGCCTCCACCCACACCCCTCGGATGGCCTTTCCCCGACCGAGACGAGAGATTGCCCAGACAGCTCTGCGGATCGATGATTTATGGTTTCGTTTCGGCGAGGAAGGATTTGCGTTGGGGAGGATCTGGATTTTG
This sequence comes from Mesorhizobium monacense, assembly GCF_056781675.1. NCBI lineage: Bacteria > Pseudomonadati > Pseudomonadota > Alphaproteobacteria > Hyphomicrobiales > Phyllobacteriaceae > Mesorhizobium > Mesorhizobium monacense. Next base: position 230,100 of record NZ_JBXAYW010000001.1, on the reverse strand, counting down.
ATACTTTTATGCGCCGTCGGCGGATGCCAATCCGAGAGAAGGCCAAGACAACTGCGCAAGGGAATGGACAAGAGTTCCGCCACCTTGTTGGGCAACAAACCAGCGCTTCGCCAGCACATCACGAACAAGTCAATGGCTTTGCAGGACGACGCCTAATGCCGGTCTCTTGGTGCGCGCGTAGGAATGTCCAATGCCGAACCAGCGTTTTAGGCAATCGGCCGGTAAACGATCCGCCGCCGCGTCCACAGTCAGTTTCATGCACGTCGCATTGTCGTGCTTGGCTGTGGCCAGAGGTCCCTAACAACTCGGAACGGCCGTTTCACACGGCGATGAATTCCCTAGGTCGAGGTCGACTAGCGCGTAAGTACTGCGGCCCGTTCGCCATGATGGTCCAAATGGTGTCGCTAGAGGCCATGGCCATGGTACGGCAGCCGTGCCGCAGCGTGTGTTCCGCGCCCATGCCAGCGAGCTAGCTCGATAGCGCAATGATTCGGCTCTACGATCCGAGACATAAGCCGACAGAACAAGCACTCGGGCCATCGCTCGCCTATGCGAGCGCACAACGTTTGGCCTCGCGGGCCGCCTGAAATACGGTTCAAGCCGCGCGAAAGGTTGCCAAAGATTGTCATTAGCTCATCCACGGAATTGCTGACGACGCGTGATCGTGGTTTGAGATGAAGGCGATCAAGTCGGCGTTCACCCGATACTGGTGCGCGGCTCGCGATGCCGTCCCGGGTCCCGGAGACGGGAAAGTTTTGCTTTCGGCTCGTGCCTGAAGCGTCGAGAGGCCGTCCGGCTGCAAGTGCGGCGCCTAAGCCGGCCAACAAGACGTCGCGGGCTCGGCCGACGGAAAAAAATCCATCCTTGTTCATCGTATCCATCCAAAGTGCTTGGCTTTGAACATCGGGCTCACCATCACGACCATCGGGCCGACCTGCACGGTCGCATTCGGGGAGGGGCGAGCGAAGAAGTGCGCGACACTCGATGACCGTGATGGCTTGCGACGAAGAAACTGCGCCGATCCGGGCCGCAAATCTATTCTACACAACGTCTGTAATGCGATACACATCGTCGGTGATGCGATACCAACGTGTAGGAACGCAGAGAGATGTGCCCGATCGAGACAGGCAAAGTTCTAATAGACGCAAGTCCGCTTGGATCGGCGGGACCGACGCGGCGCGGCAGGCGCCAAACAAGCGCGCGATTGGCAGGACGCCCCAAATGCAGCCACGTGAAAAACCGCAGAGCAAAACGCCGCACTCACGTGGCATGCATTCTTCCCAACGCTCCAACTGCAAAGGAAACGAGTTGCTGAGCTGAGAGCTCGCAGTCCCTCGAAGGCAGTGTCCAGGTAAGTCTGGGGTCCCATAAGACGAGGATTGAGGCGCAAAAGCAGGAAGCGGCCGCCCCAACATCCGTCGGTGGGAACTCCTTCGTTCCGATGCCGGCGCGAATAAGCCTTCCCACCTGCCCGTGAAGCCGATTTCGATGGTGCCTGAATGATTGCCAATTGCCATTTGCAGCAAGGACGATCAGTTTAAACATTTGGTGGTCACTGTGAAATGCCTGCAGCTTCAGCCGATGTTGTGCAAGCACAGTTTCTTTCAGACTCTCGCGCGCGGTCACCGGTTCGCTGTCGGCCAACCGGGTAATGCAGAGATCGGTTTCGAAGAAGTTCGCAGCAATGGCATCCCACATCGCTGCCTTGGAAGGGAATATTCTGTACAAGCTCGCTGGGGATTTCCCGAGCAGTCGGGCAATGTCTGCGACGTTTGTTTTCGAAGGCCCGTAGAGGCGGCATGCTACCATGCCAGCTTCGATGATCGGCCACTTTTCATCCGCCGAAGGCTCGTTCCTCGTTGTCGACGTAAGGTCCATCATTCCATCTCAACACTCTCGAGATCTGTTTCGGTCCCCCTTGTCTTTTCGAGGCTCGGGAAAGCGTCCGGCGCAATCCACGGGCGCCGGAGAGTTCGACTTCATCACATAACCTTTGGTGTGAAAGCGCCTCGCAATCAGTAGGAAATCTGCCCGTCCACTATCTGCCCCCCGTCCGGGGAAAGCTCCCGCTTCAAGATTTCGCGAGCCTTCGGGCTGATGACCGAGGCTGGAGCAGCAACGGCCAGACGCGCTGCTGTCCCGGCGAAATTGGCGGCGCTCACCCCAAACCGGTCCGCAATGCTGACCTCTCCCCCGGCTAGGCTCTGCCCTGCCAGCCGCCTTCCAAGGAGGCGCACTATATCCGGGGTGTCGGCAAAAGCGTTGTGGCCGAGCGGATCGCTAGACGTGATGGCGCTCGTGTCGATGACCGAAACGCCAAGTTCTTTGAGCACGGGAGCATACGGCGTGGGATCGGTTCCGCCGACGCGACCGACTCCTCCCGAGAGCAAGCTTGAGACTTGCAGGGCCTTGTCATTGGTTGATGTTAAGATTGTGAAATGCGGCCGCCTCGGCCCCATCTCGATGAATTGGCGCCGGAATACGTCGATGTCGATATCCGGCGACGCGAGAACCACATTCCTGACTTTGGCCGGGATCGTCTTGTTGCGCATGGCGATGTCGCGGAGTGCCTCCGCAGTAAGCCACGCGCCCATTGAGTGGGCCAGGATCGTTACGTCGGCCACGTCTGGACTCTTCGTTGCCTGAAGGATCAGGTCCTCCAAAGCATGACGCGAATAATTGGTGCTTTCCTTGTCGTAGAGATAGTCGAACACATCGCCACGCGAGGGCCAGCTGAACAGAATCGGCTCTGCATCCGTCCCAGCGTCGTGAACGATTTGAGCAAAGCGTAGGACGGCATCGGCGTATGTATTGTTGAAACCATGGACGAAAATGAGCACTTGCCGCTTGCCGTTGCGATTCTTGCGAACCCATTCGAGAAGCTGCTGCTCCGATGCGACTTTCCCGACGTCGAGTACGGCAAACTCCTTCTCGGGATCAGCTCTGTCGAGCAAAGGCAACTGGACCTTTCCAATCGTGCGGTTCCGATCCGGCGGAATGGAGACGACTATCGTGTTGAGGGAGATCGCCGTTCCGCGATCGCCAGTATAGAGTTGGCCGGGATTGCGGGACGGCTTGCGCGTCGTCGCGACCAGCATATCCACCTGGCTTGCATCGCTGGCGGCAAGGGCCAAGGGCTGAAAGACGTGTTCGGCTCGAGTGGCGCAGCCGGTCAGCGGACAAAGGATCGCAGGGACGAGGAGAAACCGCCTGGACGGGACGCAAAGACCCGCCATCGCCTTTTGCAGCAGTCCTATCCATCGGAGGGGCCCCAAATTCATCAGTACGCCTCGGATCATCTAGATTGCTTTCAGCGCGGGTTACAGAGCGCCGGCATTAGAAAAATCATGCGCCCGGTTCGATGCCGTGCTCCACGAACGCCATGTTCGCAGGACCTACCGTGGCCCCCGTGTGGCGAACAGTGATTCAGGCTGCGACGATGAAGGGCAGCCACGGCCGCGAGCGACGTCGCTGTACCTGCGGCCTCCCCTGTTTCCCCGTTGTCAGGCGGATCGGCGGCGGTCATCGTGGCCGCCTTGGGCGCGGCGACGCCCTGATTGCTTCGAGAAACCCGATAACCATCGGCATCGTACTGGCCGTGAGCTCAAACTTTGCGGGCGCGCGTAGCCAGTCGAGAACCGACCCATTAACCAACAGAAGGAGCGCGCGCGCGGCCAATTCCGGTGACAAGGCGGGCGCGAGCAGCCCACGCGCAGTGGCCCGTTCGATTACAGACTCAAACACCTTCTGCAGCGCTATGTCCGCATCTCGCTGGCGCGCAACGACCGGCTGCATGTCGTCGGAGTATTCGCACCGGAGCCACAGGATCGTTAGGATCCGGGAACGTTCGGGGTCGGTTTCGAACGCCTCCAGGCCTTGGGCGATAGCGCTAGCCAGTTCACCCAATGGATCAAGCTTCGGGTCAGCTATGAGGCGAGTCTTCAAACGGTCGCCGAATTCCTCGTTCGGCGCGTTGGCCCGCCTCTCCAGGGCCGTGAATATCTCTTGCTTGTCGTGGAAATGCCAGTAGATGGCCCCGCGGGTCACGCCAGCGGCGCTAGCGATCTGTTCAAGGGTAGCACGGGTTACGCCGCGCTCCAGGAACACATCGATTGCTGCGGCTAAGACCGCCTCGCGTGTCTGTTCGGCTTCGGCCTTAGTTCGTCTCATAATCATTCCTTCCGCGGCGCACTTTTACATTCATTCCTGACGTTCCATATATATACATACACGAATGTATATTAACAAATGCAGGCCGTCAAGCTGACACAAGCCAACATGCCAAAGTGGGCCGCCTGTGAGGTTGGACGTCGGGGGTGAGCCAACCAAGAAATGGTTATGGATGTGCACTCCACGATGTCCTCAAATACAAGAGATATTGAAGAACATGTGACCAAACTTCGTTGATAAATTGATCAGTCGACGCTGATAATACACCATAGTATAATCGTCAATGGTGTATGATCGTTTTGATACCACCGTGTTGTAATTCACTATATACTTTGGTATCCCGCAGAAAACTCAGTGGATTGCTCAACCAGATGGATCGCACTCGGTCGGATCCGGTGTAGGGCGCCAGTAGCCGAGCTATTGGTCGTTTGCCGACGTAGCACGTAGGCCGATGATGATGCCCTGATGCGCTTGACTGCGGAGTTTGTCGCAAAAAGCAGGCTACGCTCGACCTTCGAGCGGATCGCTGCTCGCTCGTGAAATATGCCTAAAAGGTAAGATTTCTATACCGCGGAATAATAGCGGGCGGAGTTGCCCAGCAGTTAACAATGCTCGCCATTGAGTATTCCCGAATGGCTTGAGGTCTCTCTCTGGCTGGTCAGGCAACTTGTACGCGCCTCGGTTGATCTGTGGTTGCCCGGCAATTTTGGGCTGTTCGCGATCATGCAACGACGGGAAGGAATTAGGCGATGAGAGCCTGCTCTCTGCTTACAAAATACCTGTCGGCGGTCCGGGAATTCGCGGCACCGCGTTACTGGCGGAACTCCACTAAATGCGCGGCCTTGGGCCTGGCTTTAACTAGGCGCGCTATCTTGGTCGAACTGCCTGGGCCAAACCGCCTCATGGCCCGTTCGGCTTCGGTCTTAGGGCCTCATTATTCCATTCCTTCTGCCGTTTTTACATACATTCACGGCGACGCCTCTTTACATACATACAAGAATGTATATAACGCAGCTCCAGTTGTCCATGCTTCAGCCGTTCATCAGGCCTGACAGCAAACCAAGAGGTCGGTCATGAAATCCGTTATCGTTTGTGCTTCGTTGGGTTTGGTTCTGTTCGTGAGCGTCGGCGCATCCGCACCGCCGCCCCCCGACATTCGGCCGGTCCGAACCGTTGTTGCCGCCGCCAGCGCTGAAGGGGAGCCTATATCGCTCACCGGCCATGTCCGCGCGCGGACCGAGGAAAATCTAGCCTTCCGTATCGATGGCAGAGTGATCAGCCGTAAAGCCGCTGTTGGGCAGGTCGTTCAACCTGGCGACATCGTCGCCGAAATCGATCCCCAACCACAGCAGGACGGTTTGCACGCGGCGCAGGCCCAGAATGAAGCGGCGCAAGCGGCCTTGCACGAGGCCGCTAACACTCTTGGGCGTCAGAAGACTCTGCTACAGCAGGGCTGGAGTACCCGGGCACAGTTCGATGCCGCCGAGAGAGCGTATCTCAGCGCCAAAGCCGAGGTCGACGCGACTGCCGCAGCGTTGCACACGGCCCAAGATCAGTTCGGCTACACCAAATTGCTGGCGGATTCCTCGGGCGCGGTGATCGGCACCGGCGCCGAGGCCGGAGAGGTTGTAAGAGCCGGCCAGACAATCGTTACGGTGGCGCATGACGACGGCGCCGACGCGGTATTCGACGTACCCGCAAGTCTTATGCGCCAGGTCTCTCCCGACGCATTGATCGAAATCGCGCTGACCGATGATCCTTCCGTCCACGCGGTTGGCCAGGTGCGGGAGGTGGCGCCGCAGGCCGATCCGGTCACCCGCAGCTACCAGGTCAAAGTCGGGCTGACCGAGTGGCCGAAGGCCATGCGCCTCGGTGCCACGGTGACCGGCCTAGCCCGTATGCAGGTAGCCGGCGGTATCGAACTGCCGGCAACCGCGCTGACGACCGCGGAAGACCGGCCGGCCGTGTGGGTTGTCGATGCCAAAACGCAGCAAGTCTCCCTTCGAGCCGTTGAATTGCTGCGCCAGGACTCCTCCAGCATCGTGGTAACTCGTGGAGTCGAGAAAGGCGAAATCGTGGTGACCGCCGGCGTGCATGCGCTTCGGCCTGGCCAGAACGTCCGGCTATTGGGGGCAGCTCAATGAACCGCTTTAATCTGTCCGCCTGGGCTATCGCGCATCGTTCGGTCGTCTACTACCTGATGCTCGCTATTCTTGTCCTTGGCGTAGGCGCCTATATGCAACTCGGTCGCAACGAGGATCCCGCTTTCACCATCAAGACCATGGTGGTGCAGGCTAAATGGCCGGGTGCTACGCTCGACGATACGCTACACCAGGTTACCGAGCGCTTGGAGCGCAAGCTCCAGGAGACGCCGCATCTCGACTACCTGAAGAGCTACACCAAGGCCGGCGAATCGACCGTGTTCGTGTACCTGAAGGGTTCCACGGCTCCAAAGACTGTGACCGATACCTGGTATCAGGTGCGCAAGAAGGTGCATGACATCGAGCTGACTTTGCCACAGGGCGTGATCGGCCCGGTCGCTGATGATGAGTTCGGCGATACCTACGGCATCATCTATGGTTTCACCGCCGACGGGTTCTCCAATCGCGAATTGCGCGACTACGTGGAAGACATTCGTTCGAGACTCTTGCAGGTGCCCGATGTCGCCAAGGTCAATTTGATCGGCGCCCAGCCTGAACGCATCTACATCGAGTTCTCGCCTCAAAAGCTCGCCGGCTACGGCCTGACGGCCGACACCCTGACGACGGCATTGCAGGCTCAGAACGTTGTGGTTCCCTCCGGCGAAATTGTTACCGATCAGGAAGGGGTCAAACTGCAGGTAAGCGGTGCGCTGAAGTCCGAGAAGGATATCCTCGCCGTCAATTTCGCCGTCGGTGATCGCATAATCCGCCTCGCCGACATCGCTCAGGTGCGACGCGAGGACGCCAACCCGCCGGACCCGATTTTCCGCATCAACGGGAAGCCCGGCTTGGGCCTCGGGATCTCCATGCGCGAGGGCGGCGACGTGCTGGCGCTCGGCCACAACATCGAGGAGACGATACAGGAACTGAAGAAGGATTTGCCGGTGGGCATCGAACCCACCATGGTCGCCGACCAGCCTGAGACGGTCCACCATGCAATTGGCGAGTTCATGGAAGCACTCGTGGAGGCGATCGCTATCGTGCTCATTGTGAGCGTTTTGAGCCTCGGCTTCCGCGCCGGCTCCGTCGTCGCTATCTCGATCCCGCTGGTCCTCGCAGCCGTTTTCGCGGCGATGATGGTCTTGGGCATCGACCTGCAACGCATCTCGCTCGGCGCCCTCATCATCGCTCTCGGCCTGTTGGTGGACGATGCCATGATCACCGTCGAGACGATGGTGAGCCGTCTGGAGCGCGGCGACGACAAGCCGACGGCGGCCGTCTTCGCCTACGCGTCGACCGCAATGCCGCGGCTTACAGGGACGCTGGTCACCGTTGCGGGCTTCGTGCCCGTTGGCTTCGCGCGCAGCAGCGCAGGCGAATACACGTTCTCGCTGTTTGCCGTGGTGGCACTATCTCTGCTCGCGTCGTGGGTGGTGTCGGGCCTCTTTGCGCCGGTGATCGGCGTTGCCCTCTTGGGTCAGCCCAAGCATTCCCACAGTGAAACGCTGAGCGCGCCGATGCGCATGTTCAAGGGCGCTCTGCTGGCGGCGATGCGAGCCAAGTGGATCACCATCCTTGTCACGGCCGGCCTATTCGCGGCAGCCCTGGCCGGGACCCGCCTCATCCCGGAGCAGTTCTTTCCCTCGTCCGATCGGCCCGAGCTCTTGGTGGATTTGAAGCTGCAGGACAATGCCTCAATCCTGGCGACACGCGACGTGGTGCAACAGTTCGACGAGATTGTCGCCGCCGATCCGGATGTCGAGCATTTCTCGACTTATGTCGGTCAAGGTGCCATCCGCTTCTATCTGCCGCTCGACGTGGCCCTGGCCAATCCCTTCTTCGCGCAGTCCGTCATCGTGACGAAGGGCCTTAAGGAACGCGAGCAGGTGCGCGCGCGCCTTGAGAAGGCCTTGGCAACGCGTTTCCCGCAGGTCGTTGCGCGAGTCAATCCGCTGGAGCTCGGGCCACCCGTCGGCTGGCCGGTGAAATACCGAGTGGCCGGGCCGGACCCCGAGCAGGTTCGCAAGATTGCCATGCAGCTTGCCGATGTCGTGGGCAAGACTGCGGGCGTGCGCAACGTCAACTTCGACTGGGTCGAGCCCTCTCGGGTCATGCGTATCCACGTCGACCAGGATCAGGCAAGGCAGCTGGGGCTCAGTTCCGCGGTGGTGGCGACCGCGCTCAACGCCGTCGTGTCCGGCACGACAGTGACACAGGTTCGCGACGACATTTACCTGGTTGACGTCGTCGCACGCGCCGAACAGACACAGCGAACGTCTCTTGAGTCGCTTCGCTCACTGCAGATACCTCTGCCGGGAGGGCGGGTGGTTCCTCTCAGGCAGATTGCAAGCTTCGATTATTCCCAGGAATACCCAATCGTCTGGCGGCGCGATCGTGTGCCGACCCTGACCGTGCAGGCCGACGTGGTGCCGGGGGTGCTGCCGTCAACAGCGGTCAAGGCCATTCAGCCACAACTCGACACATTCGCGGCGACACTTCCAAGCGGCTATCATATCGCGACCGGAGGTTCAGTGGAGGAGAGCGGCACGTCCCAAGCTTCGGTTATGGCCGTCCTGCCGGCCATGGGGCTTTTGGTGCTGACCATCCTGATGTTCCAGCTCCAGAGCTTCCAGCGCATGTTCCTGGTGTTGAGCGTTGCGCCACTCGGCATGATCGGCGTGGTGGCGGCCCTGCTCCTGGCGCAGGCCCCGCTCGGCTTCGTCGCGATCCTCGGCGTGCTGGCGCTGACCGGCATGATCGCGCGCAACTCGGTCATCCTGATCGATCAGATCGAGACCGAAAGGAGGACCGGCATACACCCATGGGAGGCCGTGGTGACAGCTACGATCCACCGGACGCGTCCCATCCTGCTCACGGCAGCTGCCGCCACGCTCGGCATGGTGCCAATCGCGCCGACGGTCTTCTGGGGGCCGATGGCCTTCGCGATCATCGGCGGCCTGCTCGTCGCGACGGTGCTGACGTTGATCTTCCTGCCGGCTCTGTATGTCGCTTGGTTCCGGATCAGCGAACCCTCTCAGGCCTCGGTCCCCGCTGAGACTGTAGCGACAGGAAACCTTGTGCTGCAGGCATAGTAGAACGGCGAGCCACGGACTCTGTGGCTCGCCATAACTCTCAGGACGGCGAGGTCCGGACGACATCCCTTACGTTTGTCTGGCGGAGCGGAAGTCAGCAAGCTTGGCGCGCGGATCGCCCGCCCACTTGCGGAGAGCGCCAAGGCGCGGTTCGAAAGCGCGTTGCACGGGACAGACACTGATTTCTCTTGAGGCGTTCGGCAGAGGCTGTGGGCTTCTCGAGGCCGTACGGCGATCCGGTTAGCGGGTGAGGCTAAAAGGCTAGCTCTTTATACCTCGGCATAATAGCGGGTGGACTTCGCCAAAGGTTAGCTGTGCATGCCGCTGAGGATTAGTCCTGAACGGTTCCAGGAAGAGGAAACATCCGCAAGATACTTCCTGGCAATCCGGATCTTTCTGATGACTAGCAATCATGGCTCTCGTTCTGGGCAATGGCGGGAAGAACGAGGTCAAAGAATTCACTGGGATGTGATGCGAGGACCTGCCGGCTACAGCCGAGCACGCGATGTCTGTGCATATCAACTCCCGAAAACGGCGCTGTCAGGCGCGCCGCTCCTTAAATGGCGATCGGATCAGCAATGAGCTTCACGCTTCAAATCAACGGTGCCAAGAAGGCGGTCGATGTAGACGGCGACACGCCCCTCCTATGGGTCATTCGCGACGTGCTCGGCATGACCGGCACGAAATTCGGTTGCGGGGCGGCACTTTGCGGCGCCTGCACGGTGCATTTGGACGGTGTCCCCATCCGCTCCTGCATCACGCCGGTCGACAGTGTGGGGACGGCCAAAGTCACCACCATAGAGGTTATAGGCAGCACCCAAATTGGACGCGACCTGCAGAAAGCCTGGCTCGACCTGGAAGTCGTGCAATGCGGCTACTGCCAGTCCGGCCAGATCATGTCGGCGGTGGGGCTGCTTGCCGATATCCCGCAGCCCACCGACGCCGACATCGACGGCGCGATGTCCGGCAACATCTGTCGTTGCGGCACATACGGCCGCATTCGCGCGGCCATCAAGCAAGCCGCCGCCGCGCGCTCCCTTAAGGGGAGCACGACATGACCCAAGCTCAGGATCCCCGGCTGGCACAGGCCGACCAGTTGGATCGGCGGGGATTCCTCAGGGCCGGCGCCGGCGTCGGCGGGGGGCTGCTGGTCGCCTTCGGCATTCCGACGCTCGCCAAGCACTTCAAGCTCTCGGATGAAACCCGTGCTGTCGAAGGCGCCGCATCCGTTCTGCCCTTCTCGCCCAATGCTTTTGTCCGCGTCGACCAAAGTGGTGCCGTGACGCTGACTGTGCCCCAGGTCGAGATGGGACAGGGCACCTACACGTCGATGGCCATGCTGATCGCCGAAGAATTGGAAGTGAGCCTCGGTCAAGTCCGCGTCGAGCCGGCGCCGCCTAACGACAAGCTCTACGTGAATCCGGCTTTCGGCTTCCAAGCGACCGGCGGCTCCACCTCGATCCGCACATCATTCGATGCCATGCGCCAGGCCGGCGCCGCAGCCAGATCGCTGCTCGTCTCGGCAGCCGCCTTGGCGTGGGGTGTCGACGAGACATCCTGTTACGCGGAGACCGGGGTTGTTGTTCACGTCCCGACGAAGCGCCGTGCACCATACGGCGCGTTGGTCGAAGCAGCAGCGGCGCTTCCCCTGCCGTCGCCAATCGCGCTCAAGGACCCGAAGCTTTTCAAGCTGATCGGAACCCCCGCCAAGCGCGTCGACACGCCCGACAAGGTCGACGGCAAAGCCGTTTTCGGCATCGACGTAAAGCTGCCGGGAATGCGGGTTGCGACTGTCGCGGCCTGTCCGGTTTTCGGCGGCAAGCTGGCGCATGTCGATGAAACAGAAGCTATGGCGGTCAAGGGCGTCAGCCAGATCGTTTGCTTGGATGATGCCGTCGCCGTCGTGGCGGAGCACATGGGCGCCGCGCTCAAGGGGCTCAACGCACTTCACATTGCCTGGAACGAAGGCCCGAACGCGGGTCTTTCCTCGGCTGACCTCGCGACCGCAGCAGCGGCCGCGGCGAGTTCATCGGGCGTGGTGGCGCATGCGATCGGCGACGTCGAGGCCGCAACCCGGAAAGCTGCCGGCGCACTCGAGGCCATCTACACGATGCCCCTGCTGGCGCATGCCGCAATGGAGCCGGCGAACTGCACTGTCCACGTGCGGAAGGACGGATGCGACCTGTGGCTGGGCACGCAGGTGATCAGCCGCGCGCAAGCGACCGCTGCGGAGGTGACCGGCCTGCCAATCGAGAGTGTGACGGTCCACAACCATCTGCTCGGTGGCGGCTTCGGCCGGCGCCTTGAGATCGACTATGTGACCCAGGCGGTGAAGATCGCGTCACAGGTGAATGGTCCGGTGAAGGTGGTCTGGAGGCGGGAGGAAGACATCCAGCACGACATCTTCAGGCCCTATTACCTCGGCCAACTCCGCGCCGACCTTGATGCCGAAGGGATGCCGGTCAGCTTCGCACACCGTATCGTGGGAGCCTCCGTTATGGCGCGGTGGCTGCCGCGCGCTTTTCAGAATGGCATCGATGCAGATGCGGTCGACGGCGCAGCAGGCCCGTACTCGTTCCCGAATTCGCTCGTCGACTATGTCCAACAGGAGCTCCCATCGGGCCTGACGGCTGGATTTTGGCGCGGGGTTGGCATGACCCGAAATGCTTTCATGGTCGAAGGATTCGTGGACGAGCTCGCTGGGTCCGCCGGCAGGGATCCCGTGGAATATCGCCGCGCTTTGCTCGCGGATTCACCTCGCGCGCGCGCAGTTCTCGATCTGGCGGCCGGCAAATCGAACTGGGGAGCACCTATGCCGGCCCGCAGCGGTCGCGGTGTGTCCTTGCTGTTCGGCTTTGGCAGCTACGTTGCACAGGTGGCGGAAGTGACCGTGGCTGACAACGGCAAAGTGCGGGTAAATCGCGTCGTCTGCGCCGTCGATTGCGGACAGGTCGTCAATCCCGACACGGTCAAGGCGCAAATCGAAGGCGGCACGATCTTCGGTCTGAGCGCAGCGCTCTATGGCGAGATCACCATCGAGAAGGGTCGCGTGGAGCAGGCCAACTTCGACACATATCCGGTTCTGCGCATCGATGAGGCGCCCGTAATCGAAGTACATCTCGTTGCTAGCGGTGAGGCGCCCGGCGGCATTGGCGAGCTGGGGACGTCCGCAGTTGCCCCCGCCGTTGTCAACGCCATTTTCGCGGCGGTCGGGGTCCGCTTGCAGCACCTGCCCATCCGGCCAGCCGCATTGCTCGAGGCGCCTTCGTTACAGGGGAGGGCACTGACACCCGCAGACAACCCAGTCGTACCGGCACCGTCAACACCCCGTAAGGTCGTCTCTCGATGAAACAATTAATTGCCAAAAATCATCCTCGGTGCGAAAATCACCCTCGGCGTATTTTCACCGACGGAATCGAAGTCGTCAGATCGCAAGCTCAATCCGCTGCTGCCTGACACCTCCCGTCGACTCGGCATAGCTCAAGGAGCGGCCATGAAAAGAACCAAACTCGCAGTCCTTTCGGCTACCGCATGTTTGCTTGGGCTTTCAGCGGCGGTGCCTATGAGCATGCAGCAAGCGAAGGCGCAACAGGGCTCGAGCGAGCCCATCTACCTCAACCAGGGTTGGTCGCAAGAGGACCGCGAGTGGTACTATCACTTTTCGCAAGGCTCGGCGGTTCTTTCCTACGACATTTACTTGAACTTGGAGGTCGCCGGCAGCCAGGACCTGATCCGCACTAGCGGTGACTACGGCGTGATCCCTGAACCGCCCAACTCCTATAATCCGGACGGGTTGCCGATTGGCATTAGCAAAACCACTGTTGCAACCCCGATCAAAGGCTGGCCGGCCGGAGACTATGCCGGTGTGACCTGCGCGGCGTGCCACGAGGGAGAGCTAGCGTACAAGGGCAAGCGCATCCGTATCCAAGGCGGAAACTCGCCTACGGTTGATCTTCCGGGTCTGTCTCGGGGCCTCGACGCCGCTTTGCAAGCGACCCTGACCGATGCGGCGAAGTTCGACCGTTTGGCAACGCGGCTCGGAGCATCGAGCACGGATACAAGGGCCAAGCTGCGCAAACGAATTGAAAGCGAAGCCGTTCGGGTGCACGAGTATGCGACCCGAACTGCGGTCTCCCCGCACCCGTGGGGACCCGGGCGGATGGACGCCCTCACATTAATTGTGGATCGCACGACGGCTGAGTTGACGGGAATTCCACAAAACTGGGACCCCAGCATCGCGCCCGTGAAACCGCCGTTCCTATGGAATGCTCCGCAGGGAAATTGGACGCAGTGGGGCGGCTATGCCTACGAGCCTCTTAGCCGCAACTTGGGAGAGACCATGGGCGTTTACCTGCCCATTGATCTGACCTCGAAGACTCCGGCTGAAGGGTTGTTCCAGTCGAACGCCGCCCTTCTCGAACTTCAGCGGGTGGAAAACCAACTGGCGCGGCTGGCTCCGCCAAGCTGGCCAGAAGACGTGTTTGGTAAGATTGATCATGATAAAGCCAAGGCTGGCAAGGCGCTATTCACCGTATATTGCGCAAGCTGCCACAATGCATGGCCTTATCAGTGGACCGAAGCGAACAAATACGGCAAGCGCTTCGTCTTGGTGGGACTTACCCCGCAAACATACATCGGTACAGACAGTGCGCAGTTCGACGCCCTAAGACCCCTGGCCCTTACAGGCGAACTCAGCAAATTCCTGCCCGGAGAGTTCCGGGGCAAGCCGATGGTGTCAAAGTTTGTGCTCAATCTCTTGATCGGGGAAGCGGTTCTGGATACGGCGCTGCAGAAACTCAAGCCGACCGAAGCTCAACTGATAGATCTGTTCGGTTATCGCGAGATGCCTCCCCCGCTCCCTTCCCCAGAAGGAGTCTACAAGGCAGCACCGCGTGAAGGCGTCTGGGCGACAGGCCCTTTCATGCACAACGGATCGGTGCCCAACCTCTATGAGATGCTGAAACCGGCGGCGGAGCGCACGAAGCAGTTTTATCTCGGAGGCGACTTCGATCCGGTCACGGTCGGGCTCGACGCAACGGCAACCTCCGGGACATTTCTGATGGACACCACTCTGCCGGGGAATTCGAACGCCGGTCATTCCTTCCAGAATGGTCCCCGCGGTGAGGGCGTTATTGGCCCATTGCTGAAGGATGATGAGCGCTGGGCGCTCGTCGAGTATCTGAAATCCATTCCCGAGGAACCCGGTCGCGTCACGCCGTTCGGCGGTTTCCCTGAGGGCCGCGTTCCTCAGCCCTGATATTCGACGTAGTGAGGGCGTGATCGTTCCAGTCGCGCCCTTGCAATTTCGCTAAATCCAAAACGAATGACAAAGCGGAGTGTGCCATGTCAGATCACATCGACGGGCCGAGGCAAGTCGGCGACCCTTCGGCCGATCTCACCGATCTTTTTGCCTTCACCAGCCCGGAGAATCCCGCCCGGATGGTGTTGGCCGCCGATGTCTTTCCAACTTGCGGCGTCGACGCGATCTTCTCCAATGCGATTGATCACTCGATCGTCGTTCGGCCTGTCCGGGTGGCAGGCCTCGGCGACGGGACAAAATTCGAGACGAGCGCCCCCGAGCTTCGTTTCAGCTTTCGATTCGACACTCTGGAACGAGTTGCGAACCAGAAGCCCATCCAGCGAGGCGTCTGCATCTTGCCTGACGGTCAAACGCTTCGCTTTGTGGCCAATGACGAAAACGGCTCATCTACGCCGGATGGTACCTTTCGCGTATTTGCCGGTTTGCGGTCCGATCCCTTCATCCTTGCGTGGCTGTTCCGCGGCAACACGATGACCCGGGTCCCAAACCTGCTTGAGCATGACAACGTGCTTTGCATGGTCGTCGAGTTCGATACGCGTGTGCTCACTACGGGCCGAGGCTCGCTGTTCGCGGCGATTGCTGAAACCACCCCACTGCCGCGGCAGGGTCTTATTGGAAATCCTCCCCCGCGTTTCGATTGGATCGGCCGGCCTGAGCAGACGAATATGCGTCTCGACAATCCGGCACTGGCCGGCGGTGACGATCTTCGCGACCTTTGGAACCAACAGACGCCGTTTGCGATTGGGAACGAGTTTCGCTCCCTTTTTCTCCAGCGCCTGAAGGACAGCCTTGCCAGCTGGGATATGCGTGACGGCAAGGTGGACTGGACACCGCCCGCACTGGCCGCCAATGCCAATATGTTTCTCGACGACTTCTTACTGTTTGATGTGACGAAGCCCATCACCGACACAAGCCATCTGGAGATCGAGAAGAGTACGCTCAACGGGAAGGCTTATGGGACCGGCGGTGGTAGGACGGTGAACGCTGACGTCATCGATGGCTTGCTGAGCTGGTTGGTCAATCGCGATCGTGAACCCTTGCGCAGCGGAACGACCAAGGCGACCAAGCCTGGCACGAAGAACTTTCCATATTTCGCAACGCCCAACACCGAACTTCAAAGCGTCGCCGACCGCATCGACCTCAACGCCACTCCGGACCAGGTCTGGGCACTCATCGGAGACTTCGACGCGAGCTGGCACCCGTTGATCGCCAATACCAATCTGATTGGAGGTGGTGTCGGCCAATTGCGCGTCATCGAAACGATCGACGGCAAGCAGATTGTAGAGCGGCTCGATGCGATCGACAATTCCGCAAGGTTTTATAGCTACACAAGCATCTCCGGCATTCCAGCGTCGGACTATACTGGGAGGCTCGAGGTCAAGCCGAACGGTACGGGAAGTTCTGTCGAATGGGGTGCGCAATATCTCCCGAAGGGTCAAGGCGATGTTGTGGTCAGAACGATCGTTTCGACCCTGTTCAAGACGGGGCTTGCAAGCCTGAAGTCGCGCTTCTAGGTGGCAAATGTTTGAAGCCCTGGATCTGCAGACGACCGACGGCGAAATTGCGGTCATCAATTTGGAGAGCGCGCGCCGGCGATCGTGGAATCGGTTCTTTGCAGATCCGCTGCGGGAAGGGGTCGCGGAGACCGTGGTCGAACACGAGCAGTTGACTGCGCAGTTCCTTGGCGACGTGCAAGCGCTGGATCGGCTTGAGGCCTTGGTGGGGCAACTCGCCCAAGTCGAGGCGACTTCGGCACGCACTGCATTGATCCAGGCCCAGGTGGCTTCGATGATGCATCGCTTTGCGGAGGCGAGGCACTTCCTCGCTCGAGCCGACATCGGCGGAGCGCCATCAACTGATGTCAATCGCGTGCTTTTGAATGTCGATCAGGCGTGCGGCGCGAACCTGGACAAGGTGTTGGATGAGCGACGCGAGACCGCGCGACAATCCAGTCGAACAGAAGATCTGGTGGCGCTGGGTGCGCTGCTGGCGGATCTGCGCGAATTCACCGACGCCGATCGCATCTATGGGCAAGCGTTGGAGGTCTATCGGGACGTCTCGCCATTTCCGGTGGCCTGGGTTTGCTTTCAGCTCGGCATGCTTTGGGGAGAACTCATTCCTGAGCCCGAAATCGACCGCGCGGCTCATTGGTATCGGACAGCCATCGGTTACTTGCCGAGCTACACCAAGGCACGCGTGCACTTGGCGGAAATACATTCGTCCGGCGGTCGAGCCAGCGACGCGGAGGCCGTACTCATCCCGGCCATCTCAAGCGGCGATCCCGAAGTGCGTTGGCGTCTCGCTGACGCGCTGGCTCTTCAAAAAAGATATGCCGAAGCAGAAGCGCAGATGCAGGCCGCCCAGTCAGAGTTCGAGGCTCTTCTTGAACGGCATTTGCTCGCATTTGCCGATCACGGTGCCGAGTTCTATGCCGGAAGCGGTAATAATTGGCGCCGAGCGCTCGACCTGGCGCGCGTCAACATGACGAACCGCCCGACGCTGCGCGCCTTCGAGCAGGCTCACGATATCGCAGTGAACGCCGGCGATACGGAAGCCGCATCTCAAATCCTCGCAGAGGCCATGATGCAATGGGGAGGCGCCACTCCTTTTCGGTCGTCGCGTCTCGCGACGTCACATTCCGAGGGATGGGAAGGAGCAGCCG
This sequence comes from Mesorhizobium monacense, assembly GCF_056781675.1. Taxonomy (NCBI): domain Bacteria; kingdom Pseudomonadati; phylum Pseudomonadota; class Alphaproteobacteria; order Hyphomicrobiales; family Phyllobacteriaceae; genus Mesorhizobium; species Mesorhizobium monacense. The sequence goes on along the minus strand of NZ_JBXAYW010000001.1, from coordinate 212,715 downwards.
CATGATAATCGATCGCCGAGAGTTCCTTGCCAGCGCAACCTTGGTTTTTATTGCCCCGGCCATCCGTCAGTTGCCGTCGAAACAAGCTTTCTCCGCTGCAAGTCAAAGCGGAGTCGATTTCATGATCCATGGATGGAGCGTTCAAGACGACTGCGCGGGAGCCAACCAAGTGTGGATCACCATCAGTAATTCGTGGCGGGCCGCGTGGCGATGAAATTGCAATATCTGTGATGCCCAATCGGCCGGTCAAGGCTGGAACGGCGTGCTCAGAGCCGGATCCGCCTTGTCATCCAAGCAAGAAAAATTGTTAAGCCATCATGCGGCGTTTCGGGCGAAGAACGGTCATTGTTGACAGACCGCGTCAACGCTATTCCTGACTCCCGAGCCCGGCTCCCATACCGCCAGTTCAGACCTAGGTATATATTACCCATACGCATATTGTGTGCGGCTCAACCTCTGTACAATAGATCAGTTTCAGCTCTGGGAATATTGTTGCCTACAAAAAGAACCCGGACTGGGCACAACAAGGAGAAACGCCATGACCGCGCCAATCCACATTACGTCCATGCACGCTTTATTGAATGCAATCGTTCAGCAGCTGACTGACGACTATTTGCCGGCGGTGCGAAAGCCGTTGCCGAGCGACCTCAAAGATCTGGTTGCTCAACTCGTTGCGCTCGAAGCTAGTTCGCGAGGATCAACCAGGCCCGGCCGCACCGGTCGGGCTGAGATGAGCAGGTTTTCAGATCAGCCGACTGCCGAACGTACAATTCGTCCGCCTGCAGCTCGAAAAGATAGCCGAGGCGATCCCCGAGATTGAGGTGAGCAACAGCTTCACCCTGGCAGCGGCAGGCCAACTGACCACCATGGAGGGCGCCATCTGGCCCGAGACGCGGGTCGCCGTATGGCAGTTCATCGAGAAGGTCTGGCAGGCCCGTCCCGGAAGATGATTTGCGCTTGGTCGCCTTCAACGGGCTGGTCATGATCAGCGGCCCGCCGGCCCGCGCGTGGCTCCCACGGCGTATCGCAGCCTGAGGCGGCATCCATCCAATTCTACTGCCAATCATCGCGGCCATTTAGCACTGTGGCATCCTCAGTCTCCTTAGCCTGGCAATCACCCCCAACAGCCGTCAAGCACCGCTGACACTCGAAGCGGCTGTGAGCAGGGCTACGCCCAATCACTCTGAAGGATCTGGTTCGGACCGCCGAGGTAAGCGTGATAATCCCTCAAAGCTATATCGGCTGCCTTGGGCGCAAGATCGGGTCTGGCGCTCATTCAACCGCCGAGACAAGAATCGTCACCCCGCCGGTGGCAAAATTCGCCAGATCGGCAACGACCGCTTTTCCTTCGTGCGAACCCAATGCAGTGCCCAATGCCGTCTCGCTTTCGAACCAGGCCTCGAACATCCGGTGGTAGGGTGGCTTGTCGCCAGTGGGCGTGCCCACAACTTTCGCTTTCTCATGGCGAAGGACACCAGACATCTTCGCCACGAGCGGCATGTGCGTCGCCGCATAGTAACTCTCGAATGCGGCCGGGTCAGTGGGATTGCCATATAGCACAGTGAGCTTGATCATCGTTCGCTCCCCAAAATTCGTCACACCAAGGGCTCTCAGCACCGCCTCGACAGCTTGGCGCGTCAGTTCCGGTCGGGTGCCTCGCTCGAGAATGCCGCGGGTCACCTGCAGCCAGATGCCCATCACGATGTCGACGGCGAGCTCCACGTCCTGCATGCTGATGCGGCCCTGGACGAGTGCTTCGGCGATATCCGCTTTGAGATTGGCGCGAACACCCCGGCCGAATTCAGTGGGGGACTGCGCGCTCTGAACGACAAGGCGCGCCCATCCGGTATCGGAACTCGCCTTTTCAAGGAATTGCGCAAACCCGAAAGACAGACGGTCTATCGGATCCTTGAGCTCGATTCGACTAGGCGTCAGCAGCTCATCAAAGCTCTCGCCCAGGCGGGCGCCCACCGCGGCGGCCAGTTCATCGATGCTCTGAAAGTGATAGTAGAAAGTACCCTTGGCGACTCCAGCTGCCTCGACTAGCGCATCTATCGTAAGGCCTTCAGGAGGCTTCTCGGCTAGCAGTGACGCTCCGGCTTCCAGAATCTGCGCCCTAGTCCGGGCCCGCCGCTCGCGGCCAATCTCCGCCCTGCGCGCCAAATCGATCTTTGCCATCTGTTATGCCTTCGTTGCATTGCTAGCTTGCGCCATTTTCGTATTGACCATATAGTCGTGTTGACCTTATTGCGCAATATGAAAAATAGCCCGCCGGCCTTGATCGACGCTCTTACGTCGATTCTGGTCAGTCGAGGGGTCCAAAAGGGTAGCCATTTATACGTCGGCATAATAGCGGGGCAGCTTGCTCTGTAGTCTGCTGCCCTGGGAGTAATGGCGAAAGGTCAGGAGGGAAGCATGTTAGAATACAATGCCTCGCAAGCCAGTCGTCTCGATTCCCGTGGATCGGACGCTCCTTACATGCAAATTGACCCGCGCCTGTTGCTCTCATCGATCGTTCACGATTTCAACAATCTGCTCACACCGGTTGTGAATGTCCTGGAAGAGTTGCAGCACCGCCGCGATAGCACGCGCAGAGAGCTCGGAAAAATCGATGCAGCCATCTACTGCGCGTTTCGGGCGAAGATTCTCGCTCGGCAACTGCTCGACTTTGCAAACCCGAGGCTGGCAATGCCCGAACCGACAGATATGCGCCAGCTACTCGCGCAGCTCGAGCTCGTGTTTGCGAGCGCTCTCTCGCCAGATATCAGAATGACCCTGGAAGTCGCCGACCGGCTTCCGCCGGCCATCATCGACCAAGAGCTCGTCGAGCGAGCTCTTCTCAATCTCGTTTTAAACGCATGCGACGCCATGCCCGCCGGCGGTGACCTCACGATTGCTGCCGACCTGGCGTTTCCACCTTCAAGCAAAACGGGTCTGCCACAACGGATGATCCGGCTTTCCGTCAGGGACAACGGCGTTGGCATGGAAGACTGGACGCTCAAAATGGCCGGCCAGCCGAATTTCTCGACAAAGGTAAACCGAAGCGGTCTCGGCCTGGCGACCGTCAGGCAGATCGTGGAAGGTCTGGGTGGCGGGCTCTCGATAACCAGCAAGCCCCGACATGGCACCACGATCGATTTGTGGCTGCCCGCAATGTGGGAGAGTTCGAGTAAATGAGCTGGCGCTAGCCGGGAAGGGAATACCATCATGGAAGTCTCTGCTCTGGTCGCAAGATGCCTGACGGCGCTTCAGGAGTGGGTGGCCCCGAGCTACAGGCCGGAACTCCATTATATGCGCGGCCCAGGCCCCGCATCTGCACAGCGCAAAATTGGGGTTGAACCGGAACCGGCGCGGCCCCTTCTGCGCAACTTTCGACGACAGGCGAGTCAATGCCACCTGTGATGAAGTCACCCGATTCAATCTTCCTCATAGCACGGCAACGAGCCCCAAAGCCGGCATGAAATCGGCAGCGCCGGCATGGCGCAACCTCAGTAACTCCGGCTGAAGAGCTATTGTTTGCCCCAAAAGAACACGCCGCTCGTCATGCTCGGTCCGTCGGATGTTCGCTGAATATGTGAAGGTACTGCTACAATGATGTGTATAAAATGCTGTCGCGTTTTTTACGGGCGACCCGTCCGATATTACTTCTGCTCAAAGATGTGTTGGGAGGCCGCTAAGACAAACACCCCATGGCGGATTCTCGCGACGGGTTGGGATGGGTCCGTCTGGCCGCCTGTTAAACTTACGACAGGATAGAATTACCCATGGGCATGTCGCAGCAATTGGATCTTCCGCGGGTTCAGTGGTAAACGATCCTCGAAACCCAGAGGTAAGTCGAGCAGTCCACCGGTGATGCGGTCAACTACCTTCCGGTCTATGCTGGCTGGCAGGGGGCTATCCGCAGGCTAGGGTTCTCGCCCGAAAAGTTGCTGTTCGACTACCCACTACATATGCCGGAAGTGCTATGAGGGGACCACTGTTCCACAAGATCGATTGCGTGATGCTCAAGGTGGCGGACCTGGATGCCGCTCTGGGGTTCTACTCCGAAGCCCTTGGGCATCCGCTTCTCTGGCGATCGCCAGAGGCAGCTGGGCTGGGAATGCCAGGAACGGATACGGAGCTTGTCCTACATACTGATCTGGGTCCCGAGGTGGATCTGCTTGTGGAAAGCGTGGACGCCGCGCTGGAGCGCTTCGTCGAAGCTGGCGGCGCGATAATCAAGAAGCCGTTCGACATCCCGATCGGCCGTTGCGCCGTTGTTCGCGATCCGTTTGGCAATGCCCTGGTCATGCTTGACCAAACCAAGGGCACCTTCGTCACCGATGTGACCGGGCAAGTGGTCGCGTCGAATAAGTCCTGGCGACAGGTCGGCGGATGTTACTGGGCTTCGTCGGCCATTCCCTAAGGCGGGTAGCGCGCTACCCTGGTTGACTAGTATGCAAGGTCACCGTCGCGAGGAACGGCCTTGTTAGCCGTTTGATCAGAGAGTCCGGCATGGTAGAAAGGCAGGCAGTGAACTCGCGACCCTGCTGGGATACGATTGGGCATCATTTTCCTGGAACCACACTTTTTAGCCAAGAAATTCTAGGCGTGCGCGGATGGGAGCGTGGCTCTCCCGAATAATTCACTACAGAAAGACCGGAATCGCGTTTCGGACTCCGCGAGGTAGCTGGTTTAGAAAGTTTGCCCAAACGGCTAGGCCGGTATACCTCGGCATAATACCGCCGGCAGCCGCAGCAGTGTTAATCTCACTGCGACCTCTGGGATCCCCCCGCCAGGGGCCAACCTGCCGCGCCGGTTTGCACTTTGACCGCAACAACATGCCCGCTTAACCGGCGCGGTTACCCTTCTAAGGGCGTCGCTCGAATTTTGTCACGACCCTATTTGACGAGCCTCCTCTTCGAGCGAGAGGATGACCCCGATCGCCGGATTGGATCAGCTTTGTAGGATTCCCGCGAGCGGAGCGCGTTGACACGAAGCAGAAGTGATGGAACCCTGACTAGAACTGCTGATGCCGGTCTCGGAGTTGGAGGCGCGGGCAGATGCGAAGAAAGCGGTGTGGTTATGGACGACACCGTCCAAGGCGTCCGGAAAAGGCGCGCCAGGAAAGTCATAAACACCAAGCAAGGCGCTGCCGATTCTGGACGGCAGACGATACAGACTGGTCTTTTTGAAGGGCACCCGGTCGTCTGGCACGAGGGCGATCGCATCTTCACGCGCCAAGTGCTCCAGGATCAGAAAGCGGGGCCGCAGCCCGTTCTGGTCGTGCGGCTCGCGGCCGAGCTCCCAACCCGCGCTAGCCTTGACAGGCTCGCACATGAGTACGCGCTTCGCGATGAGCTCGACAGCGCATGGGCAGCGAAGCCGCTGGCTTTCAACAAAGAAGCCGGCCATAGCACACTTGTCCTGGAAGACTGCGGCGGCGTGCCGCTCAGCCAGTTGCTAGCACCGCGAAAGGAGGGAAGGGCGATCGAGCTTTCGACCTTCCTGCGGCTTGCTATCGGCATCACCGCAGCGGTCGGCAAGGTCCATGAGCGCGGTCTCATTCATCGGGATATCAAGCCGGCGAACATCCTGGTGAGCGAAGCAGACTTTCAGGTTCGACTCACCGGCTTCGGCCTGGCGTCGCACCTTACGCGCGAGCGCCAAGCGCCCGAGCCTCCCGAGGTGATTGCCGGCACCCTGGCATACATGGCGCCCGAGCAAACGGGCCGCATGAACCGCTCCGTCGACTCGCGCAGCGACCTCTACTCGCTCGGTGTTACGTTCTACGAGATGGTGACCGGTGGGCTGCCGTTTTCCGCTGCGGACCCCATGGAATGGGTGCACTGTCACATTGCCAGGCGACCCGTCCCGCCGTCAGAAGGTGCGACGAAAGTGCCGCGCGCTGTCTCGGCAATCGTCATGAAATTGCTCGCCAAGAACGCCGAGGAGCGTTACCAGACCGCCGACGGGCTGGAAGCCGACCTGCGGCACGCCCTGACCGAAACGGAGGGTCGCGGGTGGGTCGAGGAATTTCCACTCGCTGCCCAGGATCTGCCCGACAAGTTGCTTATTCCTGAGCAGCCATATGGTCGCGAGGGTGAGATCGCCATCTTGCTTGCCGCCTTCGACCGGGTTGTTGCTGCGGGCGGGCCTGAGTTGGTGTTGGTTTCCGGCCCGGCCGGCGCCGGCAAGTCGACGGTTATAAACGAACTCCATCGCGCGCTCGTGCCATCGCGCGGGTTGTTCGCATCCGGCAAGTTCGACCAGAACCAGCGGGATGTTCCCTACGCTAGCCTGGCACAGGCGCTGCAGGGGCTTTTCCGGCCACTGCTGGGCAAGAGCGATGCCGAGCTCGATCCTTGGCGCTCAGCACTCTCTGCAGCTTTGGGCTTCAACGGCGGGCTGATGGCGACGCTCGTTCCGGACCTAGAGTTGCTGATCGGGCAACAGCCGCCCGTCGCGGAGTTGGCACCACAGGATGCAAAGCGTCGTTTCCATTTGATCGTCAGACGCCTGTTGGCGGTGTTTGCCCGACCGGAGCATCCGCTGGCGCTGTTTCTCGACGACCTTCAATGGCTTGACGCTGCGACGCTCGACCTGCTCGAGGATCTGACCACGCAACCGGAGGTGCGTCACCTGCTCTTGATCGGTGCATATCGCGACGACGAGGTCCCGCCTACCCACCCCTTGATCCGGCGGCTGACCGCGATCAGGCAAGCTGGTGGACGAGTGCATCAAGTTGGACTGACTCCGCTAGGGCTGAACGATGTGAGTCGGATGCTGGCTGATGCTCTTCATTGCGAGGGCAATCGTGTCCTGCCACTCGCGCGACTGGTGCACAAGAAAAGCGCCGGCAATCCCTTCTTTGCCCTTCAGTTCATCCTGGCCTTGCCGGAGGAAGGGCTGCTTGGCTTCGATCGTGCCCACAGGCGCTGGGATTGGGACCTCGAAGGCATTCGGGGGAAGGGTTATGCTGACAATGTTGCGGATCTGATGCTCGGTAAGCTCAGGCGCCTGCCAGCCCCAACGCAACGTGCCCTGCACACGCTGGCCTGCCTTGGCAATCACGCGACGATCGATACGCTGACCATGATCCGGGGCGAAAGCGACGAAGCTGTGCACGCGGTATTTTGGGCTGCGGCACGGGCCGGGCTCGTGTTGCGCGAGCAGGTGTCCTACCGGTTCCTCCACGATCGGGTACAGGAGGCCGCCTACGCGCTGGTTCCAGAAGACGAACAGGTCGTGGCGCATCTGTCGATCGGTCGCCTGCTCCTCGCTCGCACTCCTCCGGAGGCGCTTGCGGAGCACATTTTCGAGATTGTCGGCCACCTCAATCGAGGAACGGCGCTCATCATGTCGGGCAAGGAGCGCGAGCGCCTCGCCGACCTGAACCTAGCTGCCGCCCGCCGCGCAAGGTCGTCGGCGGCATACACTTCAGCTCTGACCTATGCAGGCTTGGGAGCCGCCTTGCTGCCAGACGATGCATGGGATCGGCGGTATGAGCTTGCCTTCGCGCTCGATCTGCTGAGAGCCGAGTGCCTGTTCCTTACTGGTTCTACGGCGGAGGCGGAGGCGCGTGTCGCGCCCTTGTCGCGCCGTGCCACCAGCCTGACTGACCTTGCCCGCGTCACCCGGCTGCGAGTGGACCTTTCCATGAGCCTTGGTCGAAGCGACCTGGCCATTTTGGTCGGGCTCGACTACCTGCATCGCGTAGGGATTCGGTGGACAGCTCATCCCACCAGAAATCGGGTGCGGCGCGAATACACGCGGCTGTTCCAACATCTCGGAGACCGCCCGATTGAAGCATTGCTCGACCTGCCCTCAATGGCAGATCCGGTCGCACTGGCCACCATGGATGTCCTTACCTCGCTCGTAACCCCAGCTTTGTTCACTGACGAAAACCTGCGCTGCCTCGTGATCGGACGTATGGGCAACGTCAGCTTGAAGTACGGCAACAGCGACACGACGCCCTATGCCTACACCGCGGTAGGCACCGTTCTGGGACCTTACTTCGGCAAGTACGAGGCGGGTTTCCGGTTCGGCCTTCTCGGGTTGGACCTGGTCGAACAACCTGGAATGGACCGCCTGAAAGCGCGTGTCTATCTCGCTTTCGGCAACCTTGCGAAGTCCTCGCCACGGCATGTGCGGACGGGCCGCGCACTCGCTGAACGCGTCTTTGACGCTGCGCAGCAAGTGGGCGATCTCACATATGCAGTGCTGAGCCGCAACAATCTTCTGACCTATCTTCTTGCCGGCGGTGAGCCGCTTTCTGAGGTTCAACGTGACGCGCAAGCCGGCCTGGACTTCGCGCGCCAAGCCGGCTTCGGTGTGGTCGTCGGTTTCATTACAGGACAATTGCAGCTCATTCGAACGCTTCGTGGACTGACGCCGGTGTTCGGTTGCTTCAACGACACAGGTTTCGACGAGCTTCAATTCGAGCGCGATATGGACGGCAGGCCGGGTAGCTGCTTGTATTGGATCCGCAAGCTGCAGGCGCGCTGGCTTGCCGGCGACTACGTCGCCGCGCTCGCAGCGTCCGCGAAAGCGCGAGGCCTCCTCTGGATGACCCCTGCCATTTTCGAGCGGGCGGAATACCATTTCTACGCCGGCCTTTCGCTGGCCGCGCTTTGCGACGAAGTCTCGGCTACCGATAGCTCTCAACACCGGAAGGATCTGCGTGGCCACCGCCGGCAGCTTGAGGAGTGGTCAAAGCACTGCCCTGAGAATTTTGGGAGCCGCGCAGCGCTGCTCGGAGCGGAGAGCGCGCGATTGGACAAGCGGACGCTGGAGGCTGAACGCCTCTACGAACAAGCCGCTCAGCTTGCCAGAACGAACTTGCTGCCTAACGACGAAGCGATCGCTTATGATCGCGCTTCAGCCTTTTACCGCAGGCGCGGGTTCGATCAGATTGCCGCGCTTTACCTGCAGAATGCTCGCCGCTCCTATCAGCGCTGGGGAGCCGACGGTAAGGTTCGGCAACTCGACGAGCGCTTTCCACAGTTTCGGAACGAAGAAACCGCAGCCGCTGCGACAGGGACGATCGAAGCACCGGTGGAACATCTCGACCTCGCCACAGTGATCGAGGTTTCGCAGGCTGTGTCGGGCGAGATCGTCCTTGAGAGACTTGTTGAGACAGTCCTGCGGATCGCACTCGAGCAGGCGGGGGGTGAGCGAGGCCTACTGATCGGGTCGCAAGGAAGCGAGCTGCGTTTGATGGCGGAGGCCAGCACGAATGGCAACGCGATCGAAGTCGATTTGTGCGACGAACCCGTCGAGTCTGCCAGGCTGCCAGGATCGGTGGTCCGCTACGTCGTGCGCACGAAGGAAAGCGTGATCCTCGATGCCACCACTGGCAACGAAGCCTTCGCTGAGGATCCATACCTTATTCAGCACCCTGGGCTGTCAATTCTATGCATGCCGCTGCTCAATCAAAGCGCCTTGTCAGGTGTGCTCTACGTCGAAAATAAACTCGCCTCTCGCGTGTTCGCGCCGGCACGGATGGCAGTGCTGAAAATACTCGCTTCGCAAGCGGCAACTGCGCTCGAGAATACCGGCTTGTACCGTCATCTCGAAGAACGCGAAGGTCGGATCCGCCGACTGGTCGAGGCCAACATCATCGGGATTTTCATCCGGGATATTGATGGCCGAATTGTCGAAGCGAATGAGGCTTTCCTCAGCATGGTCGGCTATGGTCGCGAAGACCTTCTCGGCGGACGCCTATCCAGCCCGGAACTGACGACGGAGGAATGGCGGGACCGTGACGCCGCGGCTGAAGCCGAGCTGAAGTCCGCCGGCAGCGTTCAACCATTCGAAAAGGAGTACCGGCGCAAGGACGGCTCTCGCGTGCCGGTGTTGATTGGCGAGGCAAGCTTCGAAGGAAGCGCGAACCAGGCTGTTGCTTTCGTACTCGATTTGTCTGAGCGCAAGCGGGGAGAGGAAAGACTTCGAGCGAGCGAGTCCCGCTTCAGAACATTTGTCGATCACGCGACCGACGCATTTTTCCTGCATACCGACGACCTGACCGTCATAGATGTCAACCGGCAAGCCTGCGAAGGCCTCGGCTACAGCCGCGAGGAGCTCATCGGAATGCATCCGCGCGAGTTTGATGGAGGTCTCGACCAAGAAGCACTGACGAAGGTGGTTGATCATGTGGATTCCGGACAGACGACGACTTTCGAAACTCTCCACAGGCGTAAGGATGGGACCATTTTTCCGGTCGAAATTCGCGCCGGCAGATTCCAACTGGGACAAGAGTGGTTTCGTCTTTCATTGGTGCGTGACATCACTGATCGTAAGCAGGCGGAGAATGCCCTACAACTCGCGCAAGCCGAGCTGGCTCATGTCAGCAGGTTGACCATGATGGGTGAGCTTGCGGCTTCCATCGCCCACGAGGTCAGACAGCCTCTCACCGGTCTCGTCGGCAGCGGCAACGCGGCTCTTCGTTACCTGGATGCGGATCCACGCGACATCATCTCCGCTCGTCGCGCTGTGGAGCGGATGGTCAGTGATGCATTCCGAGCGTCGGAGGTCATCGACCGGATACGGGCAATGGCCAAGAAGTCGCCGGAACGTCGCGAGTGGTTGAGCATCAATGAGGTCGTTTTGGAAACGATCGCTTTGATAACCACGGACCTGCAACGCGCCACCGTCTCGTTAACCACCAAACTATCGAACAATCTGCCCGTGGTTCTGGGGGACCAAGTCCAGTTACAGCAAGTCATTCTCAACCTGCTCATGAACGCCAAGGATGCGATGGCGGCTGATCCGATAGGATCACGCGAGCTCACGATAAGCACTGAGCAGCAGGTCGACGACACTATCATGGTGACTGTGCGTGACAGCGGGCCGCCGATCGACTCTGCGAAAATCGAGGAAATGTTCGAGGCGTTCCACAGCACCAAGCCAAAGGGCATGGGGCTCGGCCTGACCATCAGCCGGTCGATCATCGAGGCCCATAGCGGTCGGCTCTGGGCCGAGCCAAACCGCCCTCGCGGGGCCGTTTTCCAGTTCACGTTGCCAGTTGAGGCGAAAGCGCATTAAACTTCGGCGTCCGGCCTGCCGGCGTGATGGTTCGAAGTTGGGGCGCCTGAATGAAGGATGTTGTCTACATCATTGATGATGACGCGTCGGTCCGGGAGGGCGTAGGGGATCTCTTGCGCTCCGTTGGGCTTGAGGTGCAGACCTTCGCTTCGGGTCAAGAGTTTCTGGACACAAAGCGCGCTGACACTCTTGGGTGCATCATCCTCGATGTCAGGCTGCCGGGGCGGAGTGGGCTTGAAATGCAGAAAATTCTCCAGAATCTGAGCATTCAGCTTCCCGTGATTTTCATAAGCGCCCACGGCGACGTTCCGATCTCTGTGCGGGCAATGAAATCCGGCGCCATTGAGTTTCTGACGAAGCCGCTGCGTGAACAGGAGTTGCTCGACGCAGTCCATGCCGGGATCGAGCGGGACCGCGCTCGGCGGGAGGAGGCCAAGCTGATCGCCGACCTCCGCACGCGCTACGATTCCTTGACGGCCCGCGAGCGAGAGATCATGCACTTGGTGGTCACCGGCAGCGTCAACAAGCAGATTGCCGGCCAAGCGAATCTGAGTGAGGTGACCGTAAAGGTCCACCGCGGTCACGTTATGCAGAAGATGCGGGCGAAGTCTCTCGTTGACCTGGTCCGCATGGCGGACAGCTTGGGCGTTACGGCACGGCCGGCGCGGGCCAAGTAGCGCCGGTCGGCGACACGAGATAGATCGCGACCTTCAGTTGCCGTGCCGGCTCGGTCGGCTCCTCTCGGCGCCGCATTCCTAGCACCCGCGGGCGATGGGGATGGTGCTTGATGGGCGCAAGCCCGAGTGTCATAATTTGTGCGGAGGATATAGGGGTTGAGCATCGAGATGGCCCACCCACAGTCGACCGTTGTCGTCATCGACGATGATCCGGCAGTCCGCGAGACGCTCGGCAGCCTTGTGCGATCGGTAGGCCTGCAAGCGGAGCTGTTCGGCCACGTGCGCGAATTCCTCGCCGGCGCCCGCCCAGAGGGGCCCGCCTGCCTCGTGCTCGACGTCCGGCTTCCCGGACGCAGCGGCCTTGAATTCCAACGGGACCTCGCGGCCGATAACATCCATATCCCGATAATCTTCATCACCGGGCATGGTGACATCCCCATGACCGTTCGAGCGATGAGGGATGGCGCGATCGAGTTTCTCACCAAGCCATTCCGCGACCAGGACCTACTCGACGCAATACAGGTGGGCCTTGAGCGGGACCGGGTGCGGCTGGATGACGAAAAGTCCTTGACCGAGCTGCGCGCCCGCTTCGAGAGCCTCGGTCAGCGCGAGCGCGAGGTCATGGCCCTGGTGGTGGCGGGACGGGCGAACAAGCAGACTGCCTACGAATTGGGCGTCAGCGAGATTACGGTCAAAGTTCATCGTGGGCAGGTGATGAGAAAAATGAAAGCTGCCTCCCTGCCTGATTTGGCGCGAATGGCCGACAGGCTGAACATGGGGTTTGAGCGATCGCACGAAGGTGTCAACTCCCGCAGCCCGTAGCCATTCACACGCTCAGCGGGCTCAACGGCTGCAGATACCGTTGCTGAGAGCCGCACGGAGACAGCCGAGCAGATCGCCTTCCGCAAAGGGCTTAGGCAAGTAGCAGCGCACTCCGGCGTTCAGCGCGCGCATCCGGATCCTTTCATTGGGGTAGGCGGTGATCAGAATGGTCGGAATAGTCCTGCCGGCCCCCGCAAGACGTTCATGCAGATCGAGCCCGCTCATGCCGGGCATGTTGACGTCCGCAATCAGGCAGTCAGTACGGCCAAGATGGTCGGAGGCCAGAAAATCCTCCGCAGAGCCAAACGCCTCGGCGGAAAATCCCACCGATCTAATCAGACCCTTGGTGGTTTCCCGAACCAACTCGTCGTCATCGACGACCGCAATGACTGCCTCTCGCTTCAACCTCGGAACTCTCAATCTCGCGCCAATCGCCACGCGCACTGCCGTGCATGTTTCTAATCTACTGAGATCGTTAGCTGATCAAAAGGCGCTACGAATTATACGAAGGTATAGTCGGCGCGGCTGCCTGGCTCGCTTCGGCGGCGTGCCTGGTCTGCGCCTGCTCTCGGGGAAGCGCGATTTCGAAGCGGGCGCCGCGTGGTTCATTCGGGCGAGCCGAGAGCTGCCCCCCATGCGCTTCCACGATGGACCGGCAAATCGACAGCCCCATGCCCATCCCGTCCGCCTTGGTCGTGAAGAAGGACTGGAAGATGCGGCTGACAGTCTCCGGATCGAGCCCCGGGCCTGAATCGTGCACCGACACGACGACGTTCTGCGCCTCGTCGTTTCCGGAAGTGATCACCAGCTCTCGCGGCTCATGATCGTGCATCGCCTCAATCGCGTTGACAACAAGGTTGAGGAGCGCCTGTTGCAGCTGGACCCGGTCTCCCTGGATGGGTGGCAAATCGTCGGCGAGCCGGGTATGGAGCACGACGCGATTTCGCTCGATATCGCTGCGTGCCAGCGCGATTACATCGAGCACGATGTCGTTAAAGGAGAGCCGATCCATCTTGACCGGAGACTTACGGACCAAAGCGCGGATTCGACCGATCACTTCGGCCGCGCGGTTGCCGTCCTTCAGAATGCGGGCAAGCATCTGCCGGGCCTCATCGAGATCCGGCGGCTGCCTGTCCAACCAGCGCAGCCCGGCACCGGCGCCATTCACGATGGCGGCGAGCGGCTGGTTGATCTCGTGGGCGATCGAAGCGGCAAGCTCGCCCAACGTGCTCATGCGCGCAACATGCGCGAGTTCGGCTTGTGCGAGTTGTAGGGAATTCTCCGCCTGCTTGCGCTCGGTGACGTCGTTGTTGGTCTCCAATACGCTGGACGGGTGGCCTTGCCGGTCGCGCTGCAAGGCCCATCTGCTCGCCACTACCACCTCCGAGCCGTCGCGCTTGGTATGAACGATTTCGCCGTCCCAGCGACCGAGGGCGTGCAGTCCCGCATTTATCGCGGTGAGCGGTGCGGGAAAGCGCGTCTTCAACAGGTCGTGCGTAACCCGCCCGACGGCTTCTTCCGCGCTCCACCCATACAATTCCGCCGCGCCGCGGTTCCAATAGGTAATGACGTCGTCCATGTTGCGGACGAAAATCGTGTCCTGCGTCAGGTCGAGAAGAGCAGCCTTCTCGCGCTCGCCTGCTTGCGCCGATTGGCTCTGCAGGACGAGATATGCCGTCACTGCGATCACAGTGCCCCTGATAGACATACGCAGCAGGGCATCTTCAGTCGGCCCGATCGGAGGCGAGATCAGATAACTCAAAACAAGAAGTGCGAGGCACCCGGCGGCGACGAACACAAGATTCCGGCCATAGCAAAAGCGCGCGGCCAAGAGCACGACCACGACGTAAAGTAGCGGGTAGGAGATATCATTTGGATTGATCGTGTCGGCGACAAAGGTCCCGGCCGCCATCGCTGCGGTCGTGAGGCGAAGGAGCACGGCGGAACGGTTCCGTCGTGACGCCGCGGGCGCGGATTGCACGGTTGCGAGCTTCAAGACTCCGCTCCAGCGCTGTTCAGGTCATTTTACACTGCAGCGGCGTACCAAGTCTATGTGAGTGCGAGTGTGCGCAGGAGGGAAGCTCGATGCGTTCCGTGCAGCGCCAGCCAGGTTTTTTTGAGACCCAGCGTAGGCTGCGGGCTGCGCTGCCGGTAGTCGGGCGTTTCCAAGCATGCCCAGATGAAGTCCATCACAGGTGCAGCGGGCCGCCACTGCCGCTCATCCCTTGATACGCAGTTCGATAGCGGCCAGTCCGGGCTGACGGCTATGCCGCTCGCACGAGGTAGCCGGTCAGTCTCGGTATACATAAGTATAACTTCGGCAGCGCACCCGGCTGACCGCGTGATGCGCTCTTTCGTTTTCCACTGGAGCAGTTGACCAACGTGACAATGGCATGGAGCCTCGGCGATCCATAGTATTTCAAGCCGAAGGACGGAGCCAGTTACATGCCGGAGCGGCTATATCTACAAACAATCTGCATGGACTGCACCCGAAACGTTTTGGGCGGCGCCTGCCCGAATAGCGGCGGAGAGTTGTCCCCGCGCCGCAGACGGCCCGCAAGCAGGCTGCGGAAGAACCAGCCTTCGACCATGTGGGCACGGCGTGACGTTTGCTCTGCCCTGCGCCGGAGCCTGTCCGACATTCCATTACCTTGAACGAGAGGAGTCCCCCTTCATGCGGCCTTCCACGAAACGCGCAATACTCTCGACGATCGCTCTCGCCGGGGCAGTCTTGCCTGCCCAAGCCCATGTCGGCGCCGGGCTGACATCGTCCTTCTCGGCCGGTTTCGGCCATCCACTCTCCGGCCTCGATCACGTGATCGTCATGATCGCAGTTGGACTGTGGGCGGCCCAGAAGGGCGGTCGCGCGATCTGGGCGTGGCCGGCTGCCTTCGTCGCTGTGATGCTCGCTGGCGCCGGCTTCGGCATGGCGCATGTTCCGGTGCCGTTCGTCGAGCCGGCGATCCTCGCCTCGATCGTTGCGCTCGGCCTGATGGTTGCGCTCGCCGTGGACCTTCCGGTGCCGGCCGGCGTCGCCATTATCGCGGCCTTCGGCTTTTTCCACGGCCACGCGCACGGAACGGAAGTCATGGCCGGAACCGGCGGGCTCGAATACATGGCCGGCTTCGCAGTGTCCACTGCGCTGCTGCATCTTCTCGGTTTAGCCGCCGCATTTGCTCCGGGTTCGCGCTTGCAAGGCCTGGTGCGCGGGGCGGGCGCAGCTTGCGTCGCGCTTGGTGCCGGCCTTGCGCTTGGCATGATTTAGAGTCGGAGCCAGGACGCCCGGCGAACTTTGGACGTCAACGATTGGGCTCAAACGCCATGCGTTTTGAGCTCGCGGGAAGGATGGGAAGATGAACTACGCAAAAGATCCGCGGCGCGAACAGCTCGTCAATCTGCGCCAATGGAAGGCCGAACAAGAGCGCAACGCAGCACGACGGCCAGCGTTCATCCCCCGCTCGCCGAAGGGCCTTTGGTTGCTCTGCGTTCAGCTGGCTGCCAGGCCGAACCCATTATTCGTCATGCTTTTCGCATCGGGCAGTTGCATCATTTTCATGTTGACTGAATGGTCGAAATGACTTATTAGCTCAATTTGAGAAGCGGCCTGATTGATGGCTCGAAATGATGGAGATCACGATGGCGGCCTCGGCTCTCGGCGACATGAAGATAACCAAGATTATCTCTGAAGTGCGAGTGTCCGCCGGGATTGGGTTGCTCTGGCCCCCGCAGTGTGAACCGCCATGTTGAAATCGTCCCCCAACTCTCCTGACCGCCTTCTTGAATCGGAAGCCACGATGCTTTCTGGACCCGGGGAGGTCACGCGTGAGTACGTCGACAACATGCTTCTCGCCGCTCTGCAGGAGGCACATTCAGTAGCGCGCTCCTATGATACGAAGGCGCAGATCGTCGGCGTCGGCTACATCCTCGCCGTCAATCTGGCGCTGCATTTTGGCGATCTCCTGCCGGCACATCCGGCGATCGGGCCGCTGTTCTATGCGGGTGTCTGGGGGATAGTCATCATGCCGATCGTGCAGTTCGGCCAGGTCCTCTATCCGAGCAGACGCCGCGCGGAGAGGGAACTCAAAAGCAAGATATCCGGTGCTTCGGCCGCTCCGCCGATCTACTATGTGGATCCCCAGTCCTTTGCCGATGTCCGTGACCTTGTCCACCAGGCGTTGAAGTCCGATTGGACGTCGGTGCTTGCCGCTGAATTACTTATGACCTCGCGCGCCAGGGTGATCAAGCAGACGCGGTTCCATCGCGGCCTCATGATGGCTGTGGTCTCTTTCATTGCGCTTGGTGGAAATCAATTGCTACTAAGTATAGGTATAATATAGATCGCGCCAGCGTGCTATACGCAACGTAACACAGAAGCGTGAATTGCAAACGTCCGATGTGCTATTACAGAGTATACTCCAATCTTTGGTTGGTTGACCAGGTAGTGAACGCAATATCCCAACAGGCCATGCAAATGCACCGCGCACGATTTGTACTGACTATCGTTTTGGCGATTGCACCACTTAGTGCTAGCGCGCAAGGTATTCTCGATCCGCAAGGGCCGGTTGCCTCCGGCGAACGGCAAATTCTTTTCAACTCGCTCGGCATCATGCTGGCGATCGTTATTCCGACGATTGTCGCCATTCTAGCCGTCGGCTTTTGGTATCGCGCGTCGAACTCGCGCGCCCGTTACCTGCCGGATTTCAACCATTCAGACCGTCTCGAGGTGCTTGTTTGGTCGATCCCGCTCATGACTGTGCTTCTGGTTGGCGGCGTTGCCTGGCTTGGCGCGCATGAGCTCGATCCGGGCAAGGCGCTTCCCTCTAGCGTGAAGCCCGTCACCGTTCAGGTTGTCTCGCTCGATTGGAAATGGCTGTTCATCTATCCCGACGAAGGCATCGCAAGCGTCAATCACTTGACGATTCCCGTCGGCAGGCCGGTCAGTTTTGAGCTGACGTCGGCGGGCGTAATGAACAGTTTCTTCGTGCCGCAGCTCGGCGGCCAGATCTACACGATGTCGGGAATGCTGACCCGTCTTCAATTGCAGGCGGACCATGCAGGGACTTACCGCGGGATGTCGGCGCAATTCAGCGGTGACGGCTTTGCGGACATGCATTTCGACGTTGATGCCGTCGAAGCGGGAAACTTCGCCCGATGGGTCGAGGCAGCACGCAGCAAAGGTTCTGCGCTCGATGCAAGCACCTACGCGCATCTGACAAAGCCGAGCGCAGGGATTGCGCCGGTCACATACCGAGCAGTTACGCCCGGTCTATTCGACGGCATCTTAGCCGCCGAAATGCAGCATGAAGATTTATGCACCCGGACGTCGATGAGGGCGGAAAGATGAGCTTACTTGGCAAGCTGAGCTGGGACGCGATTCCGTTGGATCAACCGATCGTCATGGGCGTCTCTTTCGCAATGGTTTTGGTCATCGCGTCCATCCTTGGCTGGATCACCCTGAAGGGGCACTGGCCGTATCTGTGGCGGGAGTGGCTCACCTCGGTCGACCACAAGCGCATCGGCGTAATGTACGTCATCCTGGCACTTATCATGCTGCTACGGGGGTTCGCGGATGCGTTGATGATGCGCGCACAGCAGGCCATCGCGGCTGCAGACGCGCAAGGATATCTGCCGCCCGAGCACTTCGACCAGGTATTCTCCGCGCACGGCACCATCATGATCTTTTTCGTGGCTATGCCTTTCGTGATCGGGCTGATGAATTTCGTCGTGCCCCTGCAGCTCGGCGTCCGAGACATGGCTTTTCCGACGCTGAACTCGATTGGTTTGGGGTTGACGGCATCGGGTATACTCCTGACCAACATCTCTCTGGTCGTGGGCGAGTTTGCAAAGACCGGTTGGGTCGCCTATCCGCCGCTCAGTGAGCTGCAATTCTCTCCCGGTGTCGGCGTCGACTATTATCTTTGGGCATTGCAGATCTCGGGTGTGGGAACGTTGATGACGGGCGTCAATTTCGTCACGACGATCCTGAAGACGCGGGCTCCGGGAATGAGCTACATGCGGATGCCGGTGTTTTGCTGGACAGCGCTTGCATCGAACTTGCTCATAGTCGCTGCGTTCCCCGTCTTGACCGCCACTTTCGCGATGCTGCTTCTCGATCGTTATCTCGGATTCCATTTCTTTACGATCGATGGGCAGGGCAACGCAATGATGTACGTCAACCTGTTCTGGGTGTGGGGCCACCCCGAAGTGTACATCCTGATCCTGCCTGCGTTCGGTGTATTTTCGGAGGTCGTTTCAACCTTTTCCGGCAAGGCGCTGTTCGGCTATCGCTCCATGGTTGCAGCAACGCTGGTGATATGCGTGTTGTCGTTCATCGTTTGGCTGCACCACTTCTTCACGATGGGTGCCAGCGCCAACGTCAACGGCTTCTTCGGTGTCATGACGATGATCATCGCCGTGCCGACAGGCGTGAAGGTCTTCAACTGGCTATTCACCATGTATGGCGGGCGCGTCCGCTTTGAGGTGCCGATCCTTTGGTCGGTGGGATTTATGGTGACCTTCGTCATCGGCGGCATGACGGGTGTGTTGATGGCTGTACCTCCAGCCGACTTCCAGCTGCACAACAGCCTCTTCCTGGTCGCCCACTTTCACAACGTCATTATCGGCGGCGTCGTGTTCGGCGTGATGGCGGGGTACAATTACTGGTTCCCCAAGGCGTTCGGTTTCAAACTCGACGAGCGTTGGGGCGTGGCCTCGTTCTGGTGCTGGCTCATCGGATTCTATCTCGCCTTCATGCCGCTCTATGCACTGGGCCTGATGGGCATGACTCGACGCATGCAGCATTATGACGTCGTTAGCTGGCAACCCTGGCTGGTGGCAGCTGCGGCCGGGGCCGTGATCATTCTGGCAGGGATCGTCTGCCAGATCGTTCAACTCGTCGTCTCGATCCGAGCCCGCGAGACGCTCAAAGTGGCGGCGGATCCATGGAATGGTCGCACGCTGGAATGGGCGACCGCCTCGCCGCCGCCGGCGTGGAATTTCGCTACGCTGCCGGAGGTTACCGACATTGACGCCTTCTGGCAGCAAAAAAAGAAAGCGCACATTGAACAGGAGCAGATGGCGCACTGGAGCGGCTACGAGCCGATCGAGATGCCGAAGAACAGCGCCATCGGCTTCGTCATCGCATTCTTTGCTGTGGTGGTTGGGTTTGCGATGATCTGGCACATCTGGTGGATGGCAGCGCTGGGTGCTTTGGGGATTTTCCTGACTACGGTTGCCTTCGCCTTCCGCGAGAAAGAAGAGATCAAAGTTTCCATCACGCAGATCGCCAGGTTCGAAGAAATGCGACTTGCGGAGGTGGCGGCATGAACCTCACTGTTGCGTTCGATGGCCATGCCCAAGACCATACCGCAGCCGCTGCCGGGGCCGGTCACGCGTCCAAGCGGATCGTCGTGACCTACGGCTTCTGGATATTTCTCCTCAGCGATATCGTTATGTTCTCGGCCCTCTTTGCGGCCTACTCGACACTCTCACGCGCGACTGCTGGCGGTCCCAGTGGCGCCCAGCTCTTCGATCAGGTGGGCGTTGCGATAGAGACCGCCTGCCTGCTCGCCTCAAGTTTCACTTGCGGGCTGATGTCCTTGGCCATCGGTTCGCGACGGTTCGGCACGACCTACCTGTATGCTCTGCTCACGTTCGCGCTTGGCGGTGCGTTCCTCGCCCTCGAACTTCGTGAGTTCGCTCACATGATTGCAATCGGCGCGGCGCCACACCGCAGCGCATTTCTCTCAGCCTTCTTCGCCCTTGTCGGCTGCCACGGGCTGCACGTCGCTGTCGGACTGATCTGGCTCCTGGTGATGATGGTGCAGGTCAAAGTCAGGCGGTTCAGCGCGGCCGTGGAGCGTCGGCTCCTCTGTTTCGCCCTGTTCTGGCACGCGCTCGACATCGTCTGGGTTTGGCTATTTACGGTCGTCTATCTGATTGGGGTGAACCAATGACCATCACGCGACATGATCATGCGCCCGGAGACGCGGAAGAGGCTTCGGGGGCGCATTCAACACGTTCTACCCTGATCATTTATTTGACCGGGTTATTCCTAGCCGTCGTACTAACGGCGACGTCATTCTGGGTCGCCAATACGTCGATACTCTGGTCGACAGGCGTGCCGCTGGGATTATCGGTATTGGCCATCGCCCAGATGGGAATTCATCTCGTATTCTTCCTGCATATTACGACAGGGCCTGACGACACAAACAACGTGCTCGCACTCGCGTTTGGCATTCTGATTGTAATCTTGGTCGTCGCCGGCTCGCTTTGGATCATGACCGACCTGAACCAGAATATGGTTCTGCCGGCTGAGCTAATGGATTTGCACATGCAGCACTGAATAGGACGTCACCTGTGGGGAGGGACCAGGTGGAACAGGAAGTAGTGCTGCTTTCCTAATCACCATGTGAGCCGCACGCATAGAACACCAGCCTGAAGGCAAGAGCGAACCATGAAGTGGCGTTTCGAGGACATTCTGACGTTCATAAACGTGGTCGAGGCCGGGAGCGTGACTTCCGCGGCGACCCGTCTGAACACGTCAAAATCAGTAGTAAGCAAGCGCGTCAGTGATCTCGAAGCGGCGCTGGGCGTGGAGCTGTTTCGTCGATCCGCAGGCTGTGTCAAGCCCAACGAGCTTGCGCGCACTTTGTATGAGCAGATTGTTCCGCTGGTCCAAGCGATGACCGAAGCGACTGAAGGCGTATCCGACCGGACCGAAGGCTTGAACGGCCGACTTAGGATGGTCGTTCCGGTGTCGTTCGGGACCAAGTTTCTCGGACCGATCATTGCTGAGTTTGCGAGGCGACATCCGAATCTGGAAATAGCGGTGGACTACGAGGACCGGCCGGTCAGCCTGACCCAGGGCGGCTATGATCTCGGCATACGCATTGGAGCTTTGAGCGAACTCGAGCCTCAAGGCTCGCAAGCTCTGCGATTGCGCACGAATGGTGTGCTGCAGCCCTGAATATTCGAGAAATTTCGGCCTGCCCAAAAGCATCGCTGAACTGGCGCAGCACACCTGCATCGACTATGCGCATGTTCGCGCCAGCGACCTCTGGCAGTTCGAGAGTGAAAGCGACCGCGGACGACCGATACCCGTCCTGATGCGCAGCCGAATTGTGGCTAACAATTTCGAGGCAATCAAAGACATGGCGGTCGCGGGATTGGGGCTGGTTCTGTTGCCTGAATTTCTGACTGCCGGACCTCTTCGGGAAGGAAGTCTGATTTCTGCCATGCCCCACATTGCTGCTCGGCCCGACACGATTTCCGCCGTTTATCCGTACACCCGCCATGTCTCGCCCAAGGTGCGAGCATTCGTCGACCACCTCGTTGCCGCCTTCGTCGCACCGCTACCCTGGCACCGGCATGTGAACGAAGCAGGCGATCCCAGAAGCAACCGAGTCACGGATTGGACGTCATTCGCGGCTTAGGCGAAAGGCAGGCCGCAGATCGAACCGCTGCTTGGAGTCTGGTGAGGGTCTTCAGCCGAGCCTTAGCGCTGCGGATGCTGGCTGGTTAATTCATACCCGTAGACGCGCAGCCGAGACGCCGTCAGCTCATTCGGATACGGGGCTGCACCAGGGCGTTGATTCGCTCGGCCACCCACAGCAAGGCCGCGCGGAAGGGCCCGTGAAGCGAGAGCTGGTGGCGCCGGTAGAGCACAGCGTGACTGAGCTGTGCGAACCGACCTTTGATGAAGCCGCCCTTGAAAAACCCGAAGCGGCCCAATGTGCCGAACGCATTGTATTGGCTGAGCGCTACCAATGCGCCGAAATCCTGGAACCTGAATGGCGGCACCGGCGTGCCTTTTCTGAGGAAGGCCGGCAAATGGCGGATCAGATGTAGGGCTTGCTGGCTGGCCACTTGTGCACTTGCAGGCAGCGGTCGCTCTCCACCCTCCGGTAAAAATGTCGCGCAATCTCCCAACGCGAAAATGCATGGGTCGCCCTTGGCCATCAAGTCAGGGCCCACGACGATCTGGCCGGCGTGGTTCAGTTCCAACCCGCACAGGTCGAAGTTGCTGGAGGCGCGGATGCCCGCTGCCCAGACCTTCAGCGCCGCAGGGAGACTTTCGCCGCCCTCGAGCAGATAACCTCCCGGACTGGCGCTCACGACCTTGACGCCGGTGCGCACGTCCACGCCCAGCTTTCGCAATTCCGATATCACTGAGGTGGAAACCTTCTCCGGAAATGCGCCGAGGATGCGCGGTCCGGATTCCAGCAGAGTAACGCGAAGCCGGTGGCGGATGTCGGCGCCCCCGTAGCTGGAAGCTAGCTCGACCATCCTGCTGAGTTCCGCGGCCAGCTCCACGCCAGTGGCGCCGCCGCCGACGATGCCAATGTCGATATAGTCGCGCTCAGCCAAGCTGCGCACTACCTGCGCCCGAAGCCGGGTATTGAAGCTCTCAGCCTGGTCCTGACTGTCGATGAACTGGCAGTGTTCGGCCACGCCGGGCGTGTCAAAGTCGTTCGCGCGGCTTCCGAAGGCGAGAACGAGCACATCATAGTTCAGATCGCGGCCCTGAGCGAGTATCTCCGTACCCGCGGACAATGGCGCCAGGCGAATATGCCGAGCCGTGCGGTCGATCGCGTCCACCTGCCCAGGCGCATATTCGAAGTGATGTGCACGCGCATGCGCGAGGTAGTGCACCTGCTGCTGGTAGATGTTCCAGGTGCCAGCGGCAAAGGTGTGGAGCATTGGCTTCCAGACATGGAACCAGCTACGGTCGATCAGGGTGACTCGCGCTCTGCCGCGGCGGCCCAGCGTATCACCCAGTCGGGTGGCCAGCGCCAGCCCGGCAACACCACCGCCCACGATGACAATGTTGGGCGCTTTTTCAGGCGAGCCTGGCTTCAGCGAACGTTGCGGGATTTGAGCAGCGTGGTGGTTGGCTTTTGCTTGCAGCGGCATCTTTATGTCCTTGCAGTTCTTCGAGATAAGCGTCACCGCATCATCGGATGCCGAGGTGTTTGCGCCCGACATCTAAACACATCATCCATGCTTTGAATGTTCGACTATGACGAACACCATGTTCGTAATAGAGACGTTCTTAGTTTCGGCCTCAAAAGCAGGGCTTCTAAGTAGAATTGAGAAATCTTTGAAAATTCCTCTTCGTCTGGTCTCATCACGAATTCGTGTAGTCGCGGCACAATGGGTAGCAAGCCCCGCAGACATATCAATTCAATCCAATTCCCGACTTCGTACTGGTGTTCGATTCACAAGAACCTAGAGTTCGTCAAAGCGTACTTCCCATCCAGATATGCCTAGCCTACTTGGTCAACATGGATCGGTGACCAAGCAACGGCACCATTCGCCGGAGCGCACATCAGGAGAAAGTGCTTCGGCGGGCCAAGCACCTATCAGCCTGCTCCCGGCGCGGCATCGATCCCCAATTCACCTGAACGAGGTTTTCCCAATGACTAACAAGCAAAACAATTCAACAGTGCAGTCCGGACCAAGCACTAGCCCCGCCTCTTGGGACCTGCGTCACCCCGGCCTCCTCATGAAGGACGGCGAGCGTGAAGTGCACGAATTCTTGGGCATGTGGCCGCTCAAGCCAGATGCCGACCTTGTGAAGGCGACGAACACGCTCGCATTCCACGAGTTCTGGAATCCGCCGGAGTTGAATTTCGCCGAAGCCACCACACTGCTCGGGCTAATTCGCGCTGCACGCTGGTTCGTCGGCACGAGCGCAGATTTCGGCCCTACACTCTACTTCGTCTCGCAATTTGATAGCAGCCTGGATAAGTATTTCGACGATTTCGTGCTCAACGGGCGCGAGAACCTGGAAGCGATCTGGGGCCAGTGCATCGGCTGTCCCACAGGTCCCGACGTGACGGCTCGCGACATCGTCCAGTATATTGCGCGCGGTCAGATCAAGACCCTGGCTTGCTACGATGCGTTCCCGAGCCTGAGCAACAGCCAGATCGAAAAGCAGGCGGACTGGTACACGAAGACCCAGAACTTCCAGCGTGCAGTCGCCAAAGGCACCGGCAACATCCAGGACTTGGTCGACACCTTCCTCAGCGAACTCGTCAAGCCCTTCCCGCACGTGCGTAGCGCGGCGGCCATAGACACCGACGTCGCCGACCAGCCGCAATACACTGACGTCGCCGAGCGTCTGGGCGTGAAGAAGGCCGCGTAGGGCGGCATCATTCGCCGGCGTTGGTCGACCCCCAAGGTCGAGCCACGCCGGCAGCGTCGCTCGATCACCTCAGAGGATAGCAAATCAAATGAGCATTGCAGCTGCTTCCCGGGCTCTGAGCGCAGCGGAGCTTAGAGCCAATATCGGCGACATCCAGGACAATGTCATTGCCCCCATCCTGATGCGATATGGGCGCCACATCTTCCTCAAATTCGAGGATGGCGCGAAGGCGCGTGAATGGCTGCGTGTCATGATGTCGCGCGTGAACGCCCTGTCGGGCGAACACGGAACTCGCTTCACAGTCAACGTCGGCTTCACTTTCGAGGGGCTGAAGGCGCTGGGCCTGTCCCAGCGGTCGCTTGACAGCTTCCCGAACGCTTTCCGCACCGGCGCCGCTGGCCGGGCCGGTCTCGTAGGCGACGTCGGGCCCCACGCGCCGGAGCATTGGGAGGGCGGCCTCGGCGGACCGGACATTCACGCGATGGCGTGGCTTCGGACCGATTCAGACGAGAGTCGTGAAGTCGCGATGCAGGTCCTTGCCGCCGAGATGCAAGCGATGGGCGGGATAGAGATCCGCTTTGTACAGGATACGATGGCACTCGCTCATGCCAACGGGATCGGGTCAGAGGGTGAGCATTTCGGTTTTGCCGACCCAATTTCCCAGCCTCCCATCGAGGGTGCTGATACGCCGTGTTACCCCGGCGACGGTGTACCGGAAGCTGATGGAAAGTGGCGCTCGTTGAAGCCGGGCGAGTTCCTGCTGGGCTACGAGGATGAGGCCGGGCCCGGCGGCACCGGGGCGCCGGAGCCGTTCGAGTTGCGTGTCAATGGGACCTACATGGTCTTCCGCAAGCTCCATCAGGATGTGGCTGCTTTTCGCAACTATCTGCATACCGCAGCCAAGTCGCTCTACGGTTCCGACGATCCAGGCCATCAAGAACTGGTTGCCGCAAAGATGATGGGTCGTTGGCGCAGCGGCTGCCCGATAGACCTTTCGCCCGATAAGGACGATTCCGCGATCGCGTCCGACCCGATGCGGCGCAATAACTTCACCTACGAGGGGGACGACGACGGTCTGCGATGTCCGCTCGGCGCGCATTTGAGGCGCACAAATCCGCGCGCGACGCCATTGAAGCGCGCGACTGCCGTCCGGCGGCACCGGCTGATCCGGCGCGGAGTCGAATACGGTCCGCATCTGGCAGACGGAGCGGTGGAAGATGACGGCGTCGATCGGGGCCTGGTGAATCTATTCATCCAGGCTGACATCGAGAGGCAGTTCGAGTTCATCCAACAGGAATGGATGAATGGGGGCGAGTTCATCGGCCTCGATCCAAACGAGCAGGACCCGATCAACGGCGTCGGTGGCGAAGGCTCGCAGATGATGGTGCCAGGCGCCAAGCAGCCGTTCCTGTTCGATCTTCCGACGTTCGTGACAGTGAAGGGAGGTGAATATCTGTTCGTTCCCGGACTGAAAGCGCTCGAAGGGCTCATCGAGCAGAAGTTCTGATCTGCGCCGGGTGAAGGAAGCGAACGATGGCTATCGGGAACTGCAAGGGGTATTCCACGCTGAGGCTCTGCGGCGCGATGACCGCCATGACGCTGGCAGTAGCGGTTACCGGCGTCTGCCTGCTGACCGCGGCGCCAGCTGCTTTCGCGCAAGACGTTGCCGCGCAATCGCCCGTGCATAGCCAACCACCTTTCTGGACGCTTGGCGAAGCGTTTACCTTCTTGTTCGTCACGCTTGGGCCGCTCAACGTCATAGGCCCCTTTGCTGGAATGACGGATGGCTATGGCGTCGCCTCCAGGCGTCGCATCGCGCTCAAAGCCTTTCTGGTTGCGACCATCGCTGTCGCTCTTGCCGCCACGGCGGGTGCGGCCACGCTTCGCGCTTGGGGCATTTCGGTGGGCGCATTGCTTCTCGCGGCTGGGGTTATTCTGTTCCTGATCGCATTGCGACCGGTTCTTGCAGGTTATAATCCGCGGCAGCCCCAAGCGCAGGCGTCAGCGCCAGGGACGGCCCCGACTGCGCTGGAGTCCCAACTGGCCTTCGCCCCAATCGCTTTCCCAACCATCGTCACGCCGTATGGTCTTGCACTGTTGGTCCTGCTGTTCACGCTCCACCCTCTCGGCTCCGGGGGGTTCTGGATCCTGGCGACCGCGGCCTTCGTGCTCGTGCTGGACCTGGCGGCCATGCTGGCCGTCGGTGCAATCGCAAAAATCCCGTTCAGCAAGCCTGCCCTCGATATTCTCGGATGCGTCATGAACGTCCTCCTCGTTGCGCTTGGAGCGCAGGCCGTGGCGGACGGTGTCCGTCTGCTCGCTGAACGAAATTTCTGAAGCCATTCAACGGAGTTAAACACGATGTCAGATCATTTCAGCGGCCCGGCTGTGACGGGCGATCCTTCGGTGGACATCACTGATTTCTACGCATTTCCGAGTCCCGAACGACCAGGAAACCTGGTCCTGATCATGAATGTGTTCCCACTGGCGACATCGCAGTCTTTTTTTAGCGACGTCGTCACCCATCGGTTTCGGCTGCGTCCGGTGACACGGTCCGGCGGCGCCATCACGCCAGAAGCGACTGAACATACGATCGACGTCCGTTTCAAGGGTGTGGCGGACGGAACCGCAGTTCAGCAAGGGCAGATCGCCACCTCCGATGGTCGCGAGGCGAGCTTTGTCGTCGGGGAACCGTTCCAACTGGATGGGATGCGCTTCTTCGCGGGACTGGTCAGCGACCCATTCTTCATGGATGTCGAGGCTGCGCTGCGAACGGATGTTTCGGGCAAACTATCGCTCAACACGGCGGTAAACACCGTCGAGCTTCGCGATGTCTTGTCGATCGTCGTAGATATCCCGTTCGCTCCAATCGTCGAAGAATTCGGTGGCGTCACACTGATCGCGGCCATCTCGGAAACTGTGGTAACGCGCCGCGGCAATCCGATCCGCCTCGAACGCCTCGGCCGGCCGGAGATCAAGAACGTCATCATTGCGAACTCGGCTCGCGATCCGCGCACGAAGGGCGTCGAGCTTCGCGATCTCTACAATCGCGAAGACGCGTTCGCGCTCTCCGACGTGTATCGGCCGCTCTATGAATCGCGTCTCGACACGAACTTGGCCTTCTGGGATGGTCTTGATGGCCAAACGGCGTGGTCGGCAGGACCAGACATGCCACACCCGTTGCGCGATCTGCTCATGGACGATTTCCTGGTGCTGGATCTCTCGCGGCCCTTTGCGCCAGGCGGTTTCCTCGAGATAGAGCGCGCTCTGCTCGCCAACCGCTCCCACATGACGTCCGGCGGTCGATGGCTCGACGACGACATTCTCGACGAGCTGCTGACGCTGATGGTGAATGGCGGGCAGGGAGAGCGCTTGGGCGACGGCGTCGATGCTCCCACCAAGCCTGCCAGCCTTTCGTTCCCTTACGTGCGCGAGCCTAACAAGCGGG
Source organism: Mesorhizobium monacense (assembly GCF_056781675.1). NCBI lineage: Bacteria > Pseudomonadati > Pseudomonadota > Alphaproteobacteria > Hyphomicrobiales > Phyllobacteriaceae > Mesorhizobium > Mesorhizobium monacense. The sequence goes on along the minus strand of NZ_JBXAYW010000001.1, from coordinate 184,595 downwards.
CTGACATCCCCCTGCCAGCATTTTTGAGGGGCTAAGAATGCTCAGCGCACCTCCGTCGCCACAGAATATGCCGACGGCGCGCGCGATAGATTCACTGGGCAGCCTCCGCTGCCGCACGGCCGAGCAAGTTCGGTTCCGACAAACTGCCGTGCTCAATAAGGAAAACCGAATGACCGTCATTGTCGATCGCAAGAGCATTGGCCGCGGCGAGCCGCTTGGCGCCGCGGTCCTGGCCCAGCTCTTCACCGAAGCTCGGACCCACAACCATTTCCGCGATCTTCCTGTTCCTGACGGGCTGCTCCAGCAGGCGCTCGATCTTGCCAAGATGGGGCCGACCTCGGCGAACCAGCAGCCGTTGCGCGCGCTCTTCCTGCGCTCCGATCAAGCCAAGGAGCGGCTGCGTTTGGCGCTCATGCCCGGCAATGTCGAAAAGACCATGGCTGCTCCGGTCGTGGCGATCATGGGCTATGACGTCGAATTCTATAAGCTCCTTCCGTTCCTGTTCCCACACGCCGATGCGGGGAGTTGGTTTGCCGGTAATCCGGACTTCGCCGCGCGTAGCGCCGCTCAGAACGGCACACTGCAGGTCGCGTACTTCATTCTCGCCCTGCGCGCCGTCGGTCTGGACGCCGGACCGATGAGCGGCTTTGACTCGCCCAAGGTCGAGCACGAGTTCTTCCCTGACGGCAAGATCAAAGCCAACGTCATTATCAACATCGGCTACGGCGAAGACGCCAAGCTGTTCCCGCGCAGCCCGCGCCTCTCGTTTGAGGAGATGGCGACGATACTTTGACGGTTGCGACTGAGGAGCTTGGCGTAGCTGATCGCGAAGCGCAGCCCCCTTTCAAGCCAGAAGGCCAACTACGCCGGCGGAGAATACTCCACCGGCCCACAGGAGAAATGAACATGGATTTGTTGCAAGGCAAGGGCGCCGTCGTGACCGGCGCAGCATCAGGCATCGGCAAGGCGATCGCGAAAGCGTTTATCGAAACCGGCGCGAGCGTGCTGCTCTGCGATCTCAATGCGACAGCAGTCGATGAAGCAGCTCGCGAGCTCGGCGATCGAGCGATCGGACGCGTCACCGACGTGTCGGACGAGAGCCAGGTTGAAGGCGCCATGCGTGCCGCTCGCGAGGCATTTGGGTCGCTGGACATCGTGGTCAACTGCGCGGGAATTGGTGCCATTGCGCCGCTGACCGAGCTCACCGGTGACAAGTGGAGATCCGTCCAGGCTGTGACTCTCGGCGGCGTCTTCTACGGCGTGAAGCACGCCGCCCGCCAAATGCTCGAGCAGGGACATCCTGGCGTCATCATCAATATCTCGTCGGTCAACGCACGGCAGCCGGGCGAGGGGCAAGTGGCCTACTGTGCCGCGAAGGCCGGCGTCGACATGATCACCCGCGTAAGTGCGCTGGAGCTTGGCGCTCGCGGCATCCGTGTCGTAGGTATCGCGCCGGGCTTGGTGGAAACCGCGTTGACGCGGTCGGCTGTAGAAAATCCCGCCATGCGTGAACTCTTCATGAGCATTATCCCGATGAATCGCGCAGTTGACGCGAAGGAAGTTGCTGCGGTCGCGGTGTTTTTCGCGTCGGACCAAGCGCCTTCCATCAACGGGGACACGATCGCGATCGACGGTGGATCCTTGACCCGCGGTTATCCGGCACTGCTGACCGGTTTGAGAAAAGCGTCATGATCGAGCCTGGTCGTTACACCAGCGGCACCATCGCCCTCGCCAACCTTTCGGCATCGATCGAAAGCCTAGAGCGTCGTTGTGACGAGGGGGGAGGCTTCGACAGCTTGGTGGCGCTGTCGAAATTGCTGTTCGTGCGCGGCGACGTGCTTGGCTGTGTCGCCGACCATGACCGAGCGGAGCTCGTCGCAACCGTGGCGATTGCCCGGTCGTCCGACGCCGCCCGCGCGCTCTACATTCGTGCACAGCTCGCGAGCCGTTTCCATCGGTTCGAGGAAGCAAGCGTGCGTCTCTATCAAGCGCTCGCGGCTGGACATCCGCGAAACGAGATTGATGGCGAAAAGGCCGCGCTGCTGCAGGCGACCGGACGATACGAAGACGCGCTGGTCATGCGTGAAAGACTGGAAGATCACGAACCTGGGATTCACACGCTAGGCGCCCTTGCGTCGCTGCTGGCGGAGATGAATCGATGGCCGGACGCAGAGGATACGTATGCAGCCGCGATCGATGCCGACGAGGGCGTGTCGCCGCTCCCCTGCGGCCAACTGCTGTTCGAATGGGGCGTAGGCGCGATGCGCCAGGGTGACTTGGACCGAGCGGATTCGATCTTCGCCGAACTCGACGCGATCTTGCCCGCGCACGTTCCGGGACGAGGACATCGCGCTGAAGTGGCGCTCGCGCGCGGACAGTTGCACGTCGCGATGGAGCTCATCCTGCCGTTGGTAGAAACCTCCGACCCCGAATATCGCGCGATTTATGCGGAGACCCTGGCCGCGTTTGGGGACAGCAAAGCTGCGACCGAAGCGGAACGTGCCGCTACAGCGTACGAGCTGCTGCTGGCGCGACGGCCAGACGCCTATGCCGATCACGCGGCAGCCTTCTTTGTGGGGATCGGCAACCGACCGCAGCGCGCGGTCGAGCTGGCATTGGCCAATCGGAAAATCCGCGACACACCGCGGTCGCGCAGCCTTTTGGCCAAGGCACTGCGCAATGCGCAACAGGTTTCGGGGGTTCAGGAGGGGCCGCATAAGCATCTCCGATACCATGCCGAAAAGCCATCCGCCTCGGCGCAAGATTGGCATTCTCACGGAGCGACAAGGTGACAGACGTGGTCGTGGTCGGCGCCGGACCGGCTGGAGCGATTGCCGCGTTGCGCGCCGCGGATCTGGGCGCGCGGACTGCGCTGGTCACCAGCTCTGCATTTGGTGGGATGGCCGCCAATGATGGGCCAGTTCCAGTACGGACCCTGGCCTATGCGGCGCGGTTGTCCCGCGAGGCCCGACAGTTGGATCAATACGGCATCGCTGTGGGAGAGCCGCTGCTGGATTACTCCCGGCTGCTGGCGCGTGTGCGCGAAGTCCTTGGCGACGTAGTTGCGCATTCCTCCTTGCGCGAGCAGATCGATTCCGCCGGGGTCACGGTTTACGAGGAGGCCGGCAATGCGAGCTTCGCCGACCCTCATACCATCATCACGGAACGTGGGCTGAGGCTCCATGCTGAAAAGATCATCATATGTACAGGAGGTGTCGGTCGGAGAGATCCAACACCAGGGTTCGAGCTGACGAGCACCCACAGCAGCGCCTTGGCTTTGGCCGAAGTTCCGCCATCGATGCTCGTCGTCGGCGGCGGGGCTACCGCTGTGCAGGTCGCCTCGATTTTCAAAGCATTCGGTTCGCAGGTCCACCTCTTCGAGCGAGGACCTCGCATCCTCTCAACGGAAGATGCGGACGTAGCATCAGCGGTCACAGCCGCCTTCCGCGAGGCAGGTATGATCGTGCGTGAGAGTTTTGGCGACATCGAATCCTTCGAGAAAACATCGACTGGAGTACGGATGAATTTCCGCAAGGACGGCAAACGCGATTGCGCCGAGGCTGCGCTGATTGTGATGGCGACCGGTTGGGTAGCGGATACCGCTAAGCTGAACCTCTCTGCAGCGGGCGTCCAGAGCGATCACCGAGGGTTCGTGAAGGTAGATCCCTACCTGAGAACCTCGGCCTCCAGTATCTTCGCCGCCGGCGATGTGACTGGTCAACTAATGCTGGTTCCGCAGGCCATACAGCAGGGCTTCCTAGCTGCTTCGAACGCGATACTGGGCCCAACTACGCGGCTCGAGGAAGGCGTAAATACGAGCGCCGGATTTACGGATCCGGAGTATGCGAGCGCGGGCCTGACGGAAGCAAAGGCCCGTGAGACGCATGATATTGTGATCTCGGTAATACATTTTGACTCCACCATCCGCACGATTATCGATGGGCGTAAAGTTGGATTCTGCAAGCTTATTGTGGATCGCCCAACCGCGAAGATATTGGGCTGCCACGTTGTTGGCGAACGGGCAGTGGAGATTGCCCAAGTTGCGGCAATAGCGATCGCTGCCGGGATGCGGGTGGATGATTTAGCTCGAGTTCCGCTCGCGTTTCCAACCTATACGGGAAATCTTGCCTACGCGGCTGCAGCTGCAGGCCGTCAACTCGACCTGCAGGTGGGCTGGGCAGGCGACGCGGCTTCCCGATATTGAAATGAGGTGTCCGATGATCTCCATGCCGATACTGGGCCTGGGCTTTCTTATGGGAATGCGGCACGCGCTTGAGGCAGACCACATAGCAGCGGTGTCCAGTATTGCTGCTGGCCGAACCAGAATGGCCGATATTGTCCAGCACGGCCTGACCTGGGGACTGGGGCATACGTTGACACTTTTTTCATTCGCTGGCGCCGCGATCATACTGGGTCGGACCATCCCGGCTGCACTTGAGGGGCACCTCGAAGCAGCGGTTGGGATCATGCTTGTTGGCCTTGGATCCCACGTGTTGTGGCGGCTATGGCGCGACCGCATACGCCTCCCGCACAGTCATGATGTTCGCCATTTTCACGTCGGCGACTGGGTTCCAAATAGCAGCGCCGAGCGTACGCCTGAGCATGAATTTCGTTGGCGTTCGCTGGCCGTGGGACTGATGCACGGTATGGCCGGGTCGGCAGCATTGCTGGTGCTCGCGGTGTCCCAGGTCGCGGACCCGCTTCAGGGCGTGGTCTATATTATGCTGTTCGGCATGGGCTCGATGATCGGGATGGGTGCATTGTCGAGCGTCATTGCGGTGCCGCTCATGGCGTCGGCGCGTCTGCTCACCGGAATGAACCATGGTCTGCAAGCAGCCGTCGGCCTCCTCACGATCGGAATCGGCACGACGACGATCTACACAGTTCTCGTTCACGCAAATGTTTGACCGGGCTGAACTCAAAAGTTCTCGCTGTGCGCGTCGGCCGACGTCGTGTTCAGGCTGCCGTGAGAGAAAGCTTCGGTTTGGCCAGGATCATCTCCACCAAGCAATTGTCCGTCCGGAAACTTCAAGAACAATCCCATGACGATGGACCCAGCAACCATCTCGGCCGTATCCGCGCTCTCGGGCTCCGCCATCGGTGCTATGGCATCATTCGCCACCACTTGGCTCACGCAAAATCATCAAGATCGCATCCAACGTCTCGATAAGGAAGGGTCGCGCCGCGAGCGGCTATTCGCCGAGTTCATTGATCAGGCATCGAAGGCCTATGCTGACGGCGTGGTCCAGGAACGCCTGGACGACCCGGCCAAGCTGGTTCCGATGTACGCCACCATCAACAAGTTACGCCTCTTTGCCAAGCCAGTCACGATCGAGGCTGCTGAGGCTGTCCTGTCAAGCATCGTCAAAACCTACGAGGCCCCTTCGTCTGCTCTGGAAGCGCTCAAGTCGGAGGTCGCCGGCCATGACATCCTTCGCAGCTTCGCGGAGTCTTGCCGGCAGGAGCTCAGCCACTTGCGGTAGGATGAATGATTATGGCTACGAGATTCTACAAGCACTGCATCGTCCTGCCTGGCATCTGCAGCTCGATGCGAACCTTGCTATGGAACGCCCTCCTTAAGACCGTGGTCCTTGCTGTGGGCGCCAGTCAACTTACAGCCTGCATTGCCGCTTACCCTCGCGACGGCGTGCCTGCAAAGTATATCTCGAACGCTGAGGTGAGTGGCTACCCAGGCGACATTCGCGTGTGGGGAGATTCTTACGCAAGTTTCCCGGCCAATCGGCTCGTCCTCTTTCGAGATCAGCGGATAATGGCGGCTAAGACGGACGCATCCATAAAACTGCGAGAGCTCAATGCGCTTACCCTTTCCGGCGGGGGTAGCAGTGGCGCTTTCGGAGCCGGCATTCTCGCCGGATGGGCCAAGGCCGGAACCAGGCCCCAATTCGACATTGTCACCGGTATCAGTACCGGAGCTTTGATCGCGCCGTTCGCGTTCCTCGGGCCGGCCTACGATGATGAATTGAAGCAGGGTTTTACCAAAATCAGTGATAGCGACATTTATACCAAGCACAGCCTCCTGGGTCTCGTGTCGAGTTCATCTTTCACAAGCAACGCGCCCCTCGCGAGGATGCTCGACGAGCATATCACGTATGCTATGCTCGATCAGATCGCCCGGGAGTCAGGTAAGGGGCGGCGGCTCTTCATCGGAACAACCAACCTTGATGCCGATCGAGCGGTAATCTGGGACATGGGTGCCATCGCAGCGAGCAGCCGGCCGGATCGATTGAAGCTCTTTAAGCAAGTTATCCTCGCCTCCACCTCCGTCCCCGGCATTTTTCCCCCGGTCCAATTGGAAGTAACGGCGGCGGGCAGGACGTATCACGAAATGCATGTCGACGGTGGCACCAGCAATGAGGTGTTCCTGATGCCCGCAGGGCTGAGACTGCGCGAACTCGATCAAATCTTCCATACTCGGATGAAAGCGCGACTTTATATCATCCGCAACGGCAGGACTATGCCGGAACCAAGCATCGTTAAGGCCACACTGCCTGATATCGCGGAAAAAGCCGTTTCTTCGCTCATTAAAACGCAAGCAATCGGTGATCTCTACCGGCTGTACGCGACCGCGAAGCGTGACGGCATCGACTACAATTTCATAGATATCCCCACGGACTTCACCGTCGAAGCAAAAAGCCCATTCGACAACAAGTACATGCGTGCGCTGTACGAAAAAGCCTACGAAATGGGCCATGCCGGCGTTCCGTGGAAAAAGACGCCACCCGGATTTTCGAATTGAGTCAGACCTTTGCCGCAAAAGGCGTGCGGGAACGCTTGTACGACTTCCCTCCGGGGCTCGACCTTGCGGCAAGACATCGCTTTGACGGTCACAAAGGCGGCGGCTGTTCAGTTATGGAAGTATAGCCGCACATAGTGGAGCTCTAAAACCATTGGACCGTAAGTCATGCCTAGTCAGGCACGGGTCGGAGCACGCGTGCACGTGTTTCGATCGCAACAAGATCCATCGCTGACCGCTTCTGTGCGTTCGGCTCTCCAGAACTCCGGGTTCGATCTTCGCAGCCTGTGATCCCGTGTCGCGCTATCCTACTTTCATGAAGGATCGGTGATCACGAAAGTTGATTCCGGCTTGGCCCTAGTAATCAATGCGCCAATCCGGTTGTGGCCCGCACCGTGCTCGCGCAATGTTCGTGGGTTGACTGGCCTGCGCTGAGCATCAAGGGAAATTCCATGACGAAGTTCTTTTGTATACAGCCAGATCGGCTGGGATTTTTAGGGTCGCGTGGGCGGGCAGGTAACAACGCTCGGCCACGCTTGCTGCGAGCGTTGTTCCTGCCACTGGTGATTTCGGCAAACACCCCATTCCTTGCACACGCGCAGGAGCAAAGCGCCTCTCCCCGCAGCGTTCAGCGCGAGCCGCTGAACGAAACGCAGATGGACGTGATGGTGGCGCGCATCGCGCTCTATCTCGGTGAGAATCTTCGCCAATGGGATGATCGGCGCACGATTGTGGAGGTTGCTGTATGAGGAGCCGCCTTCTTGCGCTCGCGTTCATTTTCTCCGCGTCGGCAGCTTCGGCTCAGGACCCTGCTCACAGCAGCAGTGCCGGCGACACGACTTCGACCGACCCCACAAGGCGCGTCTTCCAACTCGGGTTGCCAGCCGACCACATGTTGGGCGACTGGGGCGGGCTGCGGCAAACACTCGAAAACGCCGGAATCACAGCCAATCTAGGCTTGGTTACCGACTTAGCGGGCAATCCCAGTGGCGGCCGTTCCAAGGGCGTAACCGCCCCGACAAGCGTCGAGCTTAGCCTCTTGGCTGACCTCGATCAGATCGCGGGGATAAGCGGCGGCTCACTCTTCATGTCGACCTCCGAGCGATGGGGTCGAAGCCTGTCCGCGGATTATGTAGGAAACGTCTTCAGCGCACAGCAGATCTACGGATTCCAAACCTGGCGATTGATCGATCTTTCCTATCAGCAGCAGCTGTTCGACGACCGCCTCGAGCTTCGTCTTGGACGCTTCGCCGCGACGGATGACTTCATGTTTTCAGCCTACAGCTGCGGTTTGGTTTCCAACGCCTTTTGCGGCAACCCATTCGGCATCCTGATCGATGCACCAGGAATTAGCGCCTACACAGGGGCTTGGGGGGCGTTGGCGAAGGTCAAGCCGACGCCGCGCAGCTATATCATGGGCGCCGTGTACAATGGCGATCCAGATGTCCGCGCCGACGAGCACCACGGTCTCGACTTTTCTATGCACGGACCGGCTTTTGCGATGGCCGAGGTTGGTTATCAGATCAATGGACAGCCGGGCGACAGTCAATTCCTTGGAAATTACAAGCTCGGAGCCTGGTATGATGGTAATCGGCTCACGGAGTTCCAGTCGGGAGATCCGGTTCACGGAAGTTGGGGCTTTTACGGCATTTTCGACCAGGTGATTGTGCCGTTCGGCGCTCCGGGCAGCAATCGTGGCCTCGGTGTGTTCGGTTCGTTAACGTTGGCGCCGAGTCCCAACAAGCAGCCGTTATCAGCTTTTTTCACGGCGGGTATTTCGGCGCGCGGTTTCTTTGACAGCCGACCGCGAGACGCAATTAGCCTAGGCTTTGCATACGGTCGCTTCAGTGACGACCTGCGCCAGGCTCAACGCGAGGGGCAATTGCCTGGTCCGATCGGCGGTCAAGGCCGTGAGGGCGTTCTGGAGGCCACTTACCGGATCGACGTCAGGAACGGCGCGATGTTTGTCCAGCCAGACATTCAATATATCATGCATCCGGGAGGGACAGACGCTGTCAAGAACGCGGTGGTAGTGGGCGCGCAGCTCGGTATCAATTTCTGAGTAACGTCAATTCATTCGTTCCGCCAGGTAAACGCGCCTGAAATCTGGCAGCGTAACCCAACGCTCTGACTTCCCATGCCCGCGGCAAAGCGGTTACTTTCCACAGGTGCGGCCCCCTATTGGCGGGACGGCGGTTCCAGCCTCTGACGGCGTACAATTCATCGATGCAGATCGGGACGGATGCGCCGCAGTCATCGCGTCTCATCACAATGCGCGTTTCGGCTGTCACGAATGGCCTTACATCGGAGCATGTGCAAAACGGGCAGGGATAGCGGTCGCCGCGCCGAACGCTTTTTGCCCGTTGCTCTTTGCCGGCCTTCGGCCGAGCCCGCTCGACTTCGCCAAGATAGATCGTTGGGCCCATAGTTCGGCGCAACCATGGGGTAGTCAACCTTCAGGCCCCATTTGGCCCGATACTCGTCAGGTGTTATGCACATAGTGCAAGTTGACTTGGCGCTTCAGGGATTTGGAGGTTGGCTAATTAGCAGATGCTTGGCAACAGGCCAAAAAGATGAGGGCCAGTGCCTACCGGCACCAGCCCTCTGGCCCGCGCCTTCCAAGGAGGACACCTAAGCGACAGCGGCCGGCCAAGGGCATACCGCGGGGGACCAGCCATTGACCAGAATGACCGGTCCCCAAATCGCAGCCGGCCGGGGTGTGGGGACTTTAGGCCGGCAGTGCGGGCTATATGGACCATAGTACCATTAGCAGGTGCTTGGATAGGAAATCGATGCTGCGGCGCATCACGCGTGGTGTCGAAGGCGACGAACGCGCCAAACGAGTCACCTCGCGCATGGTGAGTTCGCATGCACGTGTTTCGATCGCAACAAGATCCATCGCTGACCGCCCAGCCGCGTTCGGTTCTCCAGAACACCGGGTTCGATTTTCGCGGCCTGTGATCCCGTGTCGCGCGATCCTACTTCCATGACGGATCGGTGATCACGAAAGTTGTTTCCGGCTTGGCCCTAGTAATCAACGCGCCAATCCGGTTGAGGGCACCACCTGTGTGCTCGCGCAGTGTTTCGTGGATTGATTGGCCTGCAGTGACGTTCAAGAGAAGTTTCATGACCAAGATATTTCGCTTACAGTCTGATTGGCTGCAATTCTTAAGGTCGCGTGGCCGGGCAGGTACCAACGCCCGGCCACGTTTGCTGCGGGCATTGTTCCTGCCGCTGGTGATTTCGGCAAGTACTCCATTCCTTGCACACGCGCAGGAGCAAAGCGCCTCTGCCCGCAGTGTTCAGCGCGAGCCGCTGAACGAGATGCAGATGGAGGTGCTGGTGGCGCGCATCGCGCTCTATCCCGATGAGCTTGTCGCTGCGATTGCAGCTGCGTCCCTGTATCCCCTGCAGATTGTTGAAGCCCAAAGGTATCTGGACCTGGTCAACACCCGGCCGGAGGCGAAGCCCGACAAAAAATGGGACGGGAGTATCATATCGCTTATGAATTATCCCGAGATCATCAGGATGATGAGCGATGATCTCAAGTGGACTCAACAGGTGGGAGACGCGGTGGCCTATCAGCAAAAGGACTTGCTTGAGGCCATCCAGCAATTGCGTGGAAGGGCTGTCGCCAAGGGGATCATCAAGAGCGACGACAAAACCGTGATCGTCCGCAAGCGAGACAGGGTCACCATCACGCCGGCCCGGGCTGACAAGATCTATATCCCCGTGTACCGGTCCGAGGAGCTCTACGATTCCAGCCGCGGGTCGGAAGGGGTAAGCTACTACTCCCGTTCCTACTCGTCTTACTATGATCCGACGGCAACTTACTACGCCGCTTATGTCACTGGGGCTGCTTGGGCTGCAGCAGTCGATTGGTACGAGGGTGAGACCTGGAGCGGTTACGGCTCCTGGGGGAGGGATGTCGATATCAAATGCAACGACTGCTTCAACGGCCGAAATTTCAGCGGCAACATAAGTTTAAACCAGGTCGATTGGACGAAGGTCGACAGCTCCAGAATATCTTTTGACCGATCGAAGTTGAGTAGGCTCGATCAAAACACGCTGGTGCGGGAGCTGAAAGCGGACGGCAGCAATAGCCTGATCGAAAGGGCGGCGGGCCTCAATCCGCATCGAGGAGAGACCGCGCCGCTGGATCATTCACATCCGAACGTTGGGAGGAGCATGCTCGAAGACCTCAAAGCTGGCAATCCGGGCGCCCCGAGGATGTCTGGCGCTGGCCCAAGACCGCCGGGCGGGAGCCGCGTAAATCCGCTGCCAGGAAAGCCACAACTCGCACCGCGTATCGGCGCGCACGGCAGAAGTCTGCCCGCGGGAGGTGACGTGCGTCGGCGCACCCCTCGTGCCTTGGCAGGCCACAAGCCTCGGGCCTTGGCCAAGCATGGCCCGCACCGCCCAGGTGCCGTGATCAGACCGCCCCGATCACAAATCCGGCCGCCTGGTCCGCAGCATAATGGCTTGGTCGGTGCACCCCCTCGGTTCGGCGCCCCTGCCGGCGTTGGCCGCCCACCAATGCCCCCGCCCGGTGGCCCTCCTCCGTTCTAACGCTTTAGCCGGCAGCTGATGCGTTCGGCCATGGCGATCCTCGCTTGGTTCCGGGTGCCGGTCGGGCCTCTCCGACCGGCATGCCGAGGTTACGGGTCAGCGCAGCGCCTGCTTGGCGAGCTCGGCGACGATCTCGTAGTTCTGCGGCGTGACAAAGCCGGCGCCGGTGTCGACATTCATTGGCGCCAGGCCGAGCACCACCTGCTGGCAAAGGCTGAGGATTGGCAGATAGCCTTGCAGGAACGGCTGCTGGTCGGCCGTCAGTTGCACCCAGCCGCCCTTGAAGCCCTCGACGATCTGCGGGCTGGTGTCGAAGCCGAAATTGAAGATATCGCCGGCCTTGCGTCCCGCCGCCTGCATGTAGGTGGGAACATTACCGAGCATCTGGCCGCCCGGATAGCCGACCGCCTTGACGTTGGGATTGTTGAGCAGTGCGGCGGTGATCACTGGGATGGCCAGATTGGGGTCGGACGCCCACTCGGTTTGAGAGTTAATTTGAACGACCTCGACGCCCGCCTCTTTCAGTGCAGCGACCGTCCCGCGCTCGCGCGCGCCCCGGCTTTCGTTCTCGAATGGGCCGATCATGATCGCCTTGTCGCCGGCCTTGAGCTTGCCGAGCTTGAAGGCTTCAGCGCCGAGCGCGCGGCCCTGCTGTTCCTGCTGCGCGCCGACATAGCCGCCGCCGAACGCTGCCACCACCTTCGGCACCGGCACGTTCTGGTACATCATCTTGATGCCGTCCTTATGCGCCTGCTCAGCCAGCGGCATGATCGAGGCATCGCCCGGATGGCCCATCATGGCGATGCCGCCGGGCTTGACCGCGACCGCCTCGCGCAATTGCAGCACCATCTTTTCGACGTCCCAGCCCGAGAAGATGTAGTCGACCTTCGGACCGAGATCGGCTGCCGCCTGCTTGGCGCCATTGTAGACGATGGTGCCGAAGGCGTCGCCCTCGGCACCGCCGACGAAGAAGCGGATGTGGACGTCCTTGCACCATTGGGCGTCGAGCGCCTGCGCGGGCAAGGTCGAGATTGCAGCGGCGAGCGCCGTGGCGGCCGCCACGACGGTCGAGCGCAGAAGTGTCCTTCTCATCGTCATGCTCATGCACTTATCCTCCCTTTTCGTCCTCGCAAGCCGAGGGTTTTGACATTTGCTTCGGCGCTTGGCCGCAGGTGCACGGGCCTGGCTCCTCCCAACGGCCCGCATCGGCGCGGTGGGCGACGCAGAATAAGGTCTCAACGATATCGATGCGAAGCAGGCATTGGTATGGCCAATTCAAGTCCACGGCGGTGGCGGAACCATACGAGACAATAGGGGAACGTTCCAATTCCCAAAGACCAATGATCTTGGTTGCTGTAGGCGCTTTGGACCCGAACCCGACGTCCCGTCTTCCACGGGGCGAACGGCAGCTTTGCGCCGCATGTCGGCCGCTGAAGTCAGCTTTGCCACCGCCTGAAAGCCGACATTGCCAGCGGCCACGGTGAAGGTCGTGGTTGCGCCAAAAGCGGTCATCCGCCGCCAGTTCTCGAATGACCGCAGTGGGCCGGAAGCCGTCGGTCCGCTATCAGAGCGCGTTTAGCGGATAGCTGCCGTTCGGCTTTCGACCTCTAAGGCGACACTGATTGCATTTCAGACTAGACTAGTTGCCACCCGTTGATTTCGCCGCAATTTCCTCGAAGTTTCGCCGCGTCCTCACGCGTCGCGGCCTCGCGCCAACTACCCTCATCCTTGCTGCCGCTAGAGGCAGTTCGAGGATGGAGACAAAGATCGTGACCACGACAGTTCGTTTCATCGGTCTCGCAGCCGATCGCCCATCGCGTGCTTTCCCCTTCCGGCCTGTACGGCTGCTGGCCGCCGTGACATCGGCGCTGCTGTGGCTGCCTCGCTTCTGGAAGGCACGCAGAGACCTCGCTTCCCTTGCCGCTATGAGCGAATGCGAGCGCCGCGATATCGGGCTCACCGCCTTCGACATCGAAAACGCGCTCGCGCTCCCCGTTGGCCGCGATGCGACCGCGACGCTGGCGAGGGTCGTTGACGATCGGCGCCGTCACCGCGAATGCTGAGGTGCCGCGCCAGCGGCCGGTCGCCAGCGACAAGATCACTCAGGCAAGCCGGCCTCTCGTAGGCTGGCTGCGACGCGCTCGCGCGTGCCCGCCTCGAAAGGTAGTTGGTCCCAGATCTTGGTGATCGTCAGACCCGGATGGCTTTCCAGCAGCCTGCCGCAAGCGCGCCGTGCTTCGTCCTTGCGGCCTGCATGGACCAGCGCCGTCACCAGCTGGCGTAGCGCCCAGGTGGCGCCAGGCTGCCGGCTGACCCCACGCTGCGTCATGACCAATGCTTCCTCGTAGCGCGCCGCAATGAGATGGGCGGCGCCGATGCCGAGCTCCGCCATGTAGCCCATCGGGTCGCGCGGGCTCAGTCTTTCGAAATGCCCGAACTTCTCGATCGCCGCCTCGGGCCGCTCGCGATAGACATCAAGCCAGGCGCTGCGCAGCCAGGCCCAGGCCGAATTCGGATCGAGCGCGCGCGCCCGCGTCAGATGCATGTCGGCAACATCGTAGTCACGGGCGAAGGAATGCGCGGCGCCGAGCACCGCGAGGACCATCGGGTCATCGCCGGAGAGCGCCGCCCCCTTCTGCGCCAGGCGCATGCCCTCCTCCCGAGACGCGGCCGGCGTTTCGGTCCAGTGGTAGGCGACGCGCTGCAGATGGCACCAGGCAAGCAGCGAAAGCGCGAGCGGATAATCCGGCTCGATCGCGATCGCGCGATCAAGCAGCGTCCCGGCCTCCTCGTTCTGCGCCCGCTCGAGCGACCACGCAAGCGGAAAAGCGCGCAGCACATAGTCGTAGGCGGCGAGGCTTTCCGGCCGCTTGCGTCGCGCACGCTCGATCTCGGCCGACAGGATGGAGGGCTGGATGGCGCCAACGACATTCTCCGCGAGCCGATCCTGCAGGTCGAACACGTCGGCCATGGTTCCGTCATAGCGGTTGGCCCAGATCGTCTTGCCGGACGATTGGTCGACGAGCTGTCCGGTGAGGCGGATGTGGTCGCCGGCCTTGCGAACGCTGCCGGTCAGCAAATATCTCACGCCGAGTTCGGCTCCGGCCCGTTTCAAGCCGTCGGCCTGTCCCTTGTAGGCGAAGCTGGAATTGCGGGCGATCACGAACAGCCAACGCATGTGCGACAGCGCCGTGATGATCTCGTCGACCATGCCGTCGGCGAAATAGTCCTGCGCCGGGTCCCCGCTGAGATTCTCGAAGGGCAGCACCGCGATCGACGGTGCGTCGCCGGCGCCCGGCCCCGTGCCCGTGGCCGACACCTCGCGATCCCCGATTCGACGCACACGATCCTCATCGATCACATAGCCCCGCCGCAGCACGGTGCGGATCAGGCCTTCCGCATCCGCACCGAGCGCCTTGCGGACGTCCTTCATGCATTGGGTGAGGGAATCGTCCGAGACAGCGATGTTGGGCCAAACGGCATTGACCAGCTCGTCCTTGCCGATGACGCGGCCGGCGTTCTCCAGCAGATAGGTGAGCAGCGAAAGCGATTTGGCTCGGAGGTCAACGTCGTGCCCGCCCCTCTGCAGCCTACCTTTGCGCAGATCGAGCTTGTGGCCGGAGAATTCGAACGTCGTCATGTCGCCCCTTCGAAGGAGACGTCAAACAAATTCGGCCTGCACGCGACAGTTAGACAGTTTCACGCGATTCCGGACGGAAAGCAGCTACACACTTTGCTCCAGTCGTCGATCAAATTCCTAGCATGTTCGAAGACATCACGGCTGTCCTCCGACATCAAGGCTTGCGCCCGCTGAAGATTGCGTGGCCGGCGAAGAGCCAAATGCAGTCGACCGCGCTGAACCCGGCTTCGGTCAGCCAGCCAAGCTGCTCGGCCAGCGAGGACGGCTTGTCGATCGGCTCGCCGTCGGGATTGCGGAAGTAGTTCCAGCCCAACCGGTTGAACTCGGCGAAGGCAGCCAAGTCGCCGTCAATCGCGAGCGAGCGCGAACGCACCGCCTCGTCCCACTGCCGCGCGGCGATGGCGAGGCCGCCAGCGCTCGGCGGCCGCACGATGTCGGCCACCACCAAGACACCGCCGGGACGGAGCGCCGTTGCGAGGTCGGCAAACAGGATCTGCTTCTGCCGGTCGTCGAGATGGTGGATCGCGAGCGATGAGACGATCGCATGCGGCGGCTCGGAAAAGCTTCGCCAGTCGCGATCCGCCAGCTCGAATGTAGCTGTGATCAGTCGGTCGGCATGATCGCGGCAGGTCGCTTGTGTCCGTTCGAGCATCGGACCCGATCCGTCGAGCGCCAGCACCCGGCTGTCCGGAAATCGCTCCAGCAAGGCTTGGCTAAGCAGCCCCTCGCCGGGGCAGAGTTCGACCAACAAGCTGCCCGAGGCCACCGGGATCAGGTCGGCGATCATGTCGACCTGGCGCTCGCGTTCTGGAACGAAGTAGCGCCCGTAGTCCAGAAAGCTGCGGGAATTGTTCTCGGTCCAGTGCTGTGCGCCTTCCATATCCGTCATGATGCGTTTCCACGTTTTCGATCATGATGCCCGAGGCCGTCGGATCGTCATGATGCCGAGCTGAAATTAGACTGAAATTGGAGCGAGGAACGCAATCAACGCAGTGCGCTGCGGCTCCGAATGCCGGCTTTTGGAGGGCGCGGTAACGCATCTCGACGGCCGATATGAGGCGCAAAGCTGCCGTTCGCGCCGTCGAAGAGGTACGTCGGCTTCGGGTCAGCTCCAGACATTGCACTTGTCGAACTGTGCGTCCGCTCTTGCTTTCCTGGCGCCGAAAGCAGCCGGTCCGCTGCCGGCCCAAACCGACATCGCGCTCGCGCTCATGTTGTCAGGATCGAGAGTTGATCGGTGTCGTACCGGTCCCGCAGGTCGGCAAACGCTTTCAGATCCGGAGAGCCGTGTGCCGCGAGCTTGGCAAGCGCTTCGAAAGCGCTCATGCCCAGGTGGTGAGACGGTCAACGGCGGCTGCAGGAGAATGTTCCCATATTTCCGTACAGATCAATTGTGTGTGTTCCGATTATATTAGCGGGAGCGTATATATTAACCAGCCGGTGCCGCCACTGAGCCTCGCCGGTCAGGCCCGGCACTTGCTGGCACTACCCCCGCCGCAGGTGTCGGGCCGCGCTTAGAGGGAGAACGACAAATGGTACGATCAGTGCATTTGATGGAGCCGCCTGACGCAGCAGCACGGCGTAGAGCGCCTGCAAATACGGTCTATTCGGTGGAATATTTGCCGGTGATCGACAACGCATTTTACGAAGCAGCGCGCTCCGGAATGACGAAAATCTCCGAAATCTTGGTCCCGCCCCGCGACGCCAAGTCGTTCAGAGTTGCCGCAGGACATTTCTTTCGCATAGTCAGTGTCGAAGGCCCCCAGGTCGGCGATCTCAATCTTTGGAACGAGCACGATCTGTCCGAACGATTCTTCAGCGGCAAGACGCGAGCGCTTCATGCCACGCACGTCAGCACCGGCGATCGTCTATGGAGCAGTCTGCCAAGCCTACGCCCGATGGCGACCATCACTCACGATACGCTCGGCTGGTATGGTTGGGACGAGGACGGAGCGGGAGTGCATGATGTGATCGGCACTCGCTGTGATCCCTACACCAATGTCCTGCTGAAGGGGACCGAGTATCATTATTGCTGCCACTCGAATTTGACTCGAGCGCTTGCCGAAGCGCGGAACATGCCGCTTGCGCAAGCCGAGCCGCACATCCACGACGTCTTGAACGTCTTCCTGTGCACGGGCTTCACACGCAACACGCACCAGTATTTCATGAAGCCCACACCAGTGCGTCCTGGGGATTTCCTCGAACTTTTTGCCGAGATCGATCTGCTCGGCGCGCTCTCGGCCTGCCCGGGCGGAGATTGCAGCGTGGGCCATTCCGATGACGCTGCCCGATGCTACCCCCTGAGGATCGATATCTATCGCCCGAGCGATGGCGCCTTGGCCGGATGGCAATCGCCGTCCCCTAACCGATACTCGCGGACGCACGGGATCACGGGAGGCGTCTAGCGCCGCTGCTCTGGCGTCCTTGAATGGTTGGTGAACGTCAGGTTGCGGTCCGGTCGCCCAGCATCGCGGCATGGCTGGCAGAAAAGCCGCTTGATCCCATCCCAGTGCAATCACCCATAGTCTTCGCCCAGCGGTCGACGAGCGCCTTGACGTCGAGTTTCACACCGGTGACACGTCATGCAGTCGACCGAAAGCCCCGATCCGATCTGCAGTTTCTTGCCGAGCGTATCTTCTATGAAGGGGAATTTCATGGTCATGGACAAGGCGATCTCCGTTGAGGGCATTTGGGCTACTGGCTTCGTTCGCAGGTGCACAGGTCTGAGGTCCAGTTCGGACTTTTTGAAGAGTGCCGACTACCGAGGACCTCCCAGAGCGTAGATGCGCTGGGCGGTCTCGCCCATGATCGCCTGCTGCTCCGGTTCGGCTAGCCCGGCAACCAAAGTCTCAATTCCACGCCAAGCATCGGTCACGCTCGCGCAGAGCAGAATCACCGGCCAATTGCTCCCGGCCATAACGCGGTTCGGCGTGAACCGATTGATGACGTGCTCGGCATACTTTCTCAAGGCGTCCGTAGACCAGGACCACCGCACAGCCAGTGCGAGGCCGATGGAGAGCTTCACCGAAATGTTGGGAAGGTTTGATGCTTGCGCTATCTGGGCAGCCCACGGGTCCCAACCTTCATCTGCAACGGGCGGGTTTCCCATGTGATTGAGCACTACCTTCAGACTAGGAACGCGCCGAGCGGCTTCCAGCACCGACCTCAACTGCGCTTCGGTGAGTGGTATTGCCTCAAACACCAGGTCTGCTGCGGCGAGCAGACCTAGCGATTCCAGAACCGGCGGCCGCAGAATCCATTCGGGATCAGGCTCATACGAAATTAGGTGGCGGATGCCGACCAACTTGCCACGACCAGCAAGTCGATCCAACGCCTTTGCGCATTGTTCGGCATCGGCTAGCGGCACCCAGCCGACGACGCCCGCGATGAAGTCGACATTGTTGGCGACGTCGAGATAGTCTTCGGTCTCGTCGATGTCGTTGTGCAACTGAACGAGGATGGTCTTGTCTATGCCGCACTCAATGAGTGACGGGCGGAGGTCTTCGGGCGTGAAGTCGCGGTCGAGCCTGTCGCCAACGGCCGATGGGAACGTTAGCGGATAGTGGACGCGGTCCTGAAAGTGCAAATGAGAATCGATGACGAGCATGAAACTCCTCCTCCACGCGCGCTGACTTGTCGGGTCCTGGGGCGTGCCCGGTAGTCATAGCGTAAAACTGATAATCGCCTTGCCGCGGCACAGTATCGTCGCTGGCCAAGAATACGACAGAGTGCGAGATCGTCGGCACGTTGAAAGTCTGGAGCCATAAGGTGATCCCGTTTGCAATCACCTCTACTCGTGCCTTCACCCGCACCACGGTGCCTTCGGGCAACGAGTTATGCGATCGTCGTCGCGCCGATAGTAAGTGCGGTGTCTCTCAGGTCTAAGCATTGATCGACACTTCACGCGACCGGGACGACGTAGTTGAGAGCTCGCCGGCCCCCATCGATGAAGACGGTTTCGCCGGTCACATAAGCTGCATCATCGCTCGCCAGGAAGGCGACCACCGATGCAACATCCTCTGGTTCGCCAAACCGACCAAGGGGCGAACGAGACAGAATTGTGCGCCTTGCTTCGTTATCGGACAACACGTTGCTGCGGCTCATTTCGGTGAGGATTGTGCCGGGACCAACAGCATTGACCCGGATTCCGAGAGGGGCAAGCTCAAGAGCCATCACCCTAGTGAGTTGCTCGATGCCACCCTTGGACACGTTGTAAACGGCGTAGCCTGGCATCGCCATCACGCCGTTCACGGAAGACATGTGCACAATTGCCCCCGGCGTCCCCTGAGTCTTGATCTGTCGGGCCACCGCCTGACCGCAAAGAATCATGGAAACAAGATTGATCTGAAAGCCGGTCGCGAGGTCCCCGTCCGTGAGTTCCAGAAATGGCTTTTTCTTCGCCACCCCAACGTTGGATATTAGGACATCAACGCCTCCAAATGAGGCCACCGCCTCGGCGACCATCGCCTCGACTTCCTGCCGAGAAGTGACGTCAGTCCGCCGATATCTGAACCGCTCGCTTTCGCCCAGGACGCTCGACGCAGCACTCCCCTCCCATTTCTGAATGTCCGCCGCGAGAACCTGTGCGCCTTCGTTCAGCAGTCGCTGAGCACATGCAAGACCAATGCCTTGGGCGCCTCCTGTGATGATCGCTCTCTTGTTCTTGTAGCGGATCACAATCAATCTCCTCTCTAAGCGTCATCACCGGCCGCAAGTATCTTTTCGGTAGTGATCACACACGCTCGTGTTGTTGGCGACCTTGCACCAGCCGATCGCAATTCCACGCAGACCAATGCGGATAGCCTTGGCAATGGGCGTGGCCTATGCCGTAGTGCTCTACGGCTATCTAGGGGCTGTGAAACTACCTTCCAGTCAGCCTGGTGATTCTGATCTACTTCATTGATCCAGTGCTTGTCGGTCTCATCGTGATGTACTTGGGTCAGGAGCGGCTCACGATCATATCGGCCAGGGCGCTCGGTGCTGCTCTAGGTGTGGAGCCTCAACAGGTTGTCCTCGGTTAGGGCGAGGCGACTGATAGGCGTTTTTGACTTTAGGCTGCCATGTGGTCGATGCCAATTGTATCTGTGCAGCCAGACGGGAAGTTCCACGGCGCGGTGATTTGATGTCGGATAGGCAATGGCCTAGGCCCATTCGCGCAACGCCGTCTGGATGAAGCGCTCGGCCTTGCCATTGGTCTTGGGCGTATAGGCCTTGTCGTGACGTGCTTGAGGCCGAGATCGCGGCAGGCCTTGGCGAAAGCCTTCGATCTGTAGCAGGAGCCGTTGTCGCTCATGACGCGGGCTATCGTGACGCCGAGGCTGGCGTAGTAGGCAACCGCCGCCTTGAGGAAGGCGATGGCGCGCTCCTTTTTCTCGTCGGGCAGGATCTGCGAGAAGGCGATGCGGGAAGCGTCGTCGATGCAGACATGGACGAACTCCCAGCCCACGCCTCGACTGTTGGACTGGCCTGTGCGATCATCGGTGATGCGGTGGCCAACCCGTTCAAATCGCCCAAGCTTCTTGATGTCGATGTG
This sequence comes from Mesorhizobium monacense, assembly GCF_056781675.1. Taxonomy (NCBI): domain Bacteria; kingdom Pseudomonadati; phylum Pseudomonadota; class Alphaproteobacteria; order Hyphomicrobiales; family Phyllobacteriaceae; genus Mesorhizobium; species Mesorhizobium monacense. The sequence goes on along the minus strand of NZ_JBXAYW010000001.1, from coordinate 164,099 downwards.
GATCATGTCGCCGGGATGCTCGCGGATCGGTTCGGCTGACGCGAGGTCCCTCAGGCGCGACAACCCTGCACGCCTGAGAACCCGGCTGACGGTGGCGGGCGAGGCGCCTACCTCCATGGCGATGTGCTTGCCGGTCAGTCGTTGGCGGCGCAGGACGACGATGCGCTCGGCCACGGCCTGGCCGGTCAGACCTGGCATGACGTTGGGCCGTGACGAACGGTCGGCCATGCCCGCGTGGCCCTCGGCCTTGTAGCGCTCGACCCAGCGAGCCACGATCTTGGCCGACACGCCATACGTCCGCGCCGCATGGGCTTTCGAAAAACCGCCTTCTATCACCGCCAGCGCCATCTCCTCTCGACGCAGCGGCGCGAGACGGGCATTCTTGTGGATGTTCATTCGGACCCTCCGGTGAGTGCTGAAGCCTGGTAACTCCAGTCTCCTCGGTCCGGTCCGAATGGACAACCTCCTGAAAGCTCACAGCTAGAGCAGTTCCGGGAAAAGTGGGATCGGTTGCTCAGCTACGGACTTGGTCACGGGTCGGCCTGCACCCGCTCACCGGCGCCCGTCTCGGGCCAATATGATCTGCTGTCGCGGGATCCGGAACGTATTCCGGGATCGAAAAGCAGAGCGTGGCGCCTGGGCCATCGTTTCCCTGAGCCCAGAGGCGCCCGTTAAAGTTCTCGATGATGGAGCAGCTGACATAGAGTCCGATTCCCATGCCGTCGCTCTTGGTGGTGTAAAACGCATCGAAGATCCGGTCAGGACCCGCAGGGCCAAAGCCGACGCCGGCGTCCTGCACCGAGAGGCGTACATGGCCTTCCTGGTCCGGCTCAGTCTTGAGCAATATTGACCGCGCGCGATCGTCCACGTCGGTCATCGCATCCACAGCATTGCGCAACAGATTCATGATCACCTGTTGGAGCTGGACGCGGTTGCCGCCGACCCTCGGCAGCCCGTCGGCAAGTTTGGTGCGCAGAATCGCGCGATTTCGCTGCAGGTCGCCTGACAACAGGGCAACTACCTCGACAGTGGCCTCGTTAAGATCGATGGGTTCGATCGCGGCTGCCCGCTTGCTAAAAAGAGCACGCAGCCGCGTGATCACATCGGCCGCGCGATTGCCGTCGCGGATGGTGCGGCGCGCGGTCTCGCGGGCGCCCTCAACATTGGGCGGGTCGGCGGCCAGCATCCTGAGACAGGTGCTGGCGTTGGTGATGATACCGGCCAGCGGCTGGTTGACCTCGTGAGCGATAGAGGCAGTCAACGCAGCGAGGCTCGTCAACCGTGTGACATCGGCAAGTTCCGCGCGCGTCATCATCGAATCCTTTGTTAATGTCGATCTGTTCGATTGACATCAACTTACGGACAACGTGGCGGGGGAATAAGCTCGTCGTGGTGCGGACAGTTTTCGCTGCCGGCGAAAAATACCGGTGGAACTGCGTAAGCGGCGCTTACGGCGTCACCAGCGCTCGGTCAATCGCTAGAGGGATGTAGACGTCGGCAGCGGTCGGCTCAGGCGCAGTCCCGGGCGACTCGAAGTGTCCGTTCAACCGGTTGCCAGAAGCATCCTCGAGGTTGCCAAAGACGGCCAGCGTGTACCTCAATTCAGTCCAGGGAGCGTCGGGCGCAAAGATCCATCTCTTTTCGCCAACTTCGAGCCGAGCGCGCCCCTGGATTCGGCGATTACTCGAGTTCGCAACCGCGAGGTAGTCGACATCCCGACCGTCGATAGGCGCGTCCAGCTCCACTACCAGCGGCTCGCGTGTGCCTGCGCGGACGCTTCCGACGTTCCAGCCGGATGGGCGCGGGCCATCGTGGTCGTCCGAACCCACCTTCCAGCGCTTGATTTCCTGACCGCCCAACGTCAGCACCACCAGCCCGTCGGCGTGGAGCACAGGTCCGACGGTGTCATGGGCGATGAGCCCGCTCTTCACGCGCCCAGGATGCAGAAGCACCGTCAAGATCTTGCCGCTGGGAGACCAGAGTTCCTGCTCCAAAAACGGCTTGTCGATGACATTGCCGTTGGCCTGGCGCAGCTCTAGCCGTGGCAGGACCTGCTCGCCGACAGGCTGCGCGAACACCAGGGAGATGCGTAACAGGTTCGCTGGCACCTCAGGCCCTGACGGTTGGACGGCAACAGGCACCAACTGGGCAGCGACCGCCTGAGCGGCGGCCGCTGTCCATAGGGCCAGGGCGCACAGAGCGCGCAACGCCTTCGTCACACCGGCCTCACTCGTGCGAACCGATGAGCTCGGGGAACCCTTCCTGCTTCATCAGGATGTCATGGGCAGGCTTGAAGTTCTTGAGCTGGAATGTGTTGTTGTTGTAGCGGTACTGCGGAAAGTCGTACTCGGAGACGTAATCGGTTAGCCGGAAGAGCATGGCCTTGTCGAACGACACCAACTGCAGGGCATCCTTCTCCAGCTCTCGGCGCACAACGATGAAGAACTGGTCGTCGAGGTTGTCGATGCGGGTGGCCCCCACCAGCGGTGCCGGCGTCTCCTGCACGCCGACGATTTGGCCGGCAGGCACGGGCTTGTCGATGCCTGGCTTCTCGTTCGCAGCCTCGACCTCGGAGACCGGGATGATGTTGCCCGAGCGTTGGTAATTCAACAGCATCAGCATGTCTTGCGGCTTGCCGCTCGGGTCCTTGGCGCTGTACGAAATCATGTCCGCGGGGGTGTTGCCGTAGCCCAGTTCCGCGATGGCCTTGCCCTTGATGTGCGCACTGTCCTTCAAGTCCTCGAGCGGGATGGTCACGAGCGGCGTGCAGAGATACGCGGCGACGACGTACGGCTTTCCGCCAAGCGTTGCGAACGACATTGCGCGAATGGGAGCGCGCGTTTCAATCTGGTTGTGCGTGGTGTGGTAGATCTCCACTGACGTCATCGTCTGTTGGCTGGTGAACGGGTACGGGATGCGACGCAGAGTTGACGCGAAATCCTGATTTGACAGGCCCGCAACGAACAACTCGCCGTTGTTCCACTTCATGTCCGTGACAGTGAAGCTGCGTTCCGGTGTTTCCTTCCAGAACTCGTAGTTGGAGTTGTTCGGGTTCTTCAGCGCAACCGTCGTAGACTTGATGCTCGCAAGGTTGAGCTCGCGCACCTTTTTGTCGGAAGTCACGGCAACAACCGCCGGCGTCTTGTTCGCTCCGATGCTCACCGCCAGGTACACCTCGCCCGAGCCAGGGCGCGCCGCCATGTCTTCGACCTTGACCTTGCCAGCGCCTAGCGACTTGGAAAGCAACGCCTCCAGGTCCACGATATTGAAGGTGCCTTCGCCGTTGCTGGGCAAGGGCGCCGGCAACGCCAGCGCATGCACCTGGGCGCCTTTCCAGTCTGCAACAAAGAGAATGCTGTCGGGGCCGAATGCGAGCCTCGAAACGGACTTCACGTCGGCGGCATGGGCTATTTGTGCTTCGGTCAAAAGACTCGCGCTGCCGAGCAAGAGCAGGCCAATTACGCGAATTGTACGGGAGGGTTTCATGTTTTCTTCCTTTCGAGGTTGGAGGCTGAAAGTTTTCGGGAGATGCGGTCACGCATTCTGCTAGGTCGAGGTACCTGAGCGGCCTGCGGGACCTTCTGCCCCGCCCAAACGCTGAGCAGCACGATCGCCATACCAGTTAGTTGGAACGCTCCGAGGCTCTGGCCGAGCACCATCCAGCCGATTACCACCGCGACGACCGGGCTCAGCAGGCCGAGCGGCGCGACAGCCGCAGGTCCGAGCCGCGCAATGCCGCGAAACCAAAGGATGTAGGTCAAAGCCGCGCCGGGCACGGCAAGCCAGATGAAGCCGGCCAAGTTCTTCGCGCTCGGAATGGGCAGGGCTGGCTCCACCGCAAGAGCGAACGGCAAAAGCAGCAATCCGCCGGCGGTTAGTTGCCAGGCCGAGAAAGTGAGCGCCGAGACCGGCGCTTGCCAGCGTTTGCTCAGCACTAAGCCCGCCGCAAGAGATACGGCACTGCCGAGACCGGCTATAAGTCCCACCGGATCGAACCTCGCATTTGGCTGCAGTATTAGTATGGCGACGCCGAGAACTCCGGCAAGCGCAGCAAAGACGGAAACTGGGCGTATCGACGTTCCGATCATGAAGCGCGCTAGGAAAAGCACGAAAAGCGGCTGCATAGCCCCTACCGTGGCCGCGACGCCACCAGGCAGTCGATAGGCGGCAACGAACAGCAGATACCAGAAGATTGAAAAATTGAGGGCTCCCAGGAGAAAAACGCGACCCCACCATTTGCCGCTTGGCAGCGAACGCACGGCCGCGAGCAGCAGCAGCCCCGCCGGTAGCGCTCTCAGTATGGAGACGGTCAAGGGCCGATCCGGTGGCAGGAACTCAGTGGTGACGATATAGGTGGTTCCCCATATTGCGGGTGCGACTGCGGTCGCCAGGACATAGGCAATACGGCTGGTCATGACGGCCTCACACGAGTTCGAGGACTGTTTCGACCGGCCGCCGCGGTTTCTGCGGCCAGTTTTGCGGCAGGCCGTGCCCCAGAGCCACGAGCATCACGGGAAATTCGTCCAGCGCGAGCCCAAATTCGGCAACCATCGCATAGGCGTTGAAGTCGACCATCGGGGCCGGTCGAGAAGCCCATGGCGGATGCAGCCATCATCAGCATCGAAGCGCCGAGCGTAGCGCTGCGAACCGCTTCGTGCGCGATCGAGGCCGTCAACGCAGCGAGGCTCGTCAACCGTGTGACATTGGCAAGTTCCGATCGCGTCATCGTCCTGTCCTTTGTGATGTCGATCTGTTCGATGGACATCATTTTACGGACAGCGGGGCGGGGGAGTAAGCTTGTCGTGGTACGGACAGTTTTCGCTGCCGGTCAAGAATACCGGTAGGCAGCAGCAGGATCACAGGATTTGGGTGCCAGCCTGCCCGCAACATTCACATGTGGGGCAAAGAGATAGTTGCGGCCTTTGTGGGGCTAGCTGTAGTCGTTCATGACGGAAGGCAGGCGACGGCCCAGAAATTCCACGAAGGCCTTTACCTTGGGTTGAAGATGGCGGGTGGTTGGATAGACCGCATAGACATGGCGCGGCTCATCCATGAAGGCGGGAAGGACACGCCGAAGTTCGCCGCGCGCAATCGCCGGATCTGCGAGGAAGGAAGGCAGTGCGCCAATTCCCAAGCCCGCGATAAGCAGGTCGCGGAGCAGCAAGCTGTTGTTGATCTGGCTTCGCTCACTGCCGGATGCCGCGCACCCAGCAGCGAGGTAGCATCCCGTAAACTTCCATTGATAGACGCGAGTCATTGTAAGGCCTCGGCAATACACGAAGCGGCCCACGGCAATTCCGAAAGACCTTTATCCGGATGATTATCAGAGTACCGGCGAGGCGGCGCGATTACCGAAGTGAGCGCCGGCGGCATCGTGACCCTGCCACTCTCTCAGGCGGCTTCTTACCAACTTGATCGACAATGCGCTGAAATCTGGCGGCCGTGCGGAAATAGAGGCGCGGAAGCTTACTAACGAAACCGTGGCCATCAAAGTGCTCGACCGCGGCCCCGGCATTCCCGAAAGGCGGTTCTGAAGCCGTTCTTCCTCCCTGGGGGCCGATTTCGAAGGCCACGGACGTCCACGCCCAGACCGCCCCGACGGAAGTACGAGGCGGCCTCCGCCGCCCCGTTTCTAAACCGGTTCATGCGGGGCAGTCGCTCATGATGGCAGCGGCCCGCCGGCCTGTTCCCGGACGATGTAGACGGCGTACCAGTCCGGCCAATTCTCATCATGCTTGCCCCCGGTTCGCTTCTCGTGTTCGCCGTGGGCGGCCGCCGCGCGCCGGAGCGCTGCTGCGAGTTCGCTCGACGAGGTGAATGTCGTAATGTCCGTATCCACGCGCCCTGGCAATCGCTCGGTGACTTCCTGCAATAGCCAACCGTTGCCGTCCGGATCGCTGAACGAGGCGTAGGAGCGGTAGCTGCGGCCCTCCGGATCCCGACCGTTGATCGGCGGCTGCCCCGGACCGGCGCGGTGGATGACCTCGCTGACGTTGGCGCCGCGACCGATGAGTTCGGCACGCGCGGCCTCGATATCCGACACGACGAGGTAGAGCCCGCTTGCCGAGCCGGGCGCGGCCGACGTCAGCCCCGTGCCGAAATGGATCGAGCTCGGCGAGCCGGGCGGGGTGAACTGCACGACCCGGAATGTGTCGCCGACGGCGAAGTCGGCGTCGAGCCTCCAACCGAGGCCACCATAGAAACTCTTGGCACGATCGACGTCGGAAACAGGGATGACGACGACCTCGAGCTTCAGATCGACCGTTTGCACTGTCGGAGTTTGGGTTGCATTGGTCATGGCTTTCTCCTTGTAATTGGGAACACGGCGCGTTGAGCGCGCCGTGTTTTCTCAAAGCGACTAGCGCAGCGACCTGAACGAGGCTCGCAACTCTTCAGTGAAGACTTCCGGCTGTTCCCAGGCCGCAAAGTGCCCACCCTTAGGCAGGCGATTGTAGTGGATCAGCTTCGGAAAGGCTTTCTCGGTCCAGCTGCGGGGAGCGGTGTAGATTTCGTCAGGAAAAGCGCTCACCGCGACCGGGATCGTCACGCCCTTGGGCGCGAAGAAAGCGAGCTTGCTTTCCCAGAAGAGGCGGCCCGAAGACAGCCCCGTGTTAGTCAGCCAGTAGAGCGTGATGTTGTCGAGGATGTCATCGCGCGTCAGCCCTTCGGACGCCCCGTCAAAGACGCGGCCGATCAGCTTCTGGCTTTCCGGATCATGATCAATCATCCACGCGGCAAGGGCGATCGGCGAATCGTCCAGACCGTAGAGTGTCTGTGGCCGGGCTCCCATTTCCAACGCGTAGCCGACACGATGCTTGTAGAAGAAATCGAGCTGCTTCCACGCATACTCCTCGTCGCCCGTCAGGCCCGTCGGCTGCGGACCGCCGGCCAGCGCCGCTGAAATGTTATCGGGAAGCGTGCCGGGCATGTTGGTGTGGATGCCAAGCAGCCCCGCAGGCTTCTGTAGCGCCATCTGCTCGTTAACTGCGTCACCCCAGTCGCCGCCCTGTGCGACATATTTCTTGTAACCCAGGCGGTCCTCCATCAGAACGGCCCAGGCCCGCGCGACACGCTGCGGGTCCCAGCCGAGCTCGGTGGGTTTGCCGGAAAAGCCGTAACCGGGGATTGATGGAATTATGACGTCAAACGCATCTGCTGCGGTGCTGCCGTGCGCTGTGGGATTGGTCAACGGATCGATGATCTTCAGTTGCTCGATGATCGAGCCGGGCCAGCCGTGCGTGATGATCACGGGCAACGCGTTCTTGTGCTTCGACTTCACATGGATGAAGTGGATGTCCACGCCGTCTATGTTGGTGACGAACTGGGGATATTTGTTGAGGTTCGCTTCGGCCCTGTGCCAGTCGTACTGGTTCGCCCAGTAGTCGGCGAGTTTCTGCATCGTCTCAAGCCGAACGCCCTGCGTGTCGTCTTGAACGAGTTCTTGGTCCGGCCATCGCGTCACTTTGACCCGCTGCTTGAGGTCAGCCAGTGCTGCCTCGGACGCCTGGAAGCTGAACGGGCGGATCGACGTATCCAGCGCGGGTTGGACGGTCGCGGCCGGCGCCTTGGTGGCGGCCCCCTCCACGGATGCCGCCGTTGCGACCAAAAGTCCGATTGCCCCGGCCGAAGCTGCAGCGAGCATCCGCCGAAGCGATTGTCGTGAGCGCGGCTTGGCGACGCGATTGCCCTTGCTCGGCAAGGCATCCGCCGGGCCTGAGCCGATATTCTGCGATGCGCCATCAACGGCGACGAGTTTGCGTGTATCACTCATTTTGAACCTCGAGTTTTGGTTGGTCCGGCGCCTGATTGCGCCGCTTGCCATCATTTGTGTTCACCCACGATGCGCGTGAATAACCGCCACGTGGCGGGCACTTTTGCGCAAAATGCGTGACTTTCGACCCTAACGCGTAGAGGTCGATCTCTTCGAACTGCTGCAGGCAGCATCGCCGCCATTCGCATCGGGGCGTGCTCACGATCCGCTTTTCCTCCGTGACAGAAAGCGGAGAATCGCCCATCCTCACTGGCTCGGTGCTCATGCGGACGTAAGCCTCCGCTTCGATATTGCAAAGCCAGTTTTCAGCTACTGGAGTGGCAGAGCAACCGGACGCAGAGGCGCAGCATCGCCGCCACGGATTTTCAGCGGGCCGCCAATGAAGGCGAACTCATAGACCTTGTCCCGTGACAGCTCATCAAGTGCGAGCAACTCGATGATCGGAGCGCCCTGCTGCGCCAGCAGATAGGTGTGGAGCGGCACATAGTCGTCCGGCACTTCCGAAGGAAAGGCTTCGAAGCTCAGATTGTCCGCGCCGACCACCATCGCGCCACCTTCCTCGACGAGGTAGCGTGCCGCATCCAGTCCCATGCCGGGAGGGTTCGCCATATAGGCTTGCGGGTCGTTGAACAGTTTCATACGGCCGGTTCGGATCAGGACGATGTCGCCTTCCTGCAGGGTGGAGTTCTGGCGTGCCAGTGCGTCTTCGATATCCTGACGGGTGATTCGATAACCGTCCGACAGCATATCCACGCGCTTGGCCGCGGCAATATCGATCATGACGCCCCGGGCGATGAGTGGCGGAAACTTTTCAATGCCGGTGCGCTTCCAGCCGCGATCGCCGAGATGCTCGTCGGTCTTGAAACCGTTCCAGATCTTGCCATGAATACCGAAATGGTTGAGCGCGTCGATGTGGGTGCCGGTATGGCTGTACATGGAAAACGCCGATCCCGTGTAGCTACGGGTGGCATTCATTTCCTTGCCGACGCCCATCGGGTCATCCACCTCCGTGCCGCGCGGCGTATGGGTCATCCAGAACTGGTAATGTGGATCGCCCGCAGCCTGCCAGCTCGGCATGCCGATATAGTAGTCCGTCGCCAGATCGTATGCCTTGCCGCCCTTGATCCGCGACAGGACGGCGGCGCGCGATTCCGGCGTGATCAGGTTGAGGCGGCCGATTTCATCGTCCGGACCCCACGGGCTGATGCCAACTTCCTGACCACTGGTGGCAACGGGCACTTTTGCGTTACCGTCGGCATGGGCTATTTGTGCTTCGGTCGAAAGGCTGGCGCTGCCGAGCAATAGCAGGCGCGAAGTGTACGGGAGCGTCTCATGTTTTCTTTCCTTTCGGAGGTTGGGGCCGAGAGTTTCCGAGAAGCTGTCATGCATTCTGCATGACAGCTTGCAGCCGGGCCTTGAGCGCCGGTGCAGGCATGGTTTGCAATCGGTCGAGATCTGGACCGACGATCAGGGTGGGAATGGAGCGAATGCCCAGCTTGCGGGCCTCGTCGCGGTCGGCCTGCACCCGGTTACCGGCGGCTTCACTGTTCATGCGAGAGGCAAAGACGTCGCGCGCGAAACCCAGATCGACAGCGATGTCGAGCAACACGGAACGGTTGCCGATATTGCGATGCTGGCTGAGATGGGCATTTTGGACAGCATCGAAATAGTCCCAGTGGGCAGCATCGCCGCCTATTATATAGGCTGCCTGGCAGGCGAGCGCGCCAGCAAGACCACTAGGATATTCGAAGCTTTCGGCGCGCATGCCTTGAATATCGAAGCGCTGCTCGTCATCCTGTTTCGCGCAGGCTTCCCAATGGTCAAGGATCTCGGTCTTAGCCTTCTCCATCGTGCCGAAAGCCTGCACTATCCTTTCACGGGAATCCTGCAGGACGAAGCTGCGATGGCGGACCTCGATATCTAGCTCGGCTGCGACCTGCCGCAAACGTGGTGACATGACATAGCACCAGCCGCAAACGACATCGTGAAAGAAATCGACGATCAACGGGGCTGTGTGGCGGGTGGGGGTTTGTAGCGTCATCATCCTGTCCTTTGTGATGTCGATCTGTTCGATGACATCAACTTACGGACAGCGTGGCGGGGGAGTAAGCTCGTCGTGGTACGGACAGTTTTCGCTGCCGGTCAAGAATACCGGTAGGCAGCAGCAGGATTACAGGATTTGGTTGCCAGCCTGCGTGCTTTGGGACGCTAGCTGTAGTCGTTCATGACGGAAGGCAGGCGACGGCCCAGAAATTCCACGAAGGCCTTTACCTTGGGTTGAAGATGGCGGGTGGTTGGATAGACCGCATAGACATGGCGCGGCTCATCCATGAAGGCGGGAAGGACACGCCGAAGTTCGCCGCGCGCAATCGCCGGGTCTGCGAGGAAGGAAGGCAGTGCGCCAATTCCCAAGCCTGCGATGAGCAGGTCGCGCAGCAGCAGGCTGTTGTTGATCTGGCTTCGCTCACTGCCGGCTGCCGTGGGGACGATATCCTGCATTTGTGCCAGACTATAGATGAGGATCTTGTGACGTTGTAGATCGTCCGGTATTGCGGGCTCGCCATTTTGTTCAAGATATGAAGGGGCCGCACACAGAACCTGTTTGACGGTGGCAAGCCGTCTGGCGATCAACGTGGAATCGTCCAGACTGGAACGCAGCCGGATCGACAAGTCAAAGCCATGCGCGACGGCGTCTATCAGCCGGTCTTCCATCACCAGATCGAGCTGCAAGTCCGGATACTCCCGCAGAAATTCGGCAAGAAGCGGCGAGAGAATGCTGAGGGTGAATGAGAGCGGCGCATTAAGCCTCAGCCTTCCGGTGACGCGCTGGGATTGCCGCCTGATCGACTGTTCAAGCACGTCCAGTTCATCAAGGATGCGGCAGCAATCCGCATAATATGCGCGCCCGGATTCCGTCAGGCTCATACTGCGGGTCGTGCGTTGCAGCAGCACCGTGTCGAGGTGGGCTTCCAAGGCGCGCAGCTGCTTGCTGAGGCCTGCCGACGACAATCCCAGATCTTCGGCGGCCCTGGCCAGTCCGCCAAGCTCAACGATGCGCCGAAAGGCGCGCATGGTACTGAAAGTATCCATGACGGGTCCCTGTGGGAAGACTTGCGCGCCGCTTACCTTTCTTGCCGCATTACAGACATATGGGTTCCTGTACGAGTTAGGCTGCGAAGCGAGACGCCCTGGCGCAGAAATTCGCGCGAAATCCGGCCGCACCCTGGCGGCCCCGCCGGGCTATGGGCTACGAGCAGGGAGCATAGTTTATCTCCCGAGTTGACGTCTACACGGAATGTCTGGGAGCTAGGAGCAATTCCAGGAAAGTGTGAGCGGTTTTCCGTCCAGAATTGCGAAGAAACAAGAAGACAGAGCGGGTCGCCATTTCCGTGAAATGGTGAAGCGCTCTAGGTGTGGAGCCTCAACAGGTTGTCCTCGGTTAGGGCGAGGCGACTGATAGGCGTTTTTGACTTTAGGCTGCCATGTGGTCGATGCCAATTGTATCCGTGCAGCCAGACGGAAAGTTCTCATCCAGGTAGCGTCATCCGCGTTGAACCGCGTCGCACGGGATCCGAGCGTCTCGAGGGCTCCGGCCCTTGAGCCCGTGGTCGCCAGCGCCAGGACAGCACTGCAACGTGCCGGCGCTCTTGTGAGAGAGTTGATCGGTGGGGCCCGAGAAACGCTTCGAGAAACTGAATACGTCAACGTAAGTAGCTGCCTGGCCGAGGTCGAAACCCTCATCCGAAGCGCTGGGGAACCGCAGGTTCGGCTTGAGGTCCGTATCGGAAGCGATATGCCTCCCGCGAGATGCGATCGTCTGGGCCTGCAGAACGCGGTCTTGAATCTCGTGTTCAACGCGCGCGACGCGATGCCCGACGGCGGCTCGATCTCGATAGACGCCGCAATAGCGCGTCAAGGCCATGCGCCCCTCCTCGAGCTCCGCGTCGCAGACACCGGTATCGGCATGACACAGGAGACCATGGTCCGTGCCTTCGATCCTTTCTTCACCACGAAGAGCTGGAGGAGAGCTGCCATGGGCATTGCTACGACGATTGGTCTGGATATCGCGAAGTCGGTTTTTCAAGTGCACGGCGTGGATGCGGCTGGCGAGGTTGTCATCCGCAGGAAACTGACCCGTGGGCGGGTCCTGGGGTTCTTCGAGAATCTGCCCCGATGCCTCGTCGGGATCGAGGCATGCAGCTCCTCGCACTATTGGGCTAGAGAACTGATTGCACGAGGCCATGATGTGCGGCTGCTTCCTGCGCAGTATGTGAAACCCTACTTGAAGCGGCAGAAGAACGATGCGGCCGATGCTGAGGCCATCTGCGAGGCCGTGACCCGGCCGACCATGCGCTTCCCTGTTAAAGTGCATTCTTTTCCCTGTTGGGCCGAATAGGGAATTTTCTGCCAAGGCGTTGAAACTGCAACGAGATTTTAGGCCGAATTTGGCTCGGAGGCCCAAAATCGCCGAAAATTCGCTGTTTTTCAGCGCCTAACAGGGAAATCAGACAGAGACTGGTTCGCCAGTGACTGCCAGCACCTTCAAAGTCCAAACAATTCTCCGGTCTTGAAATACCGGCGATGGTGGCCGTGGACATCGACCGCACCGCGCCGGAAGTTCATCATTTCAGCCCCAAAATAATACTCAACCAACCGGTTGACAATCAGCAGCCGTCTATGCATATTCAACCACATGGTTGAATTACTAACAAGCGAGATGGACCAGATCTTTCATGCCCTTGGCGATGCGACCCGCCGGCAGATGCTACGCGAACTCGCCGGCGGCGGGCGCACGGTGAGCCAGCTGGCCGAACCGTTCCCGATGTCGCTGGCAGCGGCTTCCAAGCACATCAAGGTGCTGGAGAATGCCGGACTGATCCGCCGCGAAGTGCTGGGGCGCACGCATATCTGCCACCTCGAAGCCGGGCCGCTGGCCAGCGCACATGAGTGGCTTGGATCCTACTCGCGCTTCTGGACGGGGCGACTCGACATATTGGAACGATTGCTGCGGAAGGACGATGCCCGCAAATCGGTGGAAAAGAAGGGAGACGACAAATGAACGAACAACCCGCCGCGAATGGCTATGGCACGCTCACCGAACCTGCCACCTTGACCATCGAACGGCTGCTGCCCGGTCCGGCCGAGCGCATCTGGGCCTACATCACCGATTCGGAGCTGCGCCAACAATGGATGGCGGCAGGCCCGATGGGCACTTCGGCCGGTGCTGCCTTCGAGTTCACTTGGCGCAATGACGAACTGACCGAGCCGGCCGGCGAGCGCCCGCCGGGATTCCCAGCCGTGCATAGCATGCCGGGTGAGATTATCGAGATCGACCGCCCGCACCGCCTCGTCATCACCTGGGGCAGCACCGGCGGCGTCACCTTCGAGCTGACCCCGCGAGGCAATGACGTGCTGCTCACCATTATCCATCGCCGCCTGGGCGACCGTTCGATGATGCTCAACATAGCCCCCGGCTGGCACATCCACCTCGACATTCTCGCCGCCCGCTTGCGCGGCGAGCAGCCCGAACCGTTCTGGGACGGGTGGGCGAGACTGAGGCAGGACTACGACCGGCGCCTGCCGGCCTGAACCGAAGGACGCGATCAACAGGAAGGAGACGAACCGGAACGACCACAAGACTGACCGATAAGACTGCCTGACCGATGACTGAAAGCGAGCGCGTGCTCGCTTGATAACCGCTGCTTTTGTCGGCGGCTTCCCAATTCCATTCCTGAAGATTTCAACCGCCGGCTGTGCGGCCGGACAATCGCGCCTTGAGCGCCAAGGAGAATGCTATGCGTAAATTGATCGCCGCCATGAAGATTTCCGTCGATGGCAAGTCGGAGGGACCGACGGGCATCGCCGACTGGGTGCATGCCTGGTCGGAGGATTATGGGCTGATGGATCAGGTCGATGCCTGTGTGCTTGGCGGCCGCATGTATCCGGGCTACGAACAATACTGGACCGCGATCCAGGATGCGCCCGACCAGCCGCTGCCGATGACCGGCAAGCTCGCCGCGCGGGAGGAACTGCCCTGGGCGCGCTTCGCCGCCAAGACACCACATTATGTGCTGTCGAACACGCTGAAGTCCGCCAACTGGCCGATGACCAAGTTCCTGCACTCCAACGACGATGTCGCAGCGCTCAAGCGTCAGCCCGGCAAGGACATCTACCTGATGGGCGGCTCGACCATCGTCGACAGCCTGACCGAGGCCGGGCTGGTGGATGAGCTTCGCCTCGTCCTCTATCCGCTGATCGCCGGTGACGGAAAGGTGCTGTTTTCGACCACCGCGCAGCGCCGCGACCTGGAGCTCACCAAGGTCGAGCAGTTGCCGGGCGGCCGGCTCAGTTTGATCTACAAAATCGGCTGAGCGAACCAAACCAGCGTTTCTCCGGCCTACACGACACGTTGCAGCCCGATGTCTTCGGAGGCAAGGATCCTTGCCTCCGAAGGCGTCGAGACCTCCACCTACACGACCGACGATCTTGCCGTTGCCGAGCGCCAGCTTGATGCCAGAAGTCCCCTTTGGCTTGAAATTCGACGTGGCAGTCGCCGAGCTCCAATGCGAACACGCGGGGGCGCGCATGATGTGCCCGCGGTCGCCAGCGCGGCTATGGCAAGCTAGTTTTGCGTTACCGTCAGAACGGCGTTCCCCCGAACTTTACGTCCGCTCAAGGCGTTGAGTGCGCCCGCCGTCTCCGTCCAGTGGTGAACCAAGCCAATCTCCGGATGGAGGTTGCCAGCGATGACAAGACGTACAAGCGTTGCGAGATCAGTCCCAATTGCCACATCGTCATCCGTATAGTCGAAATGGCGGATGGTGCTGGACAGTGGACCCTCCCAGAATTTGAAGAAATTGATGGTGGGTGCGGTTTTGCTTGCTTGCCCAAACCAGATTAGCGTTCCCTTCGGTTTCAGCTTCAAGAGGGCATCCGTCATATGGTATCAGCCTCTTGATGCTGTTCCAGTCGATCGGCCAGATGCGCGAAGCCTAAGGTGGGCGCGACGCCGCCTCGAAATGGTTCGAGTCCGCCTCTGGGCACCATTTTCTCCCAAGAAATGCTTTGTTTCCAAGAAGATACAAGGACTGAGCGGATTTCCATCCACCCCGCTACCCACCTGGAAATAGCCGGTTGCTTGCCGTTTCTTTATGAAGATTGGGTTTGATCGCCGTGAGGCACTTTGAGGTAGTCAAGCAGCTTTACTTGCCACTCACTCATCAGGGTCAAGGTGCATTCTACCGTCTCTCCATCAGGCTTGACGAGGGCGAGAGTACCCGCTGGCACCGTTGTGTCCCATTGAAAGGCATCTGACATCACCTTGAGCAATTCGCGCTTGTGGGGCGGTGTAAAGGTTGTCCAATTGGTTGCCCTTGGTCGCAAACGCTACCATCCCAAGATAGATTCGTTTTCGGTAAAGTCCGAAATGAAATCGAAACATGACATTTGGCGTACCAAGCTCTGTTCAAGGACCTTATGCCATATGACCACAGCTAGAAGGCGGCAGCGGTCGGCGGGTGAAACAGTGATGGTAATTTCGGCGCGCATACG
Organism: Mesorhizobium monacense; assembly: GCF_056781675.1. Lineage (NCBI taxonomy): Bacteria > Pseudomonadati > Pseudomonadota > Alphaproteobacteria > Hyphomicrobiales > Phyllobacteriaceae > Mesorhizobium > Mesorhizobium monacense. The sequence goes on along the minus strand of NZ_JBXAYW010000001.1, from coordinate 148,777 downwards.
CCCGACCCCGCGCACTAAACGCCCAACAAGAATTCCGCACAAGAGATTTCAAATGTCGGGTTTTCTTTACTAGCGAATCGTTATTGCCGCACCAAAGACGCATTTCCAAGAACAGGTTTTGTATTCTTGGCGACAGTCTCTACCCCTGCTGGTCTTGCACAGACTGTAGACTTGCGCACAATCCGAACCGCAGCTATGCTCGCCGACGTCCGCTAGAACGCTTTCATCGATGCTGGCCTTGGAGGTCACACTACATTGATGAGTATAACCTGGTAGGCCCGATGACGCGGTCACGTCGCCGCATTGATCGGCGGCAATCGCCGATACATTTGCAAGGGCAACAAGACCGAGAGAAGCTAAGCTTACAATTGATATGTAGCGCATGGTTGCTCCTTTCAATTAATGAATTAACTGAAGAAAGTGGAATAAGTACATTATTCCATCTTTCATTGTCTTTAAACAATCAATGTCGCTTGAAGATACTTCTTCACCCATGTATCGACAGGATTAATTATCTCGATTACGGTGCTGCTGTCTTGTGCTATGTTTTGTTCAGCCTGCTGCAAAAATTGCAGCGGTGATGCCGGAGGCTGCCAATGCGTTACCTGAACTCCGCTCACTATATCAATGTGGTGGCCAAGACCGGTTCGATCCGCGCCGCCGCGGAATTGCTCGCCATAACCTCGACGGCGCTCAACCGGCGTATATTGGCGATGGAGGCCGAACTCGGCGTCGCGATTTTCGAGCGACTGCCTCACGGCGTGCGATTGTCCAGCGCCGGCGAACTACTAGTGCAGCACATGCGCAACCAGTTATCCGATATGGAGCACGTGAAATCGCAGATTTCAGACCTTGCTGGCGCCCGGCGCGGCCATGTGGCGATCGCCTGCAGCCAGGCGCTATTGCCCTACCATCTGCCGATGCAGATCTCACTCTACCGCAAGGAACATCCGAATGTGACCTTCGGAGTGCACCTGCGCGACCGGGAGGAGGCCGAGCGTGCCTTGGTCGATCACACGGCCGACATCGCCATCGTCTACGAGCCAACCCGGCTGGCTGCTTTCATGACGCTGATGCGGGTGCACCAGCCGGTGCATGCGGTTATGCGGCCCGATCATCCGCTGGCTTCTCACGAGACGGTGCGCTTGCGCGCTTGCCTCGACTATCCAATCGCGCTTCCCACATCAAGTTACGGCGTGCGCTACCTGCTCGACATCGGGGCGCAATCGTCATCGCTGCAGCTGGAGCCGGTGATTTAATCGGACAGCTTCGAATTCCTGCGCAACCACGCTATCTCGGAGGATATCATCACCTTCCATTTCCCAATTGGCCTGTCCCACCAGACGATGACCGGTGACATGATCTCCCGGCCGCTCGACCCGCGCGACGTGCCCGCTGGCATGCTCTATGTCGGCCAACTCAAGGGCCGCACCCTACCGGTGGCCGCTGCCCGTTTCGCCGACCAGCTTTCCGCCTCGCTGGCGCAGCAGTATGACGTGTCGTGATGGCACCTGCCACTCAGCTTGATGCACCTGGATATAAGGCTGTCGGGGTAGCTGTCTAGCGTTGCCGGTATAGGCGCACCCGTCAGGCGCGCAGCGGCACTGTCCGGGCATTTGTCGACCCAAGACAAAGCTAACAGCCGGCTAAGCCCACCTGTGCGGGTATCTGTCCTTTCTAGAGCCGAGCGGCGGTCACAACGAAAAGAGCATTATTCAATGCCGGCTTCGGCGGGTGCGTGAGATGGGGCAATCTCCAACGATAAGGGTACTTCGCCTTTCAATGGATGTTTCTTTTCCTTGGAAGGGCTATTCCCATATGGCCCCTGTGCATTATTGGGACACAGATTCACGGTAGGCGTTTCGCCGCTGCCTGATCGGCAAGGTTCGACCCTGAGTGGACGCTAAGTGTTGTCGCGAAATGCTATTTCTGCGACGTTGCAAAAGTCGGACGCGAAACCATCAGTAAGCGCGAAACAATGCGTTGACGGGCAAAACAATTCTGACCATGTTTGCATTATGAGCTTCAACCTTCGCCCCGCAGATATCATCCGACGCCGATGCTGCATGATCGTGCAGCGTGGCGTGTCGATTCTGCGACGACGAGGATTCCAAGGAAGTTAGCTTCCCTTTCATCGTCATAGAATTTTCCGCAACCTGCCCACCTCTCGGTCGGCAGGTTTTTTATTTTCTGCAACTGTCAGCTGAAGGCCATAGCCACTGGCACATGGTATATTTCAGCGGCGGCCATCTATCCCGAGCGCTTCTCGCTGAAGCCGAGTCCATCGCTCGGGCAGCGCAGAAAGATCGTCTGACGCTTATGGTCGGCAGCTTTAATCCAAGGGCCTATAACCTGCTTCAGGGAGTGGGAAAGACGCCCCTTTTCCCCTTTCTCCGGATCGGACGAACCCGGAGAATGGATTTTGATGGTCAAGAATCTGATATAGTCGAGGCTTTCAAGCTGAGTTGGCGAACCAGCCGCGTTTCCGACCGGGGACCGTGCGGTCGACTTCTCAGGCCAATCCATGCCAAAGACGCAGTGTGCGGATCAAGGAGCCGAATGTGATGGCATTGGATGGTGTACGTGCCTTGCTATTCGACGTATTCGGCACTGTCGTCGATTGGCGCAGCGGCGTGGCGCGCGAAGCTGAACCGTTCCTGAAGCGGCATGGCGCCGGAACGGCCATTCCTACCGCTTTCGCGGATGCGTGGCGCCGCCGTTACTCCCCAGCGATGGAGGAGGTGCGGAGTGGCCGGCGGCCCTTTACACGGCTCGACGTGTTGCATCGGGAGAATCTGGAAGCTGTTTTGCCAGAATTCGGGATCGACCTGGCTTCGGTGCCAGCGTCCGAGTTGGACGAACTGAACCTGGCATGGCACCGATTGGAGCCATGGCCGGACGCGGTGGCCGGCCTCACACGGCTGAAGACCAGCTATATCATCGCACCGCTCTCGAACGGCAACATCGTCCTCATGCTCAACATGGCGAAGCGCAGTGGCATCCCCTGGGATGCGATCCTCGGCGCCGAAGTCGTGCAAGCCTACAAGCCGATGCCGGAAGCCTACCTTCGCACCGCTGACGTCCTGGCAATGAAGCCAGATGAGATCTGTCTTGTGGCCGCTCACAATGGCGACCTTGCAGCGGCTCGGGCATGCGGATTGCGAACAGCCTTTGTCCCGCGTCCGACCGAGCACGGGTTAGCGCAGATCACGGACTTGCACCCTGATCAGGCCTGGGACCTGGTGGCCAGCGACTTCATTGAATTGGCTGAACGGCTTCAGTTGTAGCGCGTCTCAACGATCAGCAAACCATCCCTTCAGGGTTCTTCGGGAAGCGAAAGATCGGTATTTGATGGCCTACCCTCCGATTGATCCGTTCGATGCTGGGCTTCTCAGTGTCGCCGACGGAAATGAAATCCGCTACCATTGCATATGGAAGGGTGCCAAGGGTTCATATCGGCAGCGACACCAAAGGTCTCTCCGCCGGCCTTGTCGTTCTGGCAGACGGCCTCCAATCAGTGATCGCATCGGCATCGACGGTAATCAGCCCGCCGGCCCTCACTGTCACCTTTTGGTCCACCTCGTCGGCGTGGGTGACCTGACCTCTAAGCTCTAGCTTGTCGCATGGCTGGGTCTTCTTCGGCTCTGGGATCGAATAGGGGAAGCCATAGGAGGGATGCTAACGCTGGCGCGTCCACCATCCAGCATCCTAAGCACGGTCACGGCTAGCGCCACTTCATCGCCGATGTTGATGTCCGCTATTTCCCACGTCATGCAGAGATTCTGGAGCGGGCCTGACCACCGTCAAGAGGTTGCTAATATTCTTCTGGTGGCCATTTCGCGCGTTTCCGCTGAGCCTGATCAACGGCTTCCGAAACGCCGCCAAATCAGAGCAGCGGCCCGGCGTCGCATCGAGGGGGGACTGGCGCCGAGCCAAACCGGCTTGCGGGGGGTAGTTCTGCCGGCTGAGGTGATAGGCTCTACCATACATCATTGATTGCTAATTTAATAAAATGGTCATGTTCTGTTCCCCTAGCCCCCAGATCGTGCGGGCCTAGACTCGATCCCGTGCCTAAACAAGTGAGTGATTCGGCAATAGATTGGCGCGTCATCGCATCAGTGCGCTTGCCTGAGGCAGGGTCTTCTCAGGCCTTCACCCGCTTGACTGGTGCCTTCTTGGCTGGCGCCTTCTTGGTGGGCATTTTTGCGCCTGCCTTGCGACCAAGTCCGATTGACTTCGCCAGCTCTGATCGTTGTGCGGCGTAGCTTGGTGCCACCATAGGGTAGTCCCGCGCCAACCCCCACTTGGCTCGATACTCGTCAGGCGTCATGCCAAGCAAGCCCAAGTGCCGTTTCATCGACTTGAACTTGCGCCCGTCCTCCAAGGAAATGATATGGTCGGGAAACACAGATTTTTTCGGATTGACCGCCGGAGTCTGTGTTGGCTGCTCAACCACAGCTGGCTTGACTAAGCTAACGAGCGCGGAGTTCACCGAAGAAATAAGATCGGGCAGACCTGCTACGGGCACTGCGTTATTTTGGACAAACGCCGCGACAATATCCGCGGTCAATTCCATCAATTCCGCTTTCTGGCGATTGTTCTCTTCGGTCATTCATCAACTCCTATTGCTATTCCGCTTTCGTATGGGGGAAAGTCGGATCGCGCAAGAACCAGGTCCACAGAACGGAATACTCGGGATCGCCCGGCCGCTGCGGTTTAAGGCAAAGTCTTGAAAACTTCCGCACCTGGACCTGTACGCGCCTACATTGCTAGACGGCACGCCTTCGGTCCGGCAAAGCTGCGAATCGCGGGGCCACTGGCAATCCGCAGGTCGGCGGGTTCAGGCAATGCTCATTCAAAGATGGACCGCCGACTTTCCTTTTGGCTGTAAAGCTCGGCGGGTTGTCGCTCTCCAATTGCCGTCTCAAATTGATTGGCGGGCGAGAGGACGCGGATGGCTGCCACACGCTGCCATTCGGACGGACCGGCGTCGTCGGCGCTTTTGTGTCGGAGCAGAACACTTGCTACCTCATCAGCCAGAGAATCCAAGATTTTCCGATTTCTTTTCTTGGCTTGAGCAGAAGTCGCCGGGCCACTTGAAATTCCGAAGCACTACTTCGGTGCGGGGACGACGTCGAGCGATGGTTCGTCGATGAATTCTGGCAAGGTTGGCGCTACTGACAGGCGATTTCCGGAGAAGCCGGTGCCGTGCTCCGGGCCACCTTCCCGGGAGCGACTGTCAGCCGCTCACCAAATCATCCCGAAACCTTCCGGGGGCCAGCGGATTTTTCCATGCGGTCTATATTAGTGGATCCCCGCGGCAGGTTGTAGATCGAGCGGTCCTTGACGTCTATATGCTGCCCAAGCCTCGGCGGGCACTGCCGAATCCGCCCGGGCCAGCCAGTTCGCGCTCAGCCTCGGGAAGCGAATTCCACCACTGCATACCGGCGATTTCGTCAGCAGTCGGATTCGGGTCCGGTTCGTCTGCCATTTTTCTTATCCTTGCATAAGACTTGAGTGCCGGAAGCCCGGCACTATCAGAACGGCCAAAAGCCCGCCAAAAAGGCCAGCATTTCGCTGCTCCACTGCATGAAGTTTGGGTACAAGCCAGACACCGTTTCATAAGCAACCTGCAGTGCACCCAGGAAGAAAACGAAACAGATGACGATAGCAAATAGCTTGCCAAAACCCTCGTCACCCTTCGGGTCGTTGCTCTGGTAAACGTAATCCTGTCGATTAAACATGGTCCATTAACGGTCCCGGTCGTCGCGGTCGCGTTCCCTTCTTTCCAGTTCCTCGCGCTCCAACTCCTCGAGGCGAGGAATATGCTGTTGCGCCGGATCAGTCCTTGTCGTTTCGCCGCCGCGTGCGGCCTCCTTGTCCCTGTTTAATTTGTCCTGCAGCCGATTTGTAGCATCTACTGTCGACGCCAGTTCGTGGGCCTCGCGCTCGGCGGGTTCGTCCGGCCGGCGCTCCGCCTCCTCGGGACGAGGATTTCGCTGCTGTTCGGTCACGGCATCGACATTGGCAGGGGTTTTGCCCTGCGCTTCTGCCGGCCGCTCTTCGGTCTGCTCTGCTGCCTCGATAGCGCGCTTGAGCTCCGGATCCTTCTCGGCTACCTCGCGCATATAGCTGTTGCCCTGGACGGCAAGCTCCGCCGCGCGAGCCAGTCCGCGCTCGATATCAGCTCGCAACACCCTTGGATCGTTGGAAAGCTCACCGGCCTCAATTCTATCCAAACCCTCGCGACTGGTTTCGATATCCACAAGAATGTCATTTGCCGCCTCGACAGCCGCCTTACCGTGTTTGGCGACTGCCGCATCCCACTGGTCATTCGCATCGTCGCGACGCTCGCCGCGCTCGTCTACCTCGGTCGTTCCCCGCTCCGCCTGTGCCTGGCCCTTCAGCTCGTAGAGCTCCATGAGCTCGCGCCGGCCGTTCACATGCTCGCGAGCAACAGACGCGACGTCATCAAAGTCGTCTCGCTCGTCCGGACCGACGCTCCGTTCAAGCCGGAACAAGGCCGTCTCGACCTTCTTTTCATAGGCTTCAAACTCTGCCCGCGTTGTCTCGCGCATGTCCTGACCCTCCAAAACGACTTTCTGCAATGTTACCAGATTGGCGCGGAATTTCGACCTGAAATCTGCATGCACCACATTTGGTGTGGCTTCCGCCTGACCCGCCGAAAGGCTTGCCGTTAAATGATCCCGCTGCTGTTCTGCATAAGCGACAACACGCCGATCACCGCTGGCGAGCGCAATTTTCTCCCAACTCTGCGATGCCTTTATGGCATACTCCCGGCTTCTTTCGGCCTTCGCCAGACTGCGCCGTCCGCCCCGCTTGGCGTCGTATCGTCCCTGCGCCGCCTCGCTGGTCCCGACGTGCTCGGTCCGCCCTTCCCTGCTCACCGGCCTCACCTGATTGCGGGTAAAGGCGGGCGGACTGGCGAACTCGCGACGATCGGTCATCTCCATCGCTATTCCCTGCGCCCGGGCCATCTGCGCCATTGTGGCCCGCCACTCCCGAAACACCTGCGGGGTCGTCTCGATCCGATCGCCCGATTCCGAGCGCATGGTGATGATCGCGTGCGCATGGACATGGGGCCGCTTGCCTCCCTCCCCTTCTTCCTTCGGGTCATTGGCCGGATCATGCATGGCAAACACGCAGCGATGGCCGGCGAACTGCTCGGCAAGGAAGTCGCGTGCAGCGTTTTCAAACGCCTCGACATTCGTGCCGGCCCGGGCCGACATGATCAGGTGCATCACGTCGCGACCTTTGCGGCTGTGCAGATCACCGCGCCATTCCTTTTGCACCAGATCGCCGGCATGTTTTTCGTCACCAACGATTCGGCCGCGGTCGTCGCGAACGTTGCCATCATGACGTTCGACCAGGCTCCGCAAGTTGCTGGCGCCATACTCCACACCGTTGCCGTAGCCCTGGAACGAGAACCGAGCAGCCACATCCTGCGCGGCCGCACTGGCGTCATAGCGCGCCTGAATGATGCTGGCGGCCTTGTCGTCGCCACTCAGCCGCTCGCCCTGCCCGCTTCTGAGCACGACCGCACCTTGAACCGTCAGCGCGCCGTCGCCCTGGCGCGTGACCGCGTAAGCATAGCGGCGATCGCCGAATGCGCTTGTCAAACTGTTCCTGACCAGCTCATGCATCGCCTCGTCTGACGAAACCGCCGCAGTCGCAATCTCTACGGTGAAGCTGCCGATATCGCGGCTCTCTGCGCGGTTCTGGAAAAGATGGTTCCAATCGCCCCGCAACCGCGCCAGATCCTCGCGGCTGCTGATGCGCTCGCCGTTCTCGTTCTCCACGGCGAGCTCGCCGCCGCGCGACACATAATTCAGCATTGCCCCAACCCTCGCGCCGCCGCCATAGGATGCCATTTTGACAACCGCAGGCTGGCTGCCCTGGGCAACTGCCGCTAGCCGCGCTTCTATTGGACGGGACGCCGCTACTGCCCGCGTCTCGGCCGCGAAGATCGGCCTGGCAGCCGCCCGTTGCATTTTCGGAAGGCTGCCATCGCCGCCGCCAGCACCACCGCCGCCGCCCAGCTCGGCCAGGGCCTTCAGCCGCCGCCGCATTTCTTCCTCGGCCGACCGCCGCTTTCCACCAAGCGACAATTCATGCAGCAACGCCGCGCGCCGCTGCTCCCATTCGCTGGTGAAGGCGCCGAAGAAGATTTCCAACTACGCCTCCCCTCGCCGCTTGTGACCGGCACGTTTCGATAGCGATCGCAACTCCGTCAAAACGGCCGCTTGGACGCGCTGCACGTTGCCAAGATTGATGTCGAGCTCGCTCGGGTGAACGCTTTTGCCGCTGTTTATTGATCGCGCCACCTGGTTCAGGTTCACGCCGATCGCGCGCATGTCCTCTAGCAGCAGCGCCATGACGAGCCGATCATCCTTAGTCAGGATCGGTCGTACGCCGGCACCTTCGAGGATCAGCGACCGGAAAAATCCCGAAACCGTCATGTCGGCCGCCTTGGCGGCCTTTTCGATCGCCGCATATTCGTCCGCACTGACGCGGGCATGCACCATCCGACCCTTCCGGTCCGGCGCGAGCCGGACCTCGAATTTCGCGTCGTCCATTGGCCTTGGGCCCCTCTCTCTGGCGCTTGCGGCAGGCATCGAGGGCTGGTTCCTCGATCGTCGGGAAAAATGTCGCACATTTTTCCGTATCCTGCCATCCATAGACATGAAATTCGTACTCAATAAAACCAAGCGCTAAAACGCTCTCCAGGGTTCACCTCCAGGACCGCTTTGTCGGCCTTTGTGTGCCCCTCGTACTCGTCCGCAAGGGACGCTCCGCTCTTCGCCCTGGCGGACTGCGTGCGAGCGTCACAGGCGGCCTTCGCGCGGCTCCGGGGTTCACCACAAAGGAGCGGGAAGGCCTGCGGCGGCGCTGACGGCCTCTTTGGCCAAACGAGGGAAGATTGCGTCGACTGGCGAGGGCACCAGGGTTTGCTCAACGCCAGCGCGCGGTCGATCCAATTTCACACGACTTGTTCACACGGTGTGTTCACATGCCACGACGTTACGATGTGGAAGCAAGATGTGATTGAAGTATCACACGCTAGGATAACGAGGCTTGATCCCATCGTGTAAAAACGCCATGCGAACCAAGCATTCACTTCGTTTGGAAATGCTGTTTGCCCAAGAGGATGCATGAACGAGGCGACGGCCTGCCGCGTTCGGCTTGGGGGCGTCAAAAGAGGGATCAGACATGCCTCGAAGGATTTGCGCGATCAGCGGAAAAGGCGGCGCCGGCAAGACGACGGTCATTATCCTCGTTGCCGGCGAGTACGCTATTCGTGGAAAGAAGGTTCTTCTGATCGACGCCGATCCGCGCCAGAACCTCGCCGAATGGTGGAAGCGATGTGAGGCCAAGGACAATCTTCCGGCCAACATCGAGCTGCACAGCGCGGCAACGCAGCGAAGCATTGAAACCGTGCTGGCCGAACAAGACGGCGTCTACAACGTGATCCTGATGGACACACCGGGCGTTGACAGCGTCATCCGCGATACGATCATCCGCAACTCCGACCTCGTGCTGACGCCAATTCAGCCGAACCAGGATGAAATCAAGGCGGCCGGCGAAGCCGCCACCATCACGGCGGATATTGGCGACAGGGAGGGGCGCACTATTCCCCACGTCAACGTGGTGACGCGCATCGCCCTTCCGGGGCGGGTTCTCGAGGCTTACAGGCTGATCCGTCCGTTCATCGCCAATCTTCGCGACAATGGCTATGAATCGACGCTGATGGAAACCGAACTCACCGAACGCAATTGCTACCGCGAAATCCGTAACGGCCTCGGCACCTTGCAGATGCTCGAGCTGACCGACCCGATCATGAAGGGTCGCGCGGAGGTCGCCGCACTTGTGACCGAGCTCGATCGCCATATCGCGGCAACCCGGGAAAAGGTGGGAAATGTCTAAACCAGGCAAACTGTCCGTCTCTGACTTTCCGATCGCACCGCGACGGCCGAAGCCAGCCACATCCAAAGCCGCAATGAAACCAGCCTCTGTGTCGGAAGAGGCAGAGACGCGAATGCCTGCGCGGGAACCAACAGCGCCGTCGGTTTCAGAAGCGGATGCGACAAGAGAACGGCCGCGGCGCAGTCTACCGAACCCGAGCGGTGACGAGCGCAAGAGCAAGGCGATCGAACGTGCCCTTGCTCAGGAGGAGGGACGCTATCACCTTCGCGACTTGAAGCGGGCGCGCGCGCGGGAAGCCAAGCACTACGTCAATTGCCCGCTGGACTACGACACGAAGATGCGACTGCAAAAGGCCGCCTTCGACAACGACATCAAGATGACGGTGATTATAAAGGCAGCCATCGACCAGTTTCTCCGAGACAACGGCTATTGATCCGTGAGCGGTCGAAGCCTCCTGCTCGGGATCACGATCGGTATCCTTATTGGCATCTATGCCGCACCGTTGGTCGGTCGCCAAGGCTTCGACTTTAGTGAAGGCTCAAAAGCCGCTTCCTCATTGAACGGGCTTCTGGAATCCGCTCTCGATGCGTCCATCCGGCCATCTGACGCAACCGCCAAAGGCGAGCTGTTTCGCTTATCCAATTGGGATATCTCAATGCACGGGACTGGATCGACGGTTACCGTGAAGCGATGTATTAGTATTGGCAAAGATTCTATCGCGTGCGAACTCCTGGCGCATCTGGGGTGGGTCGATGGGGAGAAACTTTTCGAAGCTGTGTTCGAGGGAAAGCCGGGTACTTGGCGAATGGTTGCAGCCAAGGCGCGCTGATTTTCGGGGCAGTGCCTATCCCCGCGCCAGCTCAAGGGCGTTATGAATGCAGGTTTCCGCTGAAAGGAACCATGCAAGGCGAGCGCAGCCCGGCCCTGATGGTTGCTTATTGCGAGTAGCAGAAAGCGCTGTCCTCACTTACCGCTTCTGGAAAATCGCTGTGCAAGAGAGTGCCGGGGCGTACTTGGGTCAATCCCGTTTTGAATGTTTGATTGAGGTCGTCGCCCTGTCCGCGACTAGATAAAAGCAAGGAGGGAGAGGACGTGCCTAAGGATATGGACGCCTATAAAAACAAAATGGAATTGGTTGAGACGATCGATCCCGAGATCGACAAGCCTGTTTTCCGCCGCCCGGGGTTCGAAGGCACCAAAACCCTCGGCGAGATCGACGAAAGAATTGCCGCCTTCATCCGCAAGGCGCGCGAGGACAAGGATCTGACGCGCGCCGAACTCGCGCCCTTGCTTGGTCTTTCGATGCAGGTTTATGGCCGCTATGAACGCGCATTCTCAAAAATGCACGTAACGAGGATGATCCACCTGTGCGAAATCCTCGGGTTCACGCCGATGGAAATGCTGTTCAGCGCTGCCCCGCATCTATGGGGCCGCACCCCGGAGGAAGCCCGCGACAGCATGGAACTCGCACAACAGGTCGTGTCTCTGCCGCACGGCACCAAGCGCGATCTGCTGGCCCTGGTCAAGAAAATGGTCGCGCTGGAACGGGCCGCTGACGGAGCGGCGGTGGAAATGCAAAGAAGCGAAGAAGGACGTCTTTAGGCGCCTCGCGCTGCGGTGAATGGAGCGGGGCGCGAGGCGCCGCGACGCATTAATAGGGCCACACCTTAAGCATCGACCTTCTTCAGCTCCGAGAGCCGCACAAGGCCGTTCTGGCTGCGGAATGTCAGTGTCGCATCCGTATTTTGCGCCTGGGCGATCCCCGAAATAACGTGATCGCCGGTGTCGTACATCGTATGCCGGCCGGCATCCTCGATGACCAGTCGCCGCGAGTCTGGATAGATCGCGTAGCGCAGATGGTTCTGCGATCCGGTCGATGAGGGCGTGCCGAGACCGATCGGCCAACTTTTAGCTACCTGCTGCTGCGATCTGTAGCTCACTTCGGCAGGTTCATTACGGGCGAGCTCAGGATTCTCCCGCAGATAAGCTGCGAGATCCGTGGCCACAGCGTTCAGCTTCGCCCTTAGCGCATCGTTGAACATGTCGCCGACCATTGTCATGCCTGATGACCACTGCGACATGCCGCCGAATTCGGCATGGCTGAACTGTGCCATGGAACCGCCGCCCGAGCGCAGGGCACGCAACACGGTTTCTACCGCGTCCCTTGACAACCCATGCCGCGCCGCCAGCCGCGCGACCAATGCCGTCTCTTTGAAATCAGCCACCGTACTGCCTCTCTCTTTTCGCCATTTAACACTGCGATGGGGACATCGTTCCACATGCCCTAACCTCCGAGCACGCCAAGGGGCAATTTCAGCCCTTGCCAACGGGCCAACGCGTGTAGGCCAACATCTTTCCGCCTTTGGTTGGCATGGCCACAACGAGGCACTCTGGGCGACTAAGATATGTGCAACGAGCACCTATCACAGTTTGCGGCCGCGCGCCTGCCCTGAGCGGAATGTTCAAGTTCCAGACCGCATATTATGCGGATTTGTGGCTGCTATGTTGGCCATGCTTGGTCCCCTAGTTCCCAAGTTCCAGGCTGCCTTTTATGCGACTTTCGAAGCACAAAAAGTGAACGTCGTTTCGGTTGAGGCGCGGGCCAAAGCGTTGTCCGAAATTTGTAGCATTCTTCGGACTTCTCCTTGCCTCGGTCCGAAATTTGTCGCATATTTCGGACATGACAGCTGACCTCGATACCGACATCCGCTCGCGCGTGCTGGCGCGGATCGAAGCGAAACCCGACGAGGTCTGGACGCCGGCCGACTTCGCTAACCTGGGCGGTCGGGCGGCGGTGGATAAGAGCCTGCAGCGCCTGGCGGCAAGCGGCGAGCTGCGTCGCATTGACCGGGGGCTCTACGATCGACCGCGGACAAACAGTCTGACCGGCCGGGCCACCGTGCCGGACTATCGCGCCGTGATCCGTGCCGTGACGCGTCGCGACAACGCGCGCACCGTCATCGACGGCATGACGGCCGCCAACGATCTCGGCCTCACCACTGCGGTCCCAGCGCGGATTGAGGTGCTGGTCGATGCCCGGCTGAAGCCGATCAAGCTCGGTAGCCAGGAAATCCACTTCAAGTACGCGGCCCCGAGCCGCCTCTATTGGGCGGACCGGCCAGGAATGCGAGTCGTCCAGGCTCTGCATTGGCTACAGGACATGCTCACCAAGCCGGAAGAACGCAAGCGCATTGAGACAACGCTGCGTCGCCTGTTTGCCGACCCCAAACACGGTGAGGCGATCCGCGAGGATCTGCGCGCCGGTCTCCCCGCCGTGCCGATCTGGATGCAGGAGTTCCTGCGCCAACTGCTCAGCCCGAGCGCTGGGCTCGAGGGCAAGCCATGAGCACCTATGCCTACCGTCAGATTATTGCCGCGCCGCCACGTGACCGGCTCGATCTGTTCCTCGCCACGGCCAATCGCATTGGTGCCCCGGTCGGCAATATAGAAAAGGATTTCTGGGTCTGCTGGGCGCTCAATGCGCTCTATCACGAACGGCCTGCGGGAGAGCCGCGGCTGCTGTTCAAGGGCGGTACGTCGCTGTCGAAGGGCTATGACCTCATCAAGCGCTTCTCCGAGGACATCGACGTCACCGTGTTCCGAGACGATCTCGAAGAGCCTGCCGCTGTCGAAGAACTCGAGGCGCTGTCGAACAAGAAGCGCCGCGCCAAACTCGACGCCATCCGGGACGCATGTCGCGCCTACATCACGGGCCCGCTGCGAGACTTCCTCGCTGCTCAATTGGCGGACGTGATCAACGGGACCGGCCGCGTGGAGATCGACGAAGCCGATCCCGACGGGCAAACCCTGCTGCTTTGGTATCCTGAGGTGGAACCGCGCGACGGAGCCTATGTCCGACCGGCGATACGTCTCGAATCCGGGGCAAAATCGGCGCTCGATCCCCACGGTCCCCTCACGATTACCCCCTACGTCGCCGGGGAAGCAGCAGGCGTTGATCTCGCCGTACCGGAAGTCACCACGATCAAGGCGACGCGGACGTTCTGGGATAAGGTGGTGATCGCTCACGGACTGCGCCGCTGGTATGAGCGGCGCGGCGAACTGCGGCAGGCAGGGCAGCGGGTTTCACGGCACTACTATGACCTGCACTGTCTCATGCAGTCGGAAGCCGGCAAGGCTGCGCTCGCCGACCTCGATCTTGGCGCCGATTGCGTGCGCCACGCGCGCATGTTTTTCGATCGTCCGGACTATGATCTCGCCTCGGCCGTAACGGGCAGCTTCGCGATCACGCCGATACCCGAGATGGTGGACGCGTTGGCCCGGGACTACGAGAACACCACCGCCATGATCTTCGGCACTCCGCCGAGCTTTGACGACATCCTGGCCTCAGCCGGGCAGATCGAGAAGAGCCTGAACGGCGGCAATTAGGCTTCACAGCCGGCTGCGCCGTCTCTCCAGTCTGCGAGCCGACTTTCGCGCAACCCTGAGTTCGTCGAGACTCGGCTGCCACCAGACTGCGCCATCAATCTCCGGCTTGGCTCCCGAACGCGCTGGCCAGGTCTTTATGAGTTCGTCGAGGTCGGCGGGACGCCACCGCCCCCAGACATAGTCCACGTTGCCTGGAACGTCGGAATAGTGGGAACGAAGAATCTCTTGATCGACATGTAAGGGCCTGTGGACACTGGGGGTCCGGTGCCGAATACCTCTACAACACCGTTGTCCACCTGGAAAAGCGCGGTATTCGAGACCGTTATTTGTGGCGCCTACAAAGATTGGTCGCTGCTCAGATCGACGCCACTTTTTGAGGACCATAGACAGGCAGATTCAGTTCGCTCTAACAGGACGTCCGCTTCTGTGCGCTCACTGCCCGTTCCGGTAATCCGGCCCAGACGGCAAAGTTCCACCCGGCGGGACTTTCCCGAGCCTCATCAGGCAATCTGAAGTCTGAACGCACCGACCCGACCACGTGCGCCAATTGCCGACCTTCCTGGCGCTTCTCCAGAGCCGCCGTTCGCGCTTGAGTTGACCCAATCCGGCCATCCGCGATCGAGCAGGGTACGACGGAAGTTGACCGCTAACGCGACATTGATTCCACTGAACATCACCGGTCATGTAACCGCAACCTTGTCCGCGACAAAAAGGTACCGATTGAGGCTGAAGAAGAACTTTCCCTGCTTGCCAAGTTCAGAAAACTCAGCAAGCCAAGCGTTTGCTTCCTCCTGGGACACGCCTCTGCGCCCGACTACAAAGGACGCCATGATAGCCAGCATGCGTCTGGCGTAGGTATTGTCGTGGTACTCGGGATTGAACATCGGAATCACATCGCGTTGTCGAATCCTTTGCTTCCTCCTGGGACACGCCTCTGCGCCCGACTACAAAGGACGCCATGATAGCCAGCATGCGTCTGGCGTAGGTATTGTCGTGGTACTCGGGATTGAACATCGGAATCACATCGCGTTGTCGAATCGTGAACCCGGCGTTGCGGAGCTGCCCCGACAAGGTCCGGGGTAGCCCGCCGTGTACAAAATGTTCGTCCCAAGCCGAAAGCACCCGCTCCATGCGCGGCTGATCGCCCGTGTAAATTACCAACGAATCGTAGTCCGTATCCAGAGCAACCACGCGACCGCCCGGGCGCGTTACCCGGTAAAGCTCCGCGAGCGCTGCCGGAATATCGGCAACATATTCGTAGACCTGAGTTGATACGGCAGCATCGAAATCATCGTCCGGATAGGGCAGTTTGGTTGCCTCCGCCCGCAGGAATTCGGCCCAAGGCCGATTGGCGCAACGTTTTCTGGACATGGCCAACATGTCGTCGCTGATGTCGATACCGCACACACGGCCGTCGGGCCCGACGGAAGCTGCCATGTCATAAGCCAGGAGTCCGGGGCCAGAACCGATGTCGAGAATCCGTTCGCCCTCCCTCAGCTGCAGTGCCTTCAGCACTTGGCACCGCTGTTCGACCACGTCGGGAGTCAAATAGAGCGCTTCGACCTTTCGGCTGGTCTCTTCGTCAAATTCCAGCCCGCCGCTCATTTTTGATGTGCCCTCTCTCCACTGGGCGCTAGCCGCCGCGAAAAGCATGTGGCTTCAGATTATCACGTCCGCTTTCCGACGATGAGTCTCTTTGAGAGCATTGCAGTCCCATGGCAGCGGGAGCAACTCGCCGTAAAAAGCGGCTCGAGCATTGCCAGCTATCCGGGAACAATCCGGTAATTGGAGATTGATGGCTGCTTTTCCGCTTGCCACCCGATTGAGACGTAGAACGCTCCATCGCGGCATAATCCGAGCCCATGTGCCGGCCGTCTCGGCCGCGCCAGTTCCGGACCTTCCTGGCGCTTCTCCAGAGCCGCCGTTCGCCCTACGGCTTGAGTTGATGGAGGGTCGACTCCACGCGGCCATGTCAGCCATCCACGACCTGGAGATTATCGAAGGAAGGCGACAAACCTTCAGCGCGCGAAATCCCGTCGGGTTCATGTCTACTCCTGCTTCGGAGGCCGGCGGCCCGGAACATAGCGCTTCGGCGACATGTCCTGACAAATGCAATGCGGATTCGCACGTGGCCGTCGCGCGGAAGCATTCTGGCCTATGGATATGATCGCGAGAGCACCAACTACACGCGCAACGCCCTCGAGGACCTCTTTCAGTTCCTGGCACGCGACAAGGACGTCAAGGAAGTGTCGGTCCTTGCCCATTCGATGGGTAACTGGCTCGCGCTGGAATCCTTGCGGCAGATGGCGATCCGCAACGGCGGGCTGCCCGCAAAATTCAAGAACGTTATACTGGCGGCGCCTTGCGGGGTGCCAAAAGTCCAAACGTCGCGAACAGCACAGCCAGCCAGAACACCAATATCGTCAGGAACGCCCAAGGCAGGCCTTCACTCCCCGTTTCCTTCACCCGATTTCGGGCGTGCAAAGCTCGAAATCGAGACCATATCGCCAGGACGGACATTCGGCCGGATCTAAAAGCGGAAGCCGCGCTTGGCGCCGTCGACCCCGAGCGCCTGCCCGCTCTGCCGCTTGGCATTGACCGTCACCCGCGACGTGCCGATCAGCTTGGCAAAGGCCTCAGCACTCAGCATGTCGTCGCCGGCGACAATTTCGGCAACACGCTTGCGACCGCGTTCGCGCGCCTTGGCGAGCGCCGCTTCAAGCTCAGCGTCGGGCTTGCCCGTATCCTCGACGGGAAACACATCCGAAGCGATCGGCTGTTCCTCGACAGGCGTGATCGTCTGCGCGCCGGCGGCCAGATCGACCTCTACCCGGAACGATACGCGATGGCCGATCTTGCGGCTGCGTGCGATTGCTTCCTGATAACGTTCAAGCAGCACCTTCTTGAAGTCCGACTGCGAAGGCAGCTTCGTGGTAAAACTCAGGGCGGCGACTCCCGCATGCGACCCGGTCCCGCCATGATGGCTTCGTTTTGGAGCGGCCATGGTGACAACCCTCCTACTGTCACCAATATGGTTACAGATCGTAAGTTCGTCAAGTTCGATAATTTCGTAAAGGTGATGGAATCGTTATCGTGACCGACTGAGGCTCACACAATCCCCCACGCCCGAAACCTCCCCCTGCCCGTCATTTCGCGCAGGCCGAGTTCGCCGACCAGGTTGAGCGCCCCCTGTTTTGTTACTTTTAGCCTGTCCTGGATCATGCCCGTCGAGACCAGCGGCCGTGAGAGCACCAATTCGACCAAGTCGGGCAACTTCGAGCTGGCGCGGCGCTCGCGCAGCCGCCGCTCCATCTGGTTTTTCGCCATCGTCAGCCGGTCGTGCTCCTTCAGGCCGGCCAGCGCTGTCTCATGGATGGCGTCGAGAGAGGCCAGCAGCCGGTCGCTCCGATTGCGCGCCCGCCTCCGCTCTCGCGGAATGTTTTTCGCGCCGAGATGAATGCAAGCGAGATGGTGCGCGGCAAGGCCGCCGCAGCAGCGCGGCAACCAGCAGCGGGCCAAGCCAGGCGGCATGCTGCAGCACCTCGATGTCGGACCATGCCTCGAGCAGGACCGCGCCACGCAGGACGACCGGCAGATCGCGTGTCTCAAAAATCACATCCTGCCATTCGGCCAGCCGTTCTTCTTCATTCCAGTCGAGATCGTAGATCAGGCCGGTTTGCGGCGCCGGCCGGTCACGCCGTGACGTTTCCTCCTTTCGACCAGGCACGTCAGCGCCGCTCAGAATCTTCGACGAGCGTGCCAGGACGGCATCGATCTCGGCAAATTCTTCAGCCAGAAGATCGTCCTCACCATCATCCCGACCATCGGTTTCAACGGGGCTAGCCCCCAACCCTTCCCGGCTTTTTTGTCCCGACGCCGGCGTCGCGCCACCCCGGCCTTCAGCATTCGCACGGAGAGCTCAATTCCGCAGTGTCGTAATGAATTTCTCTAGCACCTCGATGGCTTCATTTCGGCCGGCGTCCTTTAATGTGGCTAAGTCGATCTCAACCCGCAGCCCCTCCTGGATGTGGCGAACCACTCCCGCCGGGGTTGGTTGATCGATCCGGATTCCAAGCACTCGATACGATTGTACGGGTTGCGAAAAGCCTTTGATGGTTAGCGGCGGCAGTTCGTCGGCCTCTATCTCGTCCTTGACCAGCGCGTAGGTTTCGTGCGCCAGCAGAATGCCCCCCAGATCGGCGTGTGCCTGAAGGCGCGAGGCCAGATTCACTTCGCCGCCAATAATCGTATAGTCCATCCGAGCCTCACTGCCGAAATTGCCAACCGTGCAGTATCCGGTGTTTATGCCCATGCGCAGATGGAACGGCAGTTCGGCACCTGCGTCGGCCCATTCCGCTTGCAGCCCCTGCATCCGCCTCTGCATCGCGATCGCCATTCTGACGCATGCAAGCGCATCTTCCTTGGTACCCTTTGACTCGGGATCGCCGAAAAAGGCCAGGATCGCGTCCCCAATGTACTTGTCGACGGTTGCACCGTGCTCCAGCGCGATCTTCGTCATTTCCGTCAGGTAATGATTGAGCAACTCAGTCAATTCTTCTGATTCAAGCTTGTCGGTCGTTGCGGTAAAATCAGCGATGTCAGAAAAGAACACCGTGAGCTTCTTTCGCTTCGATGATATCTCGACATTCTGCCTGCCAGAGAAGATGGACGCATAAACCTGCGGAGATAGATATTTCGACAGCTTGCTCGACAAGGATTCGAGCATCCGGTTTTGCTCACCCACGCGTTTGCTCGCTTCCTCTGCCTGCTGCTTCGCAGTACCCGTTGCCGTGTGCAGCCGGGCGTTCTCCAATGCGATCGAAGCGAGTTGTCCGAAGCGCTTCAACAGCTCGACCTCTTCCTCACCGAATTCGAGAGCGGAGGCGTCGTCATACGCAATTCCAAGCACGCCGACGACCAACTCGCCAGACTTGAGCGGCACGCCCATGATTGCCCTGATAGTCACATCCAGCTGAGCCGCGGCGGCGGCGCGCCCGGACCAGTTTTGATAGTCATTGATCAGAAGCGCTTCGCCTCGATGCCAAACTGCACCGGCCACCCCCTCATCTTTACTCAGCTTCTGCCCGATGTGGGTCGTATACACGCCCACGCCAACCTTGCGTTCGAGAGCCTCACCGGACTCGTCAACGAGATAAACGTAGCCATGCTCGGTACCGAGCAATTGTGCGGCTCTGGCGGTAAGATCCGATAGAAGCTCAGCGAGATCCAGCCTGGCGATAAGGCCGAGCGACGTGTCGTGCAAGGCACCGAGATAGTCGTTTTGACGGCGAAATCGCCTAGCCAGATTCTCCTGCTCCTTGCGACGGTTCTCCAGATCTCCGAGATTCGCACCCAGCTGCACGGTCATGCTGTTGAACGTCGTTGCCAGTGTTCCGATCTCGTCCCCAGATTCGATCTGCGCGCGCGCTGCAAGATCGCCCCTGCGCACCCGATCAGCCACACTCGTTAGCCGCTGCACGGGACCGGCAATGCTCTCTCGAAATATCAAGCCAAGGAGCAACCCCAGCAGGACCGCCGCTGCCCCAACGGACAGTATTATTCGTTGTGCTCCTTCGAGCTGGTCCCTGCCGCTGCCAAGATCAGTCTGCAGGCGCCGCTGCTCCTGTGTGGCAACCTTGTCCAATAGCGCAAGCATTCGTTCGGCGATCGGGACAGCCTGCGTGCGGAAAAGATAAAGGTCCTCACGTGCATGCTCGCCCTCCACCGCATCGAACATGCGGGCGGGAAGCTCCAGGAAAGCGGCGCGGCTTTTCGCGATCTTTTGGATCAATACATGCTGGTTGGGCGCAAGCACCGTGTCCTTCTTGGTGATATCGGACCATGCCGTTTCGTTGATGGTCAGGTTGGCTTCATACTCATATTTGAAACTCTCCCTTCCGGTTGTCACGTAACCTCGCAATCCCGCTACCATTGCGTAAAAGGAGATTTGAAACGACGCCACATCGCCGAGAAGCGCCGTGTTGGCGGGTGTTGGCTCCTTGTTTTGCTGGGCCAGCATCACCGCCTTGGCCGACGCTACGATATTGGCAATGAGCGGGTTGGCATCGGTAACAAGAATCTTGAGCGCCGGCTCTCTGCGCAACTGGTCATCGCGCAGTTCGAAGAGCTTCTCGGGCAGTGGTTGCCATGCAGTGAATTGCTCACCGATTTCCTGCATGCCCAACTCAGCACTGTTGCGCCCGCTGGCGGCCACCGACTCGCCTTTTGCACGCAAGAGAACTTCAAGTTCATGCATGTCGGCCAGGAACGCGTCATTCGCCGAGCGGTAGCCGTCCCGATAGGATTCATCGCCCAGGGCCAGATAGCCTCTGACTTCGCCCAGCATGCGCAGCAGATTCGCCTGCGCCCGTGCCGATGCGACCGCGCTCGGTGCGCTCAGATTGGTGGTTCTGTTAATGTTGAGGACGGCTTCTATGCTGCCCAGGTAGTTCAATCCGACGACCAGCAACATCAGCGCAACCAGAATGCCGAACCCAACGGTCAGCTTGCCGCCGATATTGAGCCGTCGTAAAGCCGGCGCGACAGCGTCGGTCATCTTCTGCCACGGGACCAAATACAACTGGTGACTTCTTGCAGTAACCGGCCCCTCGGACGCCATGCCCTATCCCCTGCGGTGCCCCGGCTCACTTCTTGCGATGCCAGTTCGCGATATTCCATGTTTCGGCATCCCACGGGGTGGGATCGTAGCCGACAATATCGGTACTCAGGCCTGAGACATAGGCCCACTCGACCAGCGGAACGACCGCGGCGTCGCTGATCAGGAGATCGTTCATCGCCACGAAGAGTCCGCGGCGTTTCTCCGGGTCGACCTCGGTCGCCGACGCCTGGAACAGCGCATCGTAGTCGGCATTGCAGTAGCGGGCCCAATTCGATCCCGACCAGTTGTTCTGCTTCTGGGCGGCTTCGGCGCAGGTCCAGCCGACCATGTAGCTGCCGGGGTCGGGACTTTTATTTCCGTACGCAAATTCCTCGATATCAGAATAGAAATGCCGCCTGGTGTTCGTATTATCCGGGGACGATCCGAAGAAAATGCTGGAATCGATCAGCTTGTTTTCCACCCGGACTCCGATCGAGCCGAAGTCTGCCTTGATGAGGTCCAGGGTTTTCTCCCGAATCGAGTTTAGACTCGTCTGAAACACCAACGTCAGAGGGATACCATCTTTGTCACGAACGGTGTCGCCGTCGCTGTCGCGCCAGCCGGCCTCGTCGAGCAGCGCGCGAGCCTTGTCTAGATTGAATTCCCATTTTGTATCTTGCGAGACGAAGGCAGCCGGCGCCACCAGGAGGTTGGCCGTGGCGCGGCCGGTTCTCCCGTAAAGACCGGCAACTTTCTGGCGGTCGACCGCGGCGGCCAGCGCCTGCCGAACGCGCCTGTCAGTCAGGATCGGGTGGGGAAATAGCGTGCTCGAGCGCTCGCCGTCTCCCGTCTCCTTTCGGGGATCAGTGAAATTGAGCATGATGCGTTCGACATAGGACCCCCAGTACAAGTCGACCCTGCCGACGCCCTTGGTTTCAAGCCGTTGAAGTTCATCCTCGCCCACCTGAAGGTTCCAGGCATAATCGATGATGCCTTCGCTCACCGCTTTTGCTGCGGTTGTGGCGTCGCCACCGCCTTGGAGCGTGACCTCCTTAAACGTCACGCTGTCACGATCACGATATTCGGGATTTGGCTCGAATATAATCTTGACCGTGTTGACGACGTCTTCACCGATAAGAAGGACATCCTCCGTGCGGAATTCCTTGAGACGGTAAGGGCCTGTTCCTATCGGCGCCAGATTGACCGGAGCGTTGGCGGCATCCTTGTTGTTGTATGCGGCGAATACGTGTTCCGGGATGATCATCCCCTGCACGCCGACAAATGGGAGTGACCAGGCGGGATTGACGTTCTTGAAGGTGACCTTCACGGTCAGGTCGTCAAGCGCGTCGACCTTCTCGACCGATTTGTACGACCCGGCGCTCGACGAACCTACGTCCTCGTTGGTGATGTACGCGTAAGTGAACAGGACATCCTTCGCCGTGAAGGGCACGCCATCGGACCATTTGACATCCCGCTTCAGCTTCCACGTCACCGACCTGCCGTCAGAAGCGACTTGGCCATTCTCGAGGGACGGAATCTCGGCGGCCAGAAAGGGAACCAGCTTGCCCTTGCTGTCAAAGCTCGCCAGCGTCTCATAGACTATACGGCTGGCGGTCTGGTCCTTGACACCGGGTGCCATGTGGGGATTGAGGGTGCTCGGCGCTTGCCACAACAATAGCCTCAGCGTTTCGCTGCTCAACTCCGCCGGCAGCGCGCGTTGCGGGACACTGGCTAGCAGAGCAGCGACTATGGCCAAGAATAGCGCACGCATCGAACTTAACTCATACGGCAACGCCACCCGCCGCTGCGAAGCTTCTCGCATCTCTTTCTCCACCCTATTGTGCAGCTCGGCCGCAGTCCCCCCTCGGCTTATCTCAATCCCAAGTCGGCGCCGGGTCTATTGTAGGAACGTGCTCGTACGGCTTTCTTCGCTCCCGTCGAGAAATTGATCGCAATGTGAGCCCTTGGCAAGGTCAATCAATCTGAAGCCAAAACCTCGATCGCTGGTAGGCCCGAATGATGATGGCCGCTTGAGCTTCAAGCTATCCAGGCGGAGCGATCACCACGATCCCGGAAAGGCAACCGTGCCCTGCTGCTTCTATGGCAGCGGTTGGAATGCAAGCGGTAGTTCGCGGCACGACGAACAATGACAGCTCATGGCGCACTGCCTCGTTCTGGCGGTGGGCGGCAACGACCAATTTCCACCCTGAGCGGGCCTACGACTCCGGTACCAAGCGTTAGATCTCAACCACTAGTATATGAAGGATACGGTTGCTACCTCAGTCGCCGCTCACTAGAGAATGAATAACCGACATCACAAAGGACAAGCATATGACCGAAGACGCCGACAAGCGCGCTGCCGAACTCGCTGAGCTGACGGCCGATATCGTCTCCGCGTTTGTGAGCAAGAACTCTGTGCCAGTAGCCGGGCTACCGGATCTTATCGCATCGGTTCACTGTTCCCTATCAGGCCTTAGTCAGCCAGTAATTCCGCTCGCGGCGCCTCGAGTTCCGGCCGTTAATCCCAAGAGATCGGTGACGCCCGACTACATTATCTGCCTCGAAGACGGCAAGAAGGTCAAATCGCTAAAGCGCCATCTCAGCGTTGGTTTCGGACTGACGCCGAACGCCTATCGCGCCAAGTGGGATTTGTCGGCCGATTATCCAATCGTCGCCCCTAACTATGCTGCATCACGCTCGCAACTGGCGAAGGCTTTAGGCCTCGGACGAAAGCCTGTCCCGGCGACGTGAACACCAGGTTTGACAAGGACAAGGACGAGCGCGCGAAACGGGTGTCGCAAGTGATGATGGGTCTGGAGCGCACCGCACGTGAGGCAGAGACAGCCCTGTTGCGGGAGGCGCGTCTCGCCCAAGAGCCATCGGCGCCAAAGCCAGATCCAACACCTATCGAACCAAAACGGTGGTCGAGACTGGCGAGCCGCAGGGCCAGTTACCGAGTTACAAGTTCCGTTGGCCATAGAACCGCCAAGGCGGCAAGGTCTAACCACGAAGAGTGCCACGGCTTCAAGCCGAAGCTGCCGGACCCCGGCGCGCGCCGATTGCCAGGGTTGCCACAATTTCAAACATTCTATTTCGCTTGGTTGGCGTTCCAGATGTCGCGATAGAGATGCCAAGTCCCATTGCTGTTTTTCTTCCAGACGACAATGTACTTCCCCGCGGAGGTCGCCTTGGTGCCGTCGCTGCCTTTCATCGAGAAGGACACCTCGCCGATCTCGAAAGCATAGTCACCGCCCGGAACGACTTCGACGGCCTTCAGGGCAAGATCGGAAACGCCAGCGTCGATCGCACCTTTCCAAAATGCCTCGATGCCAACGCGGCCGTCAATGCGTGCCGAGTCCGGCGGCAGTACGGCGGCGTCTTCCGTGTAATGCATCGCAACGGCCGCGGCATCGCCTTTGTTGAATGCGGCGGCGAAACTGGCTAGCGCCGTTTCGATTTCATCGCGCGGAGGCTCGGCTCTCGTCAGTCCGCTCAATGACATGACAAACATGCTTGCCAAGAGAACTCTCATTGTTTTGGACATGTTCAACTCTCCGTATTTTCCGGATCGATGTTTTGATTCAGGCGGAACACATTGTCCGCATCATATTTGCGTTTGACTTCGAGCAGCCGTTCGAAATTCCCGCCGTAAGCTGCCCGGACCCGATCTGCGCCTTCGTCGCCACTCTGGCCGAGATAGTTGACATAGACGCCGCCCGAGACGTGGGGTTGCATAGCCTGCCACAGATCCCGCACCCAACCGACCTGAGCGGCATCGCTGTCCCTGTCCGGCCACATGCCGAGGATGAGGAGGTTGCAAGCCGCGCGGCGATGGCTGAAGGCAGTTGCCTCCTCGGCCACCCGGCTCAGCGAGCCGCCGAGTAGTTCGATCGCAATGGCCGAAAATGATGAGGGCACCTTGTGATAGCCCGCGACCAGGATCTCGATGGCTTCATCGCCAAGGCCGGTAAGAAAGCTGGACTTCCAGTAGTTTCTTAGGCCGGGCGGAAAGCCCGGTTCCAGCATCGCTTGCAACTGCACATAAGGCATGGCAGCGATGCTGTCGGCGACCGGCGTGCCGAAATTGCGAAGTGGTCGAACTAGTTTTTCGCCATCCGCCAAGGGGCCACTAAAGCAAACGCAGACCGCCAGAATCTTGGCGTTGTCCGGCGTCGTGACGAATGCTGGGATGATCGTTAGATTGTCGGGAGTGGACAGCCAATAATCGCGCAGGAATGTGAGGACAGCGCGCGCCTCGTCAAGCGGATAAGCGACCATACCGCCAAGTACGTGACCGACCGGGTGCAGACGAAATTCGAAAGAGGTGACGACGCCAAAATTGCCGCCGCCGCCGCGCAACGCCCAGAAAAGATCGGCATGCTCGTCCGCCCGCGCTTGGATCAGTCTTCCGTCCGCCGTCACCACGTCGGCCGAGAGCAGATTGTCGCAGCTCAGGCCATGCTTTCGCATCAGCCAGCCCAGCCCGCCGCCAAGCGTGAGGCCGGCGACCCCGGTGGACGGAATTACCCCGCCCGTCGTGGCGAGGCCAAAGGCCTGGGCCTCTTTGTCAAAATCTCTCCAGGTGCAACCGCCTTCGACTCGCGCAACCTTTTTCGCGGGCTCCACCCGGATACCCCTCATGGGCGAGAGGTCGATCATCAATCCACCGTCGGTTACCGCATTGCCGGAAACATTGTGTCCGCCACCGCGTACCGATAGGTCAAGTCCGTGGTCCCGGGCGAAATTGATGGCCTGCACAACGTCGGCAGCACCGGAGCAACAGAGAATGTGCCGGGGCTTCCTGTCGATCATGCCATTCCAGACGCGGCGGGCGGCATCGTAACCGTCATCTCCCGCTGAGAGGAGTCGCCCGCGGAGGCCCATCGAAAATTCCGCGGCAATATCTTTCCACGCCGCGGCCTGTGAATCTGCAATCGCCGTGGCAGAGTTCATTGTTCTGTCCTCACAAACGCCGACACGGCAATTTTTGTTGAATACTTGCCGCTAGGCAAACTCGAATAATTCAGCCATTGATGAGTTCATCTCAGCTGTGATGGGATTCATGCGCAAACTTCCGCCTTTGAGCGAATTGCGCGCCTTTGAGGCCGCGGCGCGGCGTTTGAGTTTCAAAGACGCAGCCAAGGAACTAGGGGTAACTCCCACCGCAATCAGCCATCAGATCCTTCAACTCGAGGCCTATTGCGGACTGTCGCTGTTCCGTCGTCAACCCCGGCCGTTGGTACTTACCGACGCTGGCGGGAAGCTCTATTCCACAGTCAGACAGGGGCTCGATTCATTCTCGGACGTGATCGCCGAGATCTGCGGCGATGCCAGACAGAGGGCGCTCAAACTCACTGCCACCAACGCCTTTGCCGCGCGCTGGCTTGTTCCCCGATTGCCCCAGTGGACGAGGGCCAACCCGCACTCCACCATCGAAATTATTGGGACGGATGATGTGATCGATCTTTGGAACGGCGACGCTGATGCCGCTATCCGTTATGCTCAAACGCCACCATCAGAACTAATCGTGCATGAACTGTTCTGTGACAAGTTTTATCCGGTCTGCAGTCCCGCTCTGCTCGCACGGGGGCGCCCGATATCACGACCGGCGGATATCATGCAGCATCCCTTGATCCATTGCATTTGGCCTGAGTGGAATAAAGAGGCCCCGACCTGGCAGCGCTGGTCACGTGCCGCCCGAACCCATGATAACGAAATGCCGGAGATCGGCGCCAGCGGTGCAATCAATTTCCGTGAGGAACTGCATGCAATTGAGGCGGTAATGGCAGGACAAGGAATTTCCATCCTGAGCGACGTTGTCGTTGGACGGGAGTTGGAATCGGGTCTGCTCGTCAAGGCGATTGACCTTTCAATTCCGGGGATGTGCTTTTTTCTTGTTCATATTCCGGGGCATCCGCGTCAGAGCACGATCACCTCACTGCTGTCGTGGATCGCCTCGGTTTGATTGGGACCGCCCGGCCTTACCGAAACCATCGATCGCACTCGGTGGCTTTTACTTCCGCGACTTGGATTTCAGAAGGCACGAGCCAAACGATGGTTTGGCTCGTGGCGACTGGAGCGAACGCCGAGGAAGCTGAATTTTCCGCCGGAAATGATCGCTGAAGTTACTCCCCCATTCACGTCTTCCTGATCATCCGCCGACGCTCGCGCAACGCCATTCTTGGCTAACCATGATTACCAGACATAAATTGCGCGTCCTCGACTTGGATGGCTTCGCCACCCGGCCGGACTCGCGGAATGCAACCGATTGTCCGGCCGGTATCCCATTTACCAAGCAGGTATCAAGACAGCGATGCGATCCACGCCGACCACCCCGCTGGTGTTCGTCGCGGCATCGGTCTTGCCCTTGGCGCGAGCCTACGAAGGCGCCATGACACGGTCGCCTGACGAACGCCTGTGACCCATTACGGGGGCAGACTTGGCAAATCTACGCGGCAAGAGAATCTATCCCGGGGCGAGACGTGGCCGAGGCCGCCATATCTCTCGTGACTCCGCCACGGCCGCGCTGGCAATCGTGGGATTCATTGAGTGTCATCTTCCGAGATGTTCCAAAACGCGGCCCCGAAGCTACTCGGGTGAAATTCCGGCCAATGTCAAGCGCGGCCATTTCCCGATTGGCGCCTTCCGTTTCGGATTACGTTTTGATCAAGGTCGGGCCATGTTTGGACTGCCGGTACTACTCCGGCAAGGCCCGGTTCCTGTCTCCCCGAAGGAAAATCACCCGGGCCGCCTTTCCTGGCCTGTGAGCCTCGTCACTGCGCATTTCCCACCGGCTAGGCCGCAGACGCCTCGAGGATGGAAATAGGTCCTCGGGTCTGAATCACTCGTTCAAGGCGTAGCCCAGCGGCGTCGAACAAGCTTGCATATTGGGCCTGCGTTCTCTCCAGGCCGCCAGTGACGGCGAGCATGACCACGTCGATACCCTTGATCTGGTTCGGTTCGTCACCCTGCGGCACGAGCGTCTCGGCCACAAGCACCTTCCCATTCGGCAGCATTGCCTTGCGGCAATTCCGCAGGATCGCCGCTGCACGCCTGTCGTCCCAGTCGTGAACGACCTTCTTGATGACGTAGACGTCACCAGTGGGAACGCTCTCAAAGAAATCACCGGCGACAAATTCGGTGCGCGGCAGGTCGCCTCCGGCACCCTGGCGTGCTGCCGCAACGCCCGAAGGCAGATCGAAAAGCACGCCGCTCAAATGTAGATCCGACCGAATGTCCGCCCTGGCGGTATGGTCTCGATTTCGAGCTTTGCGCGCCCGAAATCGGGTGGAGGCGGAACGCCGGGCATTCAGTCGAAATCGCCCCTGGCCATGCCTTCCGCCACTGCCAACACCGCGGCATTGTCACCCTGCTGGAGAGCTCGAAGGCCGGTTCGCCCATCGAGCGCGCCGTGACGCGACACCAGAAACCGGTAGACCGCCCAGGCACTACTGCCCAGCGTCGTATGGAGTGCCGGCAATGCCTCGAACGGCCGACCGTCCTTGTCGAGTTGCCAGACAGGAAAGCGGAAGCCGCGCTTGGCGCCATCGATCCCAAGTACCTGCCCGCTCTGCCGCTTGGCATTGACCGTCACCCGCGACGTGCCGAGCAGCTTGGCGAAGGAATCCGCACTCAGCATGTCTTGGCCGGCGACAATTTCGGCGACACGCTTTCGGCCACGCTCGCGCGCCGCGACAAGAGCCGCTTCAAGTTCGGCATCGGGCTTGCCCGTATCCTCGACGGGAAACACATCCGAAGCGATCGGCTGTTCCTCGACAGGCGTGATCGTCTGCGCGCCGGCGGCCAGATCGACCTCTACCCGGAACGATACGCGATGGCCGATCTTGCGGCTGCGTGCGATTGCTTCCTGATAACGTTCAAGCAGCACCTTCTTGAAGTCCGACTGCGAAGGCAGCTTCGTGGTAAAACTCAGGGCGGCGACTCCCGCATGCGACCCGGTCCCGCCATGATGGCTTCGTTTTGGAGCGGCCATGGTGACAACCCTCCTACTGTCACCAATATGGTTACAGATCGTAAGTTCGTCAAGTTCGATAATTTCGTAAAGGTGATGGAATCGTTATCGTGACCGACTGAGGCTCACACAATCCCCCACGCCCGAAACCTCCCCCTGCCCGTCATTTCGCGCAGGCCGAGTGCGCCGACCAGGTTGAGCGCCCCCTGTTTTGTTACTTTTAGCCTGTCCTGGATCATGCCCGTCGAGACCAGCGGCCGTGAGAGCACCAATTCGACCAAGTCGGGCAACTTCGAGCTGGCGCGGCGCTCGCGCAGCCGCCGCTCCATCTGGTTTTTCGCCATCGTCAGCCGGTCGTGCTCCTTCAGGCCGGCCAGCGCTGTCTCATGGATGGCGTCGAGAGAGGCCAGCAGCCGGTCGCTCCGATTGCGCGCCCGCCTCCGCTCTCGCGGAATGTTTTTCGCGCCGAGATGAATGCAAGCGAGATGGTGCGCGGCAAGGCCTTCCCGCCGCAGCAGCGCGGCAACCAGCAGCGGGCCAAGCCAGGCGGCATGCTGCAGCACCTCGATGTTTTGCCAAGCCTCGAGCAGGATCGCGGCGCGCATCACCAACGGCCAGTCCCGTGTGTCAGCGAGCCCGGCCTGCCATTCGGCCAGCCGTTCTTCTTCATTCCAGTCGAGATCGTAGATCAGGTCCGGCCGCTCATCCGAGCGCGGCGTCCTCGCCGGCACGTCGGCGCCGTTTAGGATCTTTGATGAGCGCGCCAGGACAGCATCGATCTCGGCAAACTCTTCGGCCAGAAGATCGTCCTCATCATCATCCCGAACATCGGCTTCAACGGAGCTGGTTTCGGTCCCCTCCCCGTCCCGGCTTTTTTGTCCCGATGCCGGCATGGCGCCGCCCCGGCCGGTCAGCGCCAAAAAACCGTCGCGGCCGAGCGCCCAGTCCGGCTTCTCCGCAAAAATGCGCCGGCGGGTTCGCAGCACCGCGTGCGCCCGGGTGAGTTCATGCGTCGGTGTCCGGACGTCCATGTGGGCGTCGTGCAGGACAAGATCCTCGAGGTGGACGAGCTCGCCCTCGAGCCAGAGGGCGGCGGCCGCGTCGGCGAAATGCTGGCGCTCGAGAAATCCGTCGCGGACCGGCGAACGGGCCAGCCGTTCGTCGAGGCGCGCCAAAGCCTCGGTGGCCTTCGCGACAGGCGCGATGAGGGTGTCGAGGGACAAAGAACCGATGTCGTAAGCCATTGTTTTCACGATAGATGATTCGCGATAGTCAAGCTATATCGCTGCTAGGTTGACTCGTGGGGGACTTTCTTGGGGAGCAAAATAACTATCGATAATTACCTCTTATCGATAGCGATGGCTTTGGCGGCCAAGAGGCGCTAGACTCGGCTTAAGCACGGCCGCGACGGCCGCAGAAACCCGCCTGGAAGACGCCTTGATGGAGACTGCCCCTGCCCTGATGCCGCCCGGCATGCCGCAGCGCCAGCCGGCGTCACGCCGTGCGCGACGTGCTCGTGTGCGCCTGGCCTGTCGCGATGGCGACAAACCGGCGCTTGACCGCGGCAAACAACGCCGGCGGCAGCGGCCCGTAATAGCCGCTCTCCGTCTCCAGCGGCCGGATGTCGGGCCCCGGCCAGGCGAACCGGTTGCTTTCTGTCAAAACGATCCACGACCGCTCGCCGTCAAGCCGCAAGCGCAGCTTGACCGCAGCCGGGATCTCGATGGCATCAGCGGGATCGGACGGCGGCGTATGGGTGATCGGCAGGACGCGGACGACCGGCGAGCCGTCCTCCTGCATGGCGACCAGCGCCAGCACCAGACACGGCCGGTCCTTGTCGCCTTTTTTCCGCGCCTCAGGTTGCTGCCGAAGTCAGGGGACAAAAAAGCGGAAGACGTGGCCGACCTTGATTTCAGCCGGCAGCATTTTTTGCCGTCAGGCCTTTTGCCCCGGATGGTTTTGACCCAGAGGGTTTTGACCCGGGGAGCTCGTCGTTGAGATGGTCGAGACCCGGCTCCATTTCGGAGGCATCGACCGCGGCGATCTCGTCCGCGCTGAGTTCCGCTGTCAGCTCGACCCGCCGGTCGCGCTTCGACAGCCGGACAAAATCCTCGTAGGCCAGCAGCACGGTGCGCGGGCGGCCGTTCTTGGTGATGATGACCGGGTCGCGGACCGCGGCATCCTGATAGGCGCCAAAATTTTTCGAGACGGCGGCGGCGGTGACGGTGGTGGTCATCGGCGGGACTCCTTTGTTCCGGAATATACGGGCTTTCCGGGTTTTCCGCAAGTATCGGGCGCTGACCAGAAGGAAACCAGCCAGTGACAGAGCAGCTTGCCAACACCAAAAATGCTGAACTCGTCGCGCAGCGGGCCGAAGCCCTCGACGCGCTCGATTCCGTGCTGCCCTTCGACCGCCGCGATTTTCTCGCCGAACTTTTGACCGACGACGACGTCGCAACCCTGCGCCACCTGGCGAGGGAAGGCATCGGCGCAAATTCTCTCCGGGCACTTGCCTCCGACCTCGGCTATCTCGAGGCCTGGTCGCTGGCCGCGACAGGTTTCTCTCTCCCATGGCCGGCGCCGGAGGCGCTCTTGATCAAATTCGTCGCGCACCACCTGTGGGATTTTGCGAAACGCGAGACCGATCCAGCGCACGGCATGCCGGCCGACGTTGCGACGGCGCTGAAATCGCAAGGGCTTTTGCGCAGCGACGGACCGCACGCGCCCGCCACCGTGCGCCGGCGGCTGTCGAGCTGGTCGACGCTGACCAAATGGCGCGGTTTGCGCGGAAATTTTTCAGCCCCGGGCCTGCAGAGCGCCATAAAACTGGCGGTGCGCGCCAGCGCCCGTCCGCGCGGCCGCAAGAGCAAGAAGGCCGTGACCGCCGACATTTTGACCGCCCTGCTCATCACCTGCGCCGGCGACCGTCTCGTCGACGTGCGCGACCGCGCCCTTCTCATCACCGCTTTCGCCTCCGGCGGTCGCCGCCGCAGCGAAATGGCTTCGCTCAGGATCGAGCAGGTCATCGAAGAAGACCCGGTGCCGGCCGATCCCAAAGCTCCCGACGGCGACAAACTCCCGTGCCGGTCGATCCGGCTCGGCCGGACCAAGACGACACAGGCCGACAGCGACGCCTTCGTGCTGCTCGTCGGCCGGCCGGTGACGGTGCTGCAATCGTGGCTCGAACGCGCCGGGATCACCGAGGGCGCCGTCTTCCGCGGCATCGACCGTTGGGGCAATCTCGAAAAACGCGCGCTGACGCCGCAGGCCGTCAATCTGATCCTGAAACGCCGCATCGCCGAGGCTGGGTTCGACCCGGCGGCGTTTTCCGCCCATGGCCTGCGCTCCGGCTACCTCACCGAAACCGCCCGCCGCGGCATTCCGCTGCCCGAAGCCATGCAGCAGTCGCAGCATCGCTCGGTGCAACAGGCGTCGAACTACTACAACGATGCCGAACGCACGCTCGGCCGGGCGGCGCGGATAATCGTCTAAGGTCGCAGATCGATCCGATACATCCCAGCTTGCGGCGGTCAGCTCCATGACAATTGGGTCAGAGGCAGCCGCGCTTGCCGCCGGCGCGGCGACCTGTCGCAAGGCGAACGGAGCCAAAAGTTCTCCGACCATTCCCTGCGCGCCGGCCTTGCCTCGTCGGCCGATCTCGACGAGCGCTGTGTGCAAAAGCAGCTCGGTCACGCCTCGGCCGAGATGACGCGCAAATACCAGCGCCGACGTGACCGGTTCCGCGTCAATCTCACCAAGGCCTCGGGTTGTAGGCGACAGAAAGCCCTCCACCGTTACGCGCCAAACAGCCGCCGGTCCCAGTAGACGGGCTGGTGCAGACTTGTCTGGATCCTTGAAAACTCCGGATGCGCCGGATTGATCAGCACATTGCTATCGAGACGCGCCACGACACTCGGCACCAGCAGGATGACGCTGCGCCGTTCTAAACACCAGGTTTCGCCAAATCCCTTGCTCACCGTCGCCGGCATCGTGTCCCAGCCGGGCAGTGAGGGCTGGGAAAAGACCTCGTAGCTCAGTCCGCTCGGGATTGTGATTTCGATGTAGTGTTGGTTGGGCGGCAGTCGGCCGCTGCCATGCACCAGCTTTTCCAACAGGGCCGTCGAATAGTGCTCGCTGGTGTAGATGATAGGACTTCCGGGCGAGTTCCATCGGCCTGGCGCGATTGTCGAGCCGGTCGCGTCGAAGATCGGGTAGGTGCCGGCCGGATCGCCGATGCGAAAGGACGATAGCGTGCGATCGAGAGTCTGCGCCCTCACGCAGCACTGCCGTACTTCAGACCGCCGAGAATATCGACCACCATTTCGGCGCCGAACTCGCTCAGGATAACGACGTCGATCGGTCGCTTGTCCTCAATCATCGGGTGCGGCCGAAACAAGAAATCGCGCGCTTCCGCTTCGTCCTGCCAGACATCGACAGCAAGACCCCAGACGCGCGCCACGCGGGCCAATCGTGTGCCCTCGTCCGACGAGAGACGATGTACCGTCTTGCGCCGCTCATAGGTCGCCTTGGGGATCAGCCGGTATTTGAACTGAGCATCGCCAGGCGCCAGAAGATGCGCAACGCGCTCGAGCGCCCCGATGGGAAGTCCATTCTCGATCCGGGAGATCAGCCCGAAAGGCGACCGTGACGCCACCTCTTTAACGGGCAGCCCCAACACGTCGGCGACATTTCCGAACGCTAGCATTTCACTCTCCATTCCATGTGAGGCAAGATATAGTCTCACATGATGCGCCATACAAGCCCCGGCATCAACGCGAACCGATCCGCCAACGGTTATCCTGTCATCTTTGCAGTCGCGCCGTTCGCTCGCAGTGCCGCCATCAGCATCGGCCCGACCGAAAACTCCCCTGCCCTAGCCTTATCGGTCAGCACGCGCAGATAGCCGCCCGCCGAATTGATATGCTGCGCCCTTTGCAGAATGCAGGCAATCACCACCGCCGCGATCTCCTGACCCATGACATGGCAGGCATCCTCATACGCTGACGGCGAGATACCCAGATATCCCCGCACCTGGGCGGCGGTTATCATGAGATCGCGCCAGTTGCCGATCCCGTCAACGGCATAGTCCGCAATTTCGGGGCAGGCCTTCAGTACTAGCCCCAGCGGATAGGTTTTCGGGGGCTCTGCGGTCCTCGTTAGTGGCTCGACCGCCGCCCCGCTTTTTTCCAAAGCAGGTTCAAATTCAAAAATAGAGTCGGTATTTGAATCAGATTGCTGCCGCTCGCTTTGGGACTCATTGCCGCCAGGATTCGCGGATTCCATATGAATTTCCAGCAGCTTATCCACGTCGTCATGCAACGCGGCCAGATCGGCCACGATAGGTCCAAGGTCGGCAATGCGGGCTCGCCGCGGAATAGACTCGACAACGGCGCGGAAACGCCTCCACAGGCCTCCCCAGTCGCCCGGCACGTCTTCCTCAACGGCCGCCTCGATCAGCTTGTGGATGTCACGGCGGTGCAAGGTGATCCGCTCGCGCATAAGCCTGAGCGCCCTGTTGTCGGCGCGAACACGCTCGGCCGCAGCCTCGAACTCTTGAGCACGGGCCAGCAGCGGCGCCAGCGAGAAGCCAAATGCTTCCTCGATCTCCCCACCCCTGCCCTTGCGTGCATAACGCTTGCCGTTCGGGCTGTCCCGACGGATGACTAGGCCGCAATCCACCAGTTCCGCCAGGTTCCTCCGCAAGGTGGAATTGGGCATGCCGTGCGCCCTGAGGGACAGCTGTGCGTTCGAGGGAAACACGATGAGGCCGTTTTCCTCACTCAACTCACTGTCAGGATAGAATGACAGCAACGCATTCAGGACGGCCAGGGCGCGATCGCCGATGCCGACGATGCTCTTGCCCTCGCAGAGGTTGCGGTAGACCTGCCATTTGTCGACGGCGGCCCCTTCAGGAATCTTTCGTGATGCCGTGTTCGCCTGCACCAAGGCAAGCGTCATCGGCCGCCGCCCGAAGGGCGTCGTCGCATAACCACTCTCCATTTCCCTCGCCTTTCAATCAGGCAAAAGAAAACTGCTCGTCGAAACGACGCCAACGACTCTTGACAGTGATTCGGGGAAATGCGATTCTCAGCTTGCTACAGACGTGAGAAGGGCTTCCGCGACGGTGACGTTCGGGGGCCTTTTTCTTTTGCGGTTTCAGTCTCCTGTTTTCTTTGCCGTTTCCGATGTCCTGAAAGCCTCGAAAAGCTCGTCGAGCTTGTCGGCGATGAATGCGCCGAAGGGCGATGCATCCTTTGACTTCAAGGCAAGCGTAAACACCTTTCCCGTGTCGGTAATCTTGGCTCGGACCGACTTGTCCTGCGGCACCCAGGCCTTTTCCTGAGGCTTCGATGCGGCTCGCGGCTGCTTCACCGGCGCACTCAAAAAGTCGAACAGACGAGTAAAACGAGCCTCACTTCCCGGTTCGGCGAAATCGGCACTTGTCACGTACTCTGCCGCCCGCGCCACGGTCCCGGGATGCTCCATGAGCTTGGCGAGCTGCCACCAGCGGTCCCGGCCTATGCTCTTGGCAGCGCCAACGGCCACAATGACCTGCTCGGGAATGTTGTTGGTCACGGAGCGCATTTTCGAGAAGGTCGTATCGTCGAGCGCAAGGGCCGACTTCACCGTGTCCGGCGAATGGCCCCGCTTGAGAATGCGATCAGCAAAAAGCGTCCTTTCGATGAAGGACAGGTTGGCCCTGGCGGCATTCTCCTGGCCCTGCGCGATGACATGGTCCTCATCGCCGATCTTCTTGACGACTGCACGAACGGGCCTGCCCAGTTGGCGTGCGACCTTGACGCGCCTGTGGCCGAAGACGGTCTGAAACCGGCCGGAACTATCCGGGTGGGGCCTGACCAGAATCGGAGAATCCTGTCCTCGCTCGCGAATCGCCGCCAGCAGCTCATGAAATGCTTCATCGTCATCGTCCATGCGGTCCGAGACGAATGAGGTGTCGACCAACGCCGGATCGAGATCGACGACCGAACTCTTGGAGAGCTCCTCGAATGACTGCATGATCGATCGGGATGCCCCGCGAACCGCATAGCCCGAGACATCCCCGCTGTCGGCGACTGACGTCGCGGGGCCCATCACGCTGCCGAATACATCCTTGCGCGCCATTCAATCACTCCGATTCGCAGCTAGTCGGCTGATTTCACGAGCAAAATTTCCACTCTTTACTGCCGTAAAATGCGCCGTCATGACCGCCCCCATGCGCGATGGATGAGCGTGACAATCTCGGAATTCACCGCGTCCAGCGATTCGAGTGCCCGTTCGTAGGTCGAACGCGTAAAAGACGACTTTTCCACCTCGAAGAGCGTCTGTTTCGTCAGTCCTGCATCCGAGATTGCCGTCGACTTGAGCATGGGATTCTCGAGGATCTGGCCGGCAAGCATCGATTGCATGAAGCCTACCATCTGCGCCTGCGGAATGTCCGTGGGTTCGTAGCGCGTGATCAGATAGCGGAACCAGTCCAGCTCGATCGCAGCACCGGCAGCCTTGATGGTCTTCAATATGCCGCCGAGCATCAGCAGGAACTGGCTCATCGACATCAGGTCGAGCATCTGGGGGTGGACGGTGATGAGCACCGACGTCGCCGCCGACATGGCCGTCAAGGTGAGATAGCCAAGTTGCGGCGGGCAATCGACCACTACGACATCATAGCGCTCATCGACCTCGGACAAGGCCTTTGCAATCCTGGTGAAGAACTGGCGGCCAACGCTGGACGATTTATCCTGCATGGCAAGCGGCGTGTCGTACTCATACTCCTGCAGCTCGAGGTTGGCCGGGATGATATCCAGCCCCGGAAAATTGGTAGGCACGATCACGTCGGATATCGGCTTGCGCTCGTCGTCGTACCGGATCGCCTCATACAAAGAGAGATTGCGATCGAGTTCCGGCTGGAAGCCATGCAGGGCCGAAAGTGACGCCTGCGGGTCGAGATCGATGGCAAGCACGCGGTGCCCGGTCAGCGCGAGGTGCTGGGCGAGGTGGGCTGCTGTCGTTGTCTTGCCGCTGCCGCCCTTGAAGTTGACGACAGCAACGACCTGGAGCTTGTCTCCAGGCTTGCGGTGCGGGACGTATTTTTTTACCTCGGTCCTGCCATGCCGATCCAGAAAATGGCGCAGTTCAAGCATCTGTTCGGCGGTATAGGAGCGGCGTCCGGAAGGTATCTGCTCGGGCAGGGGGCCCTTTCCCTCCAGATGGAGGCGCTTAAGATTGTTCTGCGACACCCCCAGATAGTGGGCGACTTCCGCCAGCGAAAAGGGACGAAGCGTCTTTGTTGCGTTTGGTGGAAACTTCTCCATGCGGAGCTGGTTAAGCCGCCGCGATATCTCTGCGCCTTGCTCGAGGATCTTGTCATCGAACTCGAAGCGTGGCAGCCGCATGGCAATATTCATTTCTGTCGAAACCTGAATTGGCGCTTTTTGTGAGCAATTCACTCAACAAGCGCCATTAAGCTCCGATTCGGCCGGCCCCGGCAAGAAGTTTTGGGTTAACAAAAGGTTAACGGCCCTGACCGGCTTTTCTTGCTGGCAGCTGCTCTTGCCATCACGAAGGCAGCTGCTCAGTTTTTTCAAGCGCGGTATTGTCCTGCTATCCAAGCTAACGGCATGTTTTCTTTGGTTTAGGCATCGCACTTTACGGCAGTAAATCAGGCGCTCGGAGGCTTGGATGCGAGAACGGGGGAGGGCAGGGCACCCGGATCCGAGGGCACGCGGCCGGTTGGCTTCGTGTCTGTTCGGGCAAGTTGCTGAGCGCCAAACTGACTCAACTCTTTTCGACTCAAAGAACGGACCGGCTGAGAGCGAGGCCGACATCGGAATAGCCGCAACAACCAAGAGGGCCGCCTCAAGGCCGAGGTGAAGCCACAACTGGAGGCTTGTTCCGCAACGACGCTCGCTGACCTTCTTTTGCGACCTTTGAGCGATGAGCTGACGAACGTGACCATGGCCCATACGGCAGCATGCGCATAGGGTACCTACGGTCAGGCGATGTTGACGAGGCGACCGGGTGATCGAGTTCCTGACATCCGAGCCGCGTCGCGGCTCGGATGTCATAATGAGCGAGATCCCGCAGGCCTTCGCGGAGTTGCCATTCGCAAGGCGACACCGCGAGCAGCGAGATAGATGGCATGCACGTCGCTTTCGATCGTGCGCCCCCAGTCTTTCAGCTCCATCGAACGAGTGTGGCGGTAACAAACTCACAATCGGCCTGTGCTCGCCGGACAGATGAGGAAGGAGGCCGCTAAGCGGCCTCGCGTTCCTTCGATGCTTGGAGCCCGTGGAGGTAATCGGCGGCTGACTGCGCCTTGGCCGTAGCCGTGACGATGGCGCGTTTGTCGTTCTTTAGGACGGCCAGCCAGTTCGCCAGATAGGCAGCTGTGTTGTCGCGCGGATCATGCGCCACGCCCAGGTCGGCACACAGAAACGATGCCGCGAGCTCCGCAACGAGTTCCTCGACGGCATAGCCTTCACTGCCGAACCTGCCCGCCAGATCGCGGTCCAGGCGATGCTTTGCGCCGGACCAATGCGAAACCTCGTGTAGCAAAGTTGAGTAAAGGTGCACCTCGCTATCGAAACGCGTGCGGTCAGGCATGAGGATGTCGTCGATGCTGGGTCGGTAGCAAGCTTTGGTGCCGCCGTAGCTGACGCTTGCGCCGGTGTTCTGGACGAAGCTTTCGACGGTCTCGATGTGCGGAACCGGATTGCCCGGCAGCTCCTCGACCGGGCTGAAGAACCGATCCGGCAAGTTCTCGATCTGCTCAATATTGAAGACGGTGTAGCCCTTCAGATATGGAATCGCGCGGTCTTCGTCGTCGTCGTGATCCTTCGGCGTGAACGTGCCGTACTTGACGACAAGGGTGCCCTTTTCGCCCTTGCGGACCTGACCGCCGAAGTCCTGGGCCTGCCGGTAGGTCATCCAGGTGTTTTCCTCATAGCCGAACGTCTGGCCGGCGACCCACAGCATGATGACGTTGATGCCGCGGTAGGCATCGCCGGTCGCGCGGCGCGGGATGATCGAGCTTCGGCGGGTATTGCCGCGCCAGGGGCGGATCCACGGCTTGGTGCCGGCTTCAAGCTGCTCGACAATGGTATCCGTGATGCGCTGGTAGGTGTCCTTGATGCTCTGCATGACCGTCTCCATCCGTTGGTTGACGGCAAAGACCGGAGATAGCCGAAACGAGCCCATGCACCCGTAGGGCCGCAACGGAGAGGAGGACCGCGCCAGCGGTTGCATGGGGGAGGGGCTATCGTAGCTTGTCCGTCAAATCACCCGACGGATGGAAGCGGCCGGCCGCATCGATCACGCCTGGCCGGTCAACCACGGTTGCTGAGCAGCTTGCCGCCTGCGGACGCTGTCACCGTTCATGGTCATCGCTATCGCGCTCACGCGCTCGCTGCGCCGCGATATCCGTCTCGATGGCCTTCAGCTCGGCAGGCGGCGTGTCTTGCCGGGTCGCTTCGGCGCTTTCGGCCTGCATGGGCGCCTCGATGGCCTGTGGCTCACGGCCAAGGCGGGAAAAGTCGGATCGGGCGGTGAAGGTGATTTCCGCTTCATCATCGGGCAGTCGCTCCGGGAGGTCTGCGCGATCGACGGCGATGATCCGTTCGTCCGAGACGATGCTGGCGACACGGCCGTCGTGCCCGAGCACCTGGTCGGTCACTTCTTCGCCTGGGCGGGCTGTGCGAACGTTGTGTTCAAACGGTACCTCGCCGCGCACCTCGAGGTCGGACAACGCGGCGCGAAGGGCTTCGCGGCGATTCGGGTCTACCGCGTCCTCGAGCACATGTTTCATGGCAGCGCTTGACGGGTCGTTCGTGGTTTCGATCGACGCCTCGATCATGCGCGGCTTGGTGATGACGGTGAAATCAACCTCATGGCCGTAGTGACGGCCAAGCTCGACGATGAACACCTCCTGGGTGCGTCCGTTGCCCTCGCGAAAGGGATGTACATAATTGAGCTCGGCCATGACCTGGCCCGCACGCTCGGCGAACTGCTCTGGCGTCGAGCCGCGCAAGACATCGGGATCACGGATAGGCTTCAACGCCTCGTCGAGCCCCATCTCGATGCGGGAGCCGTGCAGGAATGCGGTGCCGCCTTTGGAGAGGCCACCGATCGGCTCCACACGCTGCCCGTCGACGATCGGGCTTTCGTCGCGTGTGTGGCCGGCCCATTCGTAGACGTCCTGAAAGATATGGCCGTGAATAGCCTTAAGATGCGCCTTGTCGAATTGCCCTTGCGGGCCGTCGCCTTCGGCAATTTCCGCCATGCAGAAAGCCGTGGCGCGGTATTCTTCGATGCGGAGTTCGGAATGAGTCTCGATGCCGAACTTATTACGCAGCACATCGGTACGATCGGGATCGTCCGACGTGTTCGGATAGAAATAAGAACCTTGGGCAGGGCTGTCGGACATTCGGCGGGGTCAACAAAAAAACCGCCTGCGTAGGGCAGGCGGCCTTCGCCTCTAGAGGCTGGGAGTCTCGATTACGCCCGTTTCGCCGGACGCACGACGCGCAGGCGATACTCTTCGCGGGTGATGTCGCCGGCGACATAGGCCGCCGTCGCTTCCTCCAGCACCGGATCGTGGGTGTAGCCCTGCCGGATATTGGCCGCGCGAGCCTGATCCGTCGCCTTGCGACGCCGGGCAACGGCCTCCGGCGAGCGGTCGGGACGGGTCGAATGAATGTTCATCGACAGATCTCCAATGGCAAAAAACTCTAGCAGAAAAACCGCCGAAAATCGAGCGGTTTGCGGCATCTGTCGGCTTGTGAAGGGATGCGCCCGGCTCGAGGCCGGGCGCTTCGCGACAATCAATCGCGGGGTCCCCATTCGATTATCGCCTGCAAGGTGGGATCGTCCTGGCCGGGGAAGCGGCCGAGATTGGCGTTGAAACCGAGGCGCTTGATCGAAAGCGTGTAGTAGGGCTTATTCGCCTCGCTGGTCTTCTTCCAGATGCCGCCGACCTCGATGTCATAGCCGCGCGGGGACTTGGCATAGACGCGGTGAGACGGGGCTTTCTCGTTGCTCGAGTTGAACGGGACAACGTGGATGTCCAGGTCGCGATCGATGGTGGAGATAAGGCCGTTGCCCTTGGCGGCGTCCAGATCGTCGGTGTCGAACTGGATGAAGTTGGTGGTGGTCATGTCAGTCACTCCTCTTTGGTGGTTGCAATGATCGTTCACCGGCACGGCGGAAAGCGGTGCGCACCGGAGGCCGAAGCGGGAGCGGAGGAAGCCGGAGGCCGGAAAAATTTGCTGCGCGAGGAAGCCGCAGGCGGGGACATTTTTGCGGAGTCCGGATTTGCGCAAACCGCGTCGACGTGCGAACGAGCGTCAAAAGCAACCGCCATGGAGGGTGAGGGATGAACATCATTGGCTATCTGCCTTCGGATCGGTGACGGCCTGAAGCGGCAATAAGTGACCCTATTCTATTCACAATTTGCGCCGTTACAACGGGCTTAGGGCAACAATTGAGAAGCACATTGCTTCACCGCTTCTGCCAATTCATAGCGCCGATTTGGATATATGACAGGTCAATGCGCTGGAGGCTTTTTAGCGCGCCGGTAGAGATGCGGACTTTCGATCTCGGCCGACCAGAGCCCAAGCCTTCGGTCTCGGGCGCTGTTCTCGGCCTCGCCATACTCGACTAGGTTGATCGGATGGGACGACGGCAGATATCGAAGCATCGACTCGGCAAGCCGGGCGCGGACCATCGCCAGCCCGACATCGGTTTCCTTGTAGAAGCAGTGCCCCACCAGGCGGCGATACTGATCGCGGTCGATGATCCGGCAACTGACTGTCAAACGGCTCCCAAAACTGACCCCCGATCGGCGTCCAATTTTGACCCCCCTTCCTTTGGCTGGTGCCGCTCAAATCGATGACGCAACTTTTGCCGGAGGGTTCGGCCCGGGGATTTAAGCGGTGCCGAAACTGTTCCGAAAACTTCCGAAACGTCTAGTATGCCCACATGCAGGGAACTCGCATCGCTTTTGGTCCGTTCGTACTCGATCCCGACATCGGGACGCTCCTTAAAGAGCAGATCCCGATCGCTGTTGGGCATCGTGGGCTTACGCTGCTTGCTGCGCTTACGGCACGGCCCGGCGAGATCCTGACCAAGGCCGAGCTGATGGACGCTGCCTGGCCGGGCACCGCCGTTGAGGAAGGCAACCTTACCGTCCAAATCGCGACACTAAGAAAGGCACTCGATCCGGCTGACAACGGCGGCGAGTGGATCGCCACGGTGCCTCGCGTCGGCTACCGCTTCACCGGAACTGTCCAGCCAGTGGCGAGCGCATCCCGCAGACCGATACCACCGTCCGGCAAGCCGTCGATTGCGGTGCTGCCTTTTGCCAACCTGAGCGGCGATCAGGACCAGCAGTATCTCAGCGACGGCATAACCGAGGACATAATTACGGAGCTGGCCAGGTTCCGCTCCCTCCTCGTCATCGCGCGCAATTCATCTTTTCAGTTTCGCCATCCGGCATTGGACATTGCCGAAGTCCATCGCAAACTCGGAGTTCGCTACCTCGTCGAAGGCAGCATACGAAAGATCGGTGATCGCATTCGGATCACCACACAGTTGATTGACGCCGCCACCGGCACCCACCTGTGGGCCCAACGGTACGACCGGGCCCTCGACGACATCTTCGCATTGCAAGACGAGGTTCTCTTATCGCCTCGATGGTCGAAGGCCAAGCGGAGGCCGATTCGGCGAGCCGGACCAGACGCAAGCCTCCGGCCGATTGGGATGCATACGACTACTTCCTGCAGGGGCGCGCGCACTTCTACCGGTATGAACTGGACAAGTCCGAGCCCCTATTCGTCCGGTGTGTCGAACTCGATTCGACGTTCGCTCAAAGCCACGCCTTCCTGGCGCAGGCCCTCGTCGGCAGATTTTGGTACGACAACGATCCGCGGACGTTACAGAAGGCCTGGGACTCGGCAAGAACGGCGCTCTCTCTCGACAGGAGCGATGGCGTCTGTCACCAGAGCATGGGGCTGGTGCTTACGCACATGCGCCAGCACAGCGATGCGGGAGCGCATTTCGAGCGAGCGCGCTCGTTGAACCCGCTAGACGTGAACATAGCGGGGGACTACGCAAGCTGGCTCAACTACGGCGGACGGGCCGAGACGGCGCTGAACGTGCTCGAAACTGCGCTCCTGCGCGACCCGTTACCTCCGACATGGTTCTGGGAGGTGAAGGGCAGCTCCCTCTTCCTGCTTGGAAGGTACTCGGAAGCCGTCGGTTCGTATCAGAAGGCCGGCGACCAATTCTTCATTCATGCCTTCCTCGCAGCGGCGTACGCACATTTGGGCGAGACGCAGAAGGCGCGCGCTGAAGTCGAGGAAGCACTGACGAGGAAACACGACCTAACTGTTCGGCTGATTTCAGGTCTCCCGTTCGCCGACCAAGTCGCCCTCGAGCTTTTCACGTCAGGCTTCAGAAAGGCCGGTTTTCCCGCGTGAACGCACCTTCGGGAGGCTGCGTTCCAGATCGATCGGGCGTCCAAGTTTGCGAAATCGCTGGGTGGGCAAGAGCAACCTGGATCGAACGTAACCGAAGGCCCGGGTTGCAACACCGACGGGCATCCACCCTCACAAGCGCCTGGGCATCATTGCGGGCACAGCGGTCCGACTGATTTTGTCCTGAGGCAGGTCTCGCTTGCGCGCTTGAGCCCGGACGAAGTGTGGGCGGGACATGACCAGCACCCGACTCACCAAATCGGTCGCTGTGAAGAGTTATCCCGCTCGACCACTCGCTGGGTCGGGTCCTGCCTGCGGATTCCGACGTGAAGCCGGCCGCCATTCCGATCAAACACCGGCCACCATTCCGGTATGAAGCCGGCACCATTCCAACCAAAGACCGGCCGGTTTTCGGCACTGAAGATTACCTCCTGGGTCAGCAACTTTGGCATCAATTACCTCGCGATGAACGAGGACATTTTGATGCCGGCAAAGAGAAGGCTGCCCATGAGACAGTTGAGACAAATGCTTCGGCTTGCCGGATGCGGGACCAGCTCCCGCGAGATTGCGGTCGTGCTGGGAATAGCACGCAGTACGGTGCAGGATAATCTGCGGCGCGCAGCGGCAATCGGGTTGAGCTGGCCCCTGCCAGGCGAGCTGACCGATGACGCGCTTGAGAACAAACTCTTCGCTCGCAATGGCGTCAAACAGGGCACGCGGCGGCGCGCAGAGCCGAACTGGGCCGTGCTTGCCGTCGAGCTCAAGAAGCCGGGCGTCACGCTCCTCATCTTGTGGGAGGAGTATCGAGGAAGTCATCCCGACGGATATGGCTACAGCCGGTTCTGCGAGCTCTTTCGCAGCTTCGAACAGCGGCTTTCGCCGACGATGCGCCAGGAACACGCCGCCGGCGACAAGGTCTTCGTCGACTATTCCGGCAAGAAGATCCCGATCGTTGATCGAGACACCGGCGAGATCCGTGAGGCGGAGACGTAGCAGCATGACGGAACTTGCGGCTGCGACGCTCGCCGCCGACAAGGTGCTGGTGTTATAAAGAAGCGCCGAGGAGGCCTCCAAACATGGCACCAATCGACCGAAGTCTGGTCTTCCGTGTCCCGGAAGTCGGCCCTCCCAGTTTTGCTTTACAGGCGTGCTGTGCCGAACACTCGGTCCCAAAACGCGTCGCGCGCCCGCCATTTGGTGAGAGCGAGTGCAAGGCGCAGGCCATTGTAACAGTAAGCGAAGGGTCACGCGCCTGATAGGGGCCCCACAAAGCCACCCGGCCCCGGCCGCCGACAAACCCCGGCGGGGCGGTTGCCGGCGCCCGTCCGGCGGCGGCGATCTCGCACGCCGCCGTTCTAGGTGACCGTTGTCGCTTGATCGAAATGAGCGCACGGTAGCTCGATGAGTGTGTCGATATTGTCGATGGCAATCGGCACGGCAAAAATGTGTCAGGCGGTCATTGGGGTCGATCGCCGCGTGCGAGCATCTGAGGACCGGGCCATGCCTGAAACCGACAATGCCGACCAGATCGCCTATTGGAACGCCGAAGCCG
Organism: Mesorhizobium monacense; assembly: GCF_056781675.1. Taxonomy (NCBI): domain Bacteria; kingdom Pseudomonadati; phylum Pseudomonadota; class Alphaproteobacteria; order Hyphomicrobiales; family Phyllobacteriaceae; genus Mesorhizobium; species Mesorhizobium monacense. The sequence continues at coordinate 103,856 of NZ_JBXAYW010000001.1, read as the reverse complement.
GCGAGACCTGGGCAGCCTTGCAGGAGCAGATCGACGCCCAGTTGGAGCCTCATGGTCTGAGGGCGATGGAGGCTCTCGCTCCCGTGGCGGGTGAGCGCATAGTCGATGTGGGCTGCGGCTCCGGCCAGACGAGCTTGGCGTTGGGGCAAGCCGTGGGTCGCAGCGGCGCGGTCATGGGACTCGACATCTCGCGGCCGCTGCTTGATTTGGCCCGCCGGCGCGCTGCCGAGTTCGGCGCCGCCAACGTTTCGTTCGCCGAGGCCGACGTCCAGACCTACGCGTTCGCGCCGGCGACCTTCGAAGCAGTTTTCTCGCGCTTCGGCGTGATGTTCTTCGCCGACCCGCCGACGGCCTTCGCCAACGTCCGGTGGGCGCTGAAGTCGGGTGGCCGGTTGGCGTTCGTGTGTTGGCGCACGCCCGCCGAGAACGTCTTCATGACCCTGCCGTACACGGCCGCCGCGGTGCAGCTTCCGCCTGAGCCTCCGTCTACGCCCGGTGCGCCTGGCCCTTTCGCCTTCGCCGACCCGGCTCGCCTGCGCCACATCCTGTCCAGCGCCGGCTTCCGCGACATCGAGCTGGCTCAGTATGATCGAAAAATCGGTAGCGGGGACCTGGAACAGACTTTGGCCGTGAGCCTTAAGTTGGGCCTCCTCGGTCGTGCCTTGCGCGAACACCCCGAGAAGCGGACGCTTGTAATCGATGATGTACGCGAGGCGTTGCAGCCGCATGTCGACGTAGACGGTGTCGTGCGCCTGGATTCGGCGAGCTGGATCGTGACGGCACGTGCCTAGGGCATGATCCGACCCCAAGGTCAGCGTTCAGCAAAAGCTGCAGTGCTCCTTCAATGGCGCGGTAGCATCCAGTACGGCAGGGCTTCCGGTCGATTGGCTCATTGCAGCACTTCGTGTCCCTCTTCTCCGCCGTCCGCAACCTCTTCGTTCCCTCCCATACTAACCGCTCCGCTTCCCAGATCCGAAAGCATCGTCTCCAAGCCCTCGCCGAATGGAAAGCCGTGAGCCGTCCGCTTGCCTGAAAACCAGGCACTGCGCTCCCCGCGCGCCTACAGTCAAACAACGTGACAGCACCAATAGCGCGACAAGGCAAGCTGGACGGTTTGTGCCATCGTTCCGACCGCCTATCGGCCTAAGTCATTCGCTACCGCCGCAGCCGTCGGACAGGTTCCACACATCCACGATCTGCTCGCCGGTGAAGCCGTGCTCGCGGATCAGGTATTTCGCCAGTCCGCCATACACCTTCCAGCGCCAGCACTGACAGCAGCATGGACCCTTCCCGTTGGAGTTGGCCATCGCGTAGTCTTAGGCTTTCTGCGCGATGCTGGTGAGTTGCACATCGTAGTAAGGCAGCATCTTCTGAGCGACGCCCGCCGGGATGTCGTAGGGATCGCTCGGGATCATCTGGATGGCGCGGTATTTGGCCAGGCCATTCACTTGCTCGGCATAGCGTTTCATTTCCATCGGGCTGCAACATGAGCCCGTGACCCGCGACATCTGGGGCGTGGTCGCGATCGACTCCGTGAACTTGGCTGAGCAGGTGCTGTTGCCGTTCTGGCTGAGATACCTAAAACGCCTGGCCAGTCCGGGGTCTTCGGCGGCGAATGCCATATTCGGTCGCTTGAGGGAGCCTGCAACCGCGGCGGCGCCAAAGACGCCGAGAACGACTTTCCGTCGATTGGGTGTTCGAGTCATTTGCCACTCCTCGCCTGCTCGATCAGTTTCTTCATCGTTGCAAGATCGGTCGCGCCCGGAAAAATCTGGTCGCCAACGACGAAGCCTGGCGTTCCAGTGATCCTCAACGACTGGGCCAGTTCGGCGTTCCGCTCGATCGAGGACTGGATATCCGGTAGCTGCATGTCGGACTTCATGCGAGTGACATCGAGGCCGGCCCCCGCTGCGATCTTGAGTACGACCGCCTCTGTCACTCTTGTCCTCGCCCCATAGAGCGCCTTGTGGAATTCCAGATACTTGCCTTCAAGTTGCGCCGCCAGTGCCGCCTTGGCCGCAAACAGCGAATCCGGACCGAGGATGGGGAATTCCTTGTAGACGATCCTGAGTTGCGGGTCGTCGGCCTCGGCCTGCTCCATGATCGGCGCCATCTGGCGGCAGTAGGGGCAGTTGTAGTCGAAGAACTCGACCATGGTGACGTTGCCTTGCGTGTTGCCGCTGACGGGGCTCTGCTTGTCGCGGAAGATGTCGTCCGCGCGCGCCGTCAGAGCGGCCTTGGCGGCGGCGGCCTCGGCCTCGCGCTGACGTCGGTCCAGACTTTGCAGCGCCTGCACCAGAACCTCCGGATGCGCCAGGATATAGTCGTGTATCCTCTGGTCGAACTGGTCCTGGGACATTTCACCGGCCGCCATTGCCGATCTTTGCGCGCCCTGAAAGCCTGGATTGAGCAGGAGCCATCCCGTCAATCCGACAAGCAGGAGGGCGCCAAGGATGCTGCGATATCGGTTTACCTGTTTTGTTGTGCTCATATTCGTCTCCCCTTGCTATCCCTTGGGTCAGGCGGGGTGCCGGCCGTGAAAAATGGGTTTAAAAAAGGCCCTTCAATTTTGCCAGCCAGCCTTCGTCCTGCTCATGGTGCGGCCGTTCGACATTGTTGGTCAGCGCATTGACGAAGGTGACGAGATTGATGGGCGCGAAGTTCAGGCCGTAGAAATTCGCCCGCCAGCGGCCCTCCTTGTCGATGACATGGGTAACGATGCCGTGCATCTGGTAGCCGTCATCGGTCAGGTTGAATTTGTGGCCGAAGGCTTCCGCCAGCTTGCGGGTCGTATCTTCCGCCTGGTCGGGGGTCGTGGTCAGAAACAGCCAGTTGACCGGATCGAGCCCATGAGCCGGCCCGTAACTGCGCAGCACCTCGGGCTTATCCCTTGTCGGATCGGTGGTGATGGTCACGAAAGCGACCTGATCCTTCATCGGCGTGCCATTCACCATCTTCTGGATTTCGGCGATCTTCTCGGCATGCAGCGGGCAGACATCCGGGCACGATGTGTAGATGAAGTGAAGGACGACAACCTTGCCGGTGAGGTCGGCCGGCCGCACAATGCGACCGTCGGCGGTCCGCAGCGTGAAATCGGGCGTTGGCTTGTCGATAGATTGGAAATATTTCTCGTCGCTCTGCAGCATGGCGTCCATTTCATCGAGCGAATGCGCCCGCGCGCCTTGAGCAAAGCCCGCCACCAGCGCCGCGATAGCGATCAGGCTGCCAAGCAGGCGCGTCCACTCGCTCCAGGTCGATGAAACGCGCCGGACTGTCGGCCCGTTTTGCGCGAGGACAGACATCAGCCATTGCCTTTCATGTCGGCGGACAGTGTTTTCGAACAGTCGGCACCTTGCTGTTCGGTAACGTTCTCGGTCGAGCACGATCCGCCCATCATCCGGTTCATACACATGCCAAGCGCGCACATGGCGACACAGGGCAGCAGGCTGAGCAGCACCGGCGCAACGCCGGCGGCGACCAACCACGACCAGTTGAGGGCAAGGCCGGCGACGGCTACGGCCGCACCGGCGGCGATCAGGCCACGCCGCCCACCGAGATAGGATCGAGCGGCCGGCAGGAAGTCGCGGCGAGACGAAGTCTCGCTGGCTCGGGTCAGTTCAGTGGTGGTCATGTCGTTTCCTTTCTCATTTGACGGCGATGCGGCCACGGATGAAGTCGACCATATCGGGCGCATCCCATTCGGCCGGCCCGATCAGCCGGCCGATTTCCTTGCCTTGCCGGTCGATCAGCAGCGTCATCGGCAGGCCGGCGGCACCAAGCGTGAACATCGCCTTGGCCGAGGTGTCGATGTTCAGCGCAAGATGCGTGACGCCGGTCTCGGCGAAGAATTTCTTCACGGCATCGGGGCCTTTGCGGTCCATCGACAGCGCGACGACCTCGAAGTCCAGCCCGCCGAGCTTGGCCTGCAGCCTGTCGAGCGTCGGCATTTCCTTGCGGCAGGGCGCGCACCATGTCGCCCAGATGTTGAGCAGCACCACCTTGCCGGCATAGTCGGCAAGCGTCCTCGGCTGGCCGGCGGCGTCGGCGAAACTGATCTCCGGCACGGCGGCGGGCGTATCGAGAACGGCGAAGTTCTGCGGCGCCTCCACCGCCGCTGCGGGCAGCGGGACCGCAAGCAGCATCGCCGAAAGGGCCATGGCCAGTTTGCGTACGGTCATGGGTGCTCATTCCGTCGCATAGACGGTCGGCGCCTTGCCGTCCTTGGTGAAGGCGTAGATCGTCCAGGTCCCGTCCTTCTCGCCACCCATGCCGGGCGCGCCGGCCGGCATGCCGGCGAGCGTGATGCCGGCGATGGCCGGCCTTTCGGTGAGAAGCTTCTTGACGACGTCGACAGGTACCAGGCCGTCGACGACATAGCCGTCGACCATCATCGTGTGGCAGCCTTCGAGGTCGGCCGGCACGCCGGCGTCGCTGCTGATCTGGGAGAGGTTGTTGACCGGCTTGATGTCGACCGTGAAGCCGTTCTGCTCGAGATAGGCGGCATAGGCCTCGCAGCAGCTGCATTGCGGGTTCTTGTACATCACCGCATTGATCGTCGCGGCGAGCGCCGGCAGCGGCGTTGCGATTGCGAGGCCAAGGGCGGTCAGCGCGTAGGTCAGTTTCATGTTGCAGTTCTCCTTGGTTGATGGGTTGGATTGAAAATCAGGTCACCCGGAACACGGTCATCAGGCCGGCCATCTGGTGGTCGGCGACGTGGCAGTGCAGCATCCAGTCGCCGGGATTGTCGGCGACGAAGGCGCATTCGATCACGTCCTTCGGCGCCAAAAGCACCGTGTCCTGCCATTGCCGGTGCGGCGCCGGCGAGCCGTTGCGGGAAAGCACCGACAGGCTGAAGCCATGGACGTGCATGGGGTGCCACCAGGCGGTATCGTTGCGCATGGTGAGATGGCAGGTCGCGCCCCGTTTCAGCGTGAATTGCGGGGCCATGCCGGCATGGCCGTCGCCGGTCATCGACATGCCGTTGATTGCCCAAGCAGCGCCGCCATTCATACCGGGCATCCCCATGCCCATCATGCCGCCGACGCCCTTCAGCTTGCCGCCGCCCATCATGCCGCCCTGCAGCACGATCTCCCGGCGCACGGCGTTCGCGAGGTCGGGCGTCGGCAGCGGATTGCGCGGCAGGGCAAGGGGTGCTGCGAGCGGATGAGCCCTGAGCGGCGCCGCCTTGTCATAGGCAAGATTGGTCAGCGTATAGGCAAGGCCGTCATAGAAATCGTCGATCACGGCATGCCGGCTGCCGGGGTCGCCCTGCATGTCGAGCACGATATCGATGCGCATGGCCGGCGCCAGCGCCAGACGGCCGCCCGCCGGCACGTGCGGGTCGCAGGGCTGGCCGTCGACAGCGACGATGACCGGCCGGTGGCCTTCGAAGCGCAGCGCCATCATGCGGGCCAGCGAGGCATTGGCGAGTCGCAGCCTGATGCGCTCGCCAGCCTTCACGCTCTGGTCGGCCGCCATGCCGTTGATGGTGACGGCATTGCCGACACGACCGGACATCGCCGCATCCATCGCATTGCCGAAGCCGGCGGCGATCTGCCCGTCAGCAGTGAGCCGCCAGTCCTGCAGCAGCCAGAGAAGGTCGCGGTCGACGGCGACGGGCTCGGCCTCCTCGACGATGAGCGCGCCGGCAAGTCCGCGGCCGATCTGCACGAGGCTGTCGGCATGCGGATGGTACCAGAAGGTGCCGGCGTCGGGCGGCGTGAATTCGTAGGTGAAGGTCTCGCCCGGCCTGATCGGCTTCTGGGTGAGGCCCGGTACGCCGTCCATGGCGTTTTGCAAGCGGATGCCGTGCCAGTGAACCGTGGTGTCCTCTTCCAGCCCGTTCTCGACGGTGATCTCGACCGGCTGTCCCTGCCGCAGGCGCAGCGCCGGACCGGGGACGGTGCCGTTGTAGGTCCAGACGGCGGTAGACGGGCCGTCGGCGCCGTTGAACAGCGCCTGGCCCGGCGCAACCCTGATCTGGCGGTCGTCCACGGAGGAGGCGCGCGCGGGACGCAGCGAAGCGGACATGGCGGCGCCCACAGCCGCGACGAGAAATCCCCGGCGCGACATGGTGTTATGGAAATCGTGATTCACCCTTTAATCCCTTTGCGATCGCGATCGATGGCGAGCGGTTCGACATCGAACTGGACTGCCATGCGCCTGCAGCGCGACAGTGCGCGGCGCAGGCGATCAGTCGCCGACAATCAGTCGTGTTACGACTGAAACGGCGTCAGGCGTTGGGTCTGGGAGGGTATGGATCGGGCAAGGAACTTCGCCCGCGCAGGGACGGGGCGGGCAGCGCCGACGCTTGCTGTAGTTGCGGAAGCACTGTCACGACGAGGCCTTGCGGCAGCACGGCCAGCACGGGCGCGATGCAGTTTGGCGGACAGTGCATCGGGTTGCTTTTGTCGCCGGTGTCCTTGAGGCAAGCCTTGCAATCGCCGGTCATGGTACTGTCGGCCATCTTGGCCATGCCAGTATCGGAAGACATGGCCATGCCGTCATCGGCCTTCATTGTCATCTTTGCCGACATGACATTGGCCTGGGCGACTGACAGGCTGAACCCCGCGGTCAGGAGGACCGCGAGCAGCATGACAAGAAAATGGTTTGGCGACAGCCGGGCCATCATCTTCTCAGGCTGGCCGTAAATTGCAGTTTTTGCAAGTCCCAAGCCTGTGATCGCCGGGAGCTGCGACATCAGGGCCTCGGGCCTTATTATCAACCGTTTGCTGCGTTCAATGGCTGGGACGCTCGCACTGGCTAACGCGCGCTGTGCCTGACAATGCAGATGGATCGGCCATTGCCCCGCTCACGGTTAAGATTGCGGCAGCTGCCGCGAGAGCAGTTCGAAATCTCAATTCAGTACCTCCATGGAGTGGCGGGCCGCGAGCCCGAAAACGGAACGGGCTAGGTACAGCTCGCCGGCGGCCGCGCGATCTGTCATTGCGCGCAAATATCCACCGGGCGAGCTGACCTCTTGCTGATCATATTTCTGCAACGTAACCGCGATGGCGACAGCGGCTTGCTGCTCGCCCATCTGGCCGATGGCGCGGTGGCGCGCATCGTCGGAAATTCCAGCAATTCGGCACATTTGGGGCACGATTCGCGCCAGTTCGGCCCACGTACGGGGCAGGGCAAAGCCGTAGGTGCCTAGCGCCGGTATCGCCCGCACCAAGTCCTGCAAGGCCACAAGTTCCTGTGGTGGGTGCTTCGGTTGGTTGACTTGGCGCGAGCCGCCCCACAGGCTTGCTTCATAAGCCCATTGGCTGGCAGAGCCAGCCTCTAGCAAACTGAGTTGTTCGGCGTGAGCCGAACGCCGGTTTTCGTTACTGTTCACAATAGGATCAGGGCTTGTAATCTGTCTGTGCATGTCGTTTTCGGCATTTGCGCATGCCGAATTTTCTGTCACCAACGCGGATTCCGAACGACGGCAGAGCTGCAGGGCTCGTTCGATGAGCCACTCGAACAACGCCGTAGCGCGGCGCAAAACTGCGCTCGACGCCTTTGCGGCAATACCGACAACCGCAACGATCCGTTCAAGTCGCGCCTCGAACTGTGACCGAGCGCGCTCTGAAAGGCTGGTGGCGGTTGCTAAAGCGTACCGGAGATTGCGCAGCGCCCCGCGATAGCGGCGCAGTGCAGCGCTTGCGGAAGCTTTCTCGGCTTTCGCCTGCCGTACCAGCCCATCGAGCTCGCGGTAACGAACAATCAGAATGCGCATATCGATGCCGCAACCGTCGACAATCAGACCGTCGGCATTGCGGTGCGGATAGCGCTTGTAATTGCCGCTGTCCTGCATGGTGACGAGCCCGGCGTCGAAGAGGTTCGACAGCATGCGACTGACCCGTCCGACCGAGCGATTGATCTCGAAGGCGAGCTGCTGGTTGGACTTGAAGATGATCGGCCGCCCGTCTTTGTCAAAGGCCTCAGGCGACGCCGTGTTGACCAACGTGACCAGAAGATGGCTTTCGCTCGCGTTAATCAAGCCCGTGCAGGGCAGGTTGTGCGCGAGCACGGCAAGCTGCCCGCGTGTCACCGATCCCATCTCGGCTGACTTTGACAGTCGCCGGTATTCGGTGCGTTGTGGCGTCACTCTGCGACCGATCGGCCGCTTCAGTGGCACAGCTTCTCCCATTCTCGTCTCCTTTTTGGTGGAGACCAGGCAAAGCAATCCCGTTCACCGAAACGGCGTTTTTCAGGTTGACAGAGGAAGGGAGGTTTGCGACAAAGTCTTGGCTAAATTGATTTATTCGCAAACCGCTTCCGAGATTCGTTTCGGGGCGGTTTTTCTTTTTCTGGTCGGTCGGTCTCTCCTCGTAAGCGCTAGATTGCATCGCTCGGAAAACTGATTCCGGGTGATTTGTACAACCATAGCCTGAATAGCCATTTTGGCGCAACAATCGTGCTGCAGAGCAAGTGGCAAACCTAACTTTAAACCGCACCAATGGCTAAAATGCCGGTTTCTCGGTACTTTTGTGGGCTCGAAGCTGGCCAAAGCGCCACCGCGCGTGATACCATATCGGATATATGACCAACAGAGTAGCGTCGGCCTGGGCATCCAAGCCGATGTCTTGCGGTTCGGGAAGGGGAGGGGAGGGAGCGAGCCTCCCCTCTATGCGGATCGGGGCCGGTCGATCCGGCCCGATCGCATCAGCGGCCATCGGTCCGCGCCGGCCAGCAACGAAACGCACTGTTAACGCCGTTCGCGGGTGACAGGATGTCGGCCGCAGTTCGAAAGTGTAGTCTGCATCTCGCTGTCAGCCGGGAGGCGAAAATGAATTTGCTTCGGATTGCGCTCTTGTGCACAGCCATGATCGGCCTTGGAATGCCGGCCGGTCGCGCTGAGGATCAGCCCGTTCCGCCGAACAACGAAGCTGCAACAGAGCAGCCGCCAGTTCATTGCGAGGGGCAAAACTGTCTCCCGCCGGCGGATAACCCTGTGCAGGAATGCACCGGGCAAGATTGCATGCCAGCTCCGCCGACTGAACCAGGTCCAGAGATTGAGCAGGTCGACTGAGCAGCATCAGCGGACGATCTCTCTTTTGGCAGAAGGTCGGACATCGGAACGAAAGGCGGATTCGCGAATTCTACTGCTAGATAATTGGAATCGTCGCCCATGAGGCTCGCGACCCTCCACCTTGAAACTGCGAAATACGGCGACGTATATCGCGCCGCAAGGCTCGCGCTGCTGAGGCAGCAAATCATCCGACACATCAAGCGCACTGACGCCTCGGCTCAAAAAGTCGAGCAAGCGCTGGCTAGGTTGGCCGAAGCAAACGCACCATGGATCGGCTCGCGCGGCATCAGTAGGGCCACACTCATGCACGCCTCCGCATCGGCACGATGTGCGGGGGAATGTGCGGCTGCTGCATATACCGTTCACGCCACATTCTGGCGAGCTCGATAAGTTTTTCGTGAAGGCTGAAGGCTTCAAGCGCCACGGCAAGCCGTCCTGAATGTCGGCCCAATCGTCACGTGCAGGGTTCTCGACATAGGCATTAATGAGCTTGCGGCAGGGAGGCGCGGCAAACCGGTCGCGCCCGAGAAAGCGCGACCGGCAACGGCTGATGATTATTCAGCCGCTACGGCTTGCGGCGCTTCTTCATCGAAATCGGCCTCGTCGCGCGTCGTTTCGATGGCAGGAACGGAAATCCTCACAGGCTCAGGAAGCCAGCCGCTGTCGACGACCATCCGCTCTGCAATGCCGACGGCTTCCAACTTCTTGCCCGCTGCCTTGACGGCAAGCGCGGCCTGATCACCCTTCGCCTCACGAATGACGGCCTCGATGCTCTGGCGGTTGATATGCGAGAAATAGCTGTCGCCAGTCGGCTCGAACCATTTCGTCATGTTCACCTCAAGAGCCTGTCCAAGCCGGTCTGCGTGCTCGAAAGCGCCTTTCCGGTCATAGCAATGAAGCTTCCGCACAGCGTTGACGGAATGAGCCGCCGCAAGAGCCAGAAGCGACAGCAGTTCATCGCGGCCCTGGTGCAAGCACCATTCCCACAGATCGGCAGGGTTGCCGGGGATATGATCGCCCCATGTCTCGCGAAGCTTTTCAAGCTCCGCGACGGCTCGGCAATCATCGCTGCGCTTCATGCTGCTTTCGATACGCTCATGTGTCAGCTTGATTTGCAGGGCGCTGTCTACGTTTGGGCAGTAATCATAGATCACACTCAACAGCATCGCGTGAACCACGGCGGCTAAGGCTATTTCGTGATTGTTCGCGAGTTCGACGCGCAGCGCCGCCGTCTTTTGAGCGGTCAGGTCCTCGACGAGCGCCGCCGAATGCGTCACCTTCGGCTGTCCGGCCTCCTGTGGTTTTTCAACGCTGTTGCCACCTTCGTCGTCGCCATCGGCCTCGTCATCCCGGTCATCCTCGGGCCGCACAAGACCACGCTCGATCCGCACATCGCCGTAGTTGGTCAGCGTGACGATCGCACCGCCGATCTCGAAAGCTTCCGGCGTATAAATTTCCGTGCGGTCCTGCAACGCGGTGATCCGCTTGTCGATTTCCTCGATCTTCGCATCAGCCTGTTCGTCGGCGGCCTCGGCCTCGATCAACGCCGCCAGATCGTCATATTCTGCCGTGAGTTGGTCGAGCTCGGCTTGTTCGGCCTCGGACAACGGCACCTGTTCGGGATAGCGCCGCCCATAGGCTTGGAAGGTGTCATAGGATACATCGGGCATGATCTCGACCCATTTCCAGCCTTCCGCCTTCACCGCCTTGGCCGCGCTTTCAAGCTTGGCTGCGACAAGGGCGTCCAGCTTCACGACATCGACAGCGAAACCGCCTTCCTTGTCATCGAACAGATCGCGCCTGACGGTCCCGCCTGCCGCCTCGTAGGCGTCCAGCCCACCCAGGAACTTGACTCGCTTGTCGCTTGCCCGAACGCCCTCGCCAGCAAGCGCGGAACGAATGTTTGACGCGTAACGGTTCCACGCTGGCAGTTCATTCCATACCCGTTCCTGCGCCTCGTGATCGTCGCTGATCGTGAAGGCCGAAAGCTGCTCAAAGGTCATGTCCTCGTTGCGGTAAGCCTCCAAGAGGCGCGGCGACACGCGACCAAGGGCAAGGCGGCGGCGCACAATCGTTTCGGTCGTGCCGAACCGTGCGGCAATGTCGGGGACCGACTTGCCTTCGTCCGCCAGATCGCGGAACGCCTCGTACTGGTCGACCGGGTGCATATCCTCGCGCAAGACGTTTTCTGCAAGACTGGTCGCCTTCGCGTCCTCGCCCGCGCGCTCCTTGCATTCAACGGGAAAATCCTTCCCGATCTCTCCCTTTTCGGCCAGCAGATTGAGCGCCGCGCGGCGTCGCCCGCCAGCGGTCACGAAATAGCGGCCCTTCTTGTCGCCCTTCCTGACGACAAGGTTTTGCAACAGCCTGTAGCCATCGGCCCTGATGCTCCCTGCCAGTGCTGCGATACCCTCGGCGCTGTAGGTTTTGCGGACGTTCTTCGGGTCCAAATCCAGCTTGTTAAGGGGAATGATGATTGTCTCGGTCATGGGTTTCTCTCCTGTTTTCCCGTTTCCCGCGAAGCGGAAATCCTACCCGAAGGGGAAGGAGCCCCGCTCCTGCTCCCGAGCTCGTGCGGAACAGCGGGGGAGAGGGGGCAAGGGGACAAATCGGAGGGGGATCACCCGCCCGAAGGCGAAGACGAGGGTCGGCGCCGATCCGCGTATGCGGATCCGCGTCGATCCTGCACGGAGCGCGGCCCTGGCCGCGCGGAGGAAGGACGGGGAGACCGATTTTCGCCTTGCAGGGGAGAGGGGGCCGAGCCGCCCTTTCCCCCTTCTTTCACGAATGGCCCGGCTGCGGGCCGCGCGCCATTACCGGACGCCACCGGCAGCGTAGCGTTTTACTAAGCCGCACCCGACCGGGCTTCGCAACCCTGGCCAGCTATCGCCCGGTCGGGTGCTCGCGTCGGAGCCCGCAGAGCCTGACTGTCGCATTTCTAATTTGCTGGTGGGCTCGCATCTCACGCTTTGACACACACGCGTCGCTTCAAGCGCTGACTTCTGCCGCTACAGTTCATAGACCCATTCGGCCGGCACGAAGCGATAGGCTTGGCCGTCGCGCGCGACATGTCCGAAACCGGGGAATGGCAAATGCATCCCGGCGATCAGCATCCGGTCGGCAGCGACCCGGTCGAGCGTCCGCTTGCGCGTTTCGGCGGCCAGTTTGGAATCGACATCGAACGCAATGCTCCAGTCCGGGCGGGCGAACTGATAGGTCGCCATATGCACGACATCGCCCCAGATGAACAGCGCCTCGCCGTCCGATTCGACGATGAAGCCGGCATGGCCGGGCGTGTGGCCGGGCAACGGCACGGTGCGGATCGAGCCGACCGCCTCGCGCTCACCGTCCACTTGCCGCATGCGGTCCGCATAAGCGGCGGCAGCCTTGCGTGCCCCGATGAAGAACGGCTTCGCCTCGTCCGGCGCCTGGTTCATGTTCGCGTCGTCGTGCCAGAAGGCGTAGTCGGCGGCGGTGACGACGAGCTCGGCATTGGGAAATAGCGCCTCTCCGGCGGAGGTCAGCACGCCGTTGATATGGTCGGGATGCATGTGGGTGATCAGCAAGGTGTCAACCTGGTCGGGAGCAACGCCGGCAGCCTGCAAAGCCGCGGGAAGACGGCCGAGCGCCGGCCCCTTGCTTTCCGACATACCGGCGTCGATGAGTACCAGCCGGTCGCCGAGATTGACGAGATAGGCATTGACCGGGGTGCGGCGCGGTCCGGGCTTGTTAAAGCTGGCCTCCGCCAGGCGCTCCGCTTCGGCGTCGACGAGCCCGATGAAAAGCTCCGATTTGATGTCGATATAGCCGTCCAGCAGCGCCGTGACCTCGATCGAACCCACCTTCCGGCGCAGCGCGCCGACGGTGGGAGCATTAGCCAGCGGCGCGCGGGCCAGTGCCGGAACGGAGGCGCCGGCTAGAAGGGCGCCGCCGGCCAGGCCGGCACTGGCGAGAAAATTGCGGCGGGAAAGCGTCATGGCAACATCTCCGGTTGGGGATCGTAGAGGCTCCGGGACAGAGCAAGACGGGTCTACTTCGTAGGTTCAGCTTTTTGAACTTGCCGGCTTCTTATATCGGCTATTACTTTTGCTTATCAATCACGACAGGGAGTTGCATCATGGACCGCCTAACCGAGCTGACCAGCTTCATACGCGCCTCCGAGACCGGCAGCTTCTCGGCAGCGGCACGCGAACTGGGCTTGAGCCAGCCGGCCGTCAGCCAGCAGATCCGCGCACTGGAAAAGCGCCTCGGCGTCCGGCTCTTTGACCGTACGACCCGGTATGTTTCTCCGACAGAAGCCGGCCGCCGCTATCTGGAGCGTGCCCGCGATATCATCGAGCGCATCGATGAGGCGGACCGCAGCGTCGGCTGCCTCGAATCAAAGATGTGCGGACGTCTTGCGGTCGGCGCGCCGGCCAGCTTCGGCGCCGGTGTGCTCGGCAACTACCTGATCGAGTTCAAGCGCACCTATCCGGAACTGATACTCGACGTGGCGCTGACAGACAGTTTCGTCGACGTGATCGCGGAGAGGCTCGACGTTGTGATCCGCATGGGGACCATCGATGACGATCGGCTGATCGTGCGCAAGTTGGGTGTGATGGAGCGACGTCTCGCGGCAACGCCGGACTATCTCGACCGGATGGGCCGGCCGCGGCGCCCAGAGGATCTTGCCGAGCATGACTACCTGCTTTACGCCCACATCACGACGCGGGAGATTGTGCCGCTCACCGGCCCAGGCGGCGAAAAGGCCGACGTGCGGATCCGGCCGGCCATGTGCTCCAACAATTCGCTCCTTAACCAGCAGGCACTGCTGTCTGGGCTCGGCATCGGCCTCGGGCACAAGGTGATACTCGACCCGCTCGTCGCCCAAGAGCAGCTCGAGTATGTGCTACCAGATTGGCACTACGCACCGCACCACGTACATGCGGTCTATCCGTCGAACCGCTTCATTCCATTGAAGGTCAGGCGGTTCGTTGATGGCTTCACCGAGCACCTCGCCGCGATGGGTGCGCTCATCAGTGACGCGGGCCCTGGCTTAGTGGCGACGCAAGCGAGAGGCTTTAGCCTCACCGATCTACCCCGAAGTGCCGCTTGACCTTAACGCGCAGCATCGCGTCACTACCAACGACGGCACCCCGCGGTACTGATTACTCGAGCACTTTCGCGAACGCCCGGGCAGCACCAAATGGGGCGCTGGGATTCCCACATGGCAAGCAGACTGTTTGGTTTGTGGGGAGCAAGGGAACGCGGAGAACTGAGGCTGGGTCCTACGCCCAACCTACGTGATCCGATTTTGCAAGCTTTAGAAACAAGTCGAACCAAAACCGATGCTCGGGTCCACCTCGATCGCCAAGCGTCTCGAACGCACAATACGCAACCGACGTCGTCCGGTCTTTGCCGTATTGGTCGATCGCAGCATCAATCGCCTCATCCTCAGCCAAGAACTCCCATCCTCTAATTACGCTGCCGTGAATTCTCACGTTGACCTCCTCAAACCTACCCAGGAAAAGCTAATGCTTGGGCGGTCCTGCGTCACCCTGCATCTCGAGAAGTCACGTCAATCGTGATGGAGGCCGATGTACAAAGGTCGAGGCCGCGATCAAACTGATCAACGCCCAAGTGTCGCCAGCTGAAGCTGCAAAGCAATTGGGTCTTGGCCGCTCGGCAGTTTATTGAGAGATGAGGCGACTGGGCATCAGTCGATCGGCATAAAGAGCATTTCCGACGCTTATCAAAATCGCGCTCCGGGGAACTTCAAGGGCAAACCGTGACCCATCGGTCACCTTCATTGTCCGCGTTGCGAATGGCCGCTTAGCGCCGCATATCGGCCATAGAGGCGAACTTTGTCTCCGCCCGGAAGCAGACATTGCAGTTGACCACGCTGGAGGTCGTATCGCGCCAACAGCCGACCTACACTACCCAATTCACTCTTCTCCGCGGCTTCCAGTACAATCGCTTCCGCTCGGCCCTTCGCCATTCCCGCCCACTGCTCAAAGCCGCGAGGAGTAACTGATTTGTCGATCAGAACACTAGGCGGGTCTGCTCGTCCGGAGAGGTCAGGTCGCGATATCTCCGCGCGGCATCAGTGGCGACGCGAATTGTTGATCGTCGCGAAATTGGTCGGAATTGCGGATCATTTGCAGTAGACTGCTCGCGCAGGCCTTGCCTGCGAGGTCGACATGGCTGAACCGCCGATCACACGCCGGCTTGCCGCGATCCTTGCCGCGGACGTTGCCGGCTACACCAGCATGATGGGAGCCGACGAGGCCGGCACGATCGCAGCATTGCGACAGATCTGGGACGAGACTTTCACCCCCGCCGTCGCGGCTCGGCATGGACGCATCGTCAAAATGATGGGCGACGGGGCACTGGTCGAGTTCGGCAGCGTCGTCGACGCAGTCGAATGCGCGGTGGCGATCCAGCGGGCAATGGGCGAGTGCAATATGGCGGCCGCGCGCCCGGTCGAGTTTCGCATCGGCATCAATCTCGGCGAGATCGTCATCGAAGGGGACGACATATTCGGGGACGGCGTCAACATCGCGGCCCGGCTCGAGGCCCAGGCGCCGCATGGCGGCATCCTCGCGTCGGATGTTGTCCACGCTCAGGTTTGCGGCAAGGTCGGCGTCACGTTCGCTGACGCCGGCAGCGTCAAGCTCAAGAACATCGATCGGCCGATGCACGTCTGGCGGTGGGAGTGCGGCAAGGGCGAACTGCCTGCCAGACCCGCGTTCAGTTCAGGCAGGCTGCTCGGCACTGACAAACCGTCCATCGCCGTGCTGCCGTTCTCGATCATGAGCAACGACCCGGAGCAGGAGTTCTTCGCCGACGGGCTCGTGGAAGACATCCTCACCACGCTTTCGAAGCTCGCCGGCCTGTCGGTCATCGCGCGCCACTCGAGCTTCGTCTACAAGGGCCGCGCCATCGACGTGCGCCAGGTCGCCCGCGAGCTCGGTGTACGGTTCGTGCTCGAGGGCAGCGTCCGCAAGGCCGGCAGCCGTATCCGCATCACGGCGCAATTGATCGAGGCCTCGACCGGTGTTCATGTCTGGGCGGACCGCTTCGACCGCAGCGTCGACGACATCTTCGCGGTGCAGGACGAAATCACGCTGATGCTCGCGACCGAGATGCAGGTCAGGCTGACCGACGGCGAGCAGGCGCGCCTGCGTTACACGACAACAACGAATGTCCAAGCGTGGAGCCTCTGGATAGAGGGCCTGAACCATGGTCGCCGTCCGAATACCACCGATTCTCATCTCCAAGTCCGCCGCTGCTGGGAGAAAGCACTCGCCCTCGATCCCGAGTCGGCGGTGCTCAATGCGATGCTCAGCGCTGTGCATTTCGCTGACGCGCGCCACGGTTGGTCCGGCGAGAGCCGCGCGACAGCACTGAGCAAGGCGGATGCCTATCTCGAGCGAGCGTTGGCAATCGATCCCGAGAATCCCGACGCTTATCGGAGCATGAGTGGCATCCTGCTCATGAAATCGCGATTCGACGAGGCGGCGACCGCTGCGCGCAAGGCGGCCAAGCTTGGCCCCAACCTGCCCGATGCGCTTGCTTTTGGTGGCTTTGTGTTGGCATCGTGCGGTCACGCGGCCGAAGCGATCGGCCAGATCGAGCAGGCCATCGCGCTGAGCCCACACCATCACGCCTGGTATTTCGGCGTGCTGGGCAATGCCTACCGGCTCGCCGGTCGTTCCGATGAGGCGATAGCGGCGTTTCGGTCCTATCACGCACGCGAACCGGGCTTGGGGCTCGCCGACATCGTGATGATCCAGGAGCAGGCCGGGTTTATCGACGAAGCCTGCGAAACAGCAGCGCAGATCATTGCCTTGCGGCCGACCTTCACGGTCACATCTTTTGTGAAAACGCAGTTCCGCCGGGATGTCGAGCAACTGGCCGCCGACATCGCCTCGCTGCGCGCCGCCGGGGTGCCGGAGCAATAGGCGCGCGCCGGCAGGCGCACCGAATTTGTCGGTCAGGCCGGTTTGTCGGGGCCCTTCCCAGCTTCGACACGAATGTCCGCGTAGGGTCATTTCACGCCGATGCAGGTAGGACGCTTGAAGGTCCGCTCCTGACCTTCCGAGCCCCGAAGCCGCAATTCCGCTTTCGGCCCGTCGTCCCGGTCGTTCAATGACGCCTGTACGTATGGCCGCCCATGGTGGTTAGCGGACGCGGCCTGCCAGCGCCGTTGCATTGGCCCCGCCTCAGGTCGAAAATGCCCCCATGGAAGCAGTCCCGATTTCCCGAGTTCACGACACCAAGGCCCGTGCTGTGAACCGGCGTGCAAAATTGACCCCATAAGCCGGGGAATTGGCGTCCAATTTTGACCCCCCTGATGCTTTGATTTGCGACCATCCGCTCGTCGTGGCGAGCGGATGGTGTGGGGATGAAGTCGGTGGATACGATTGCCCGAGTTCGGCGCGCATTCCATGTGCAAGGTTGGTCGCTCAAGCGGATTTGCCGCGAACTGCATGTGTCGCGGAACACCGTGGCAACCGTGGCAAGGCGGCGCGCGAGCAACTGACACTGATCCGGATTTACGAAGAGCTTTGCAGTCTCGGCTACGAGGGTGGCTGTGACGCCGTCCGCCGCTACGCGAAGAGCTGGGCGAAGGCGCAGGGGTCGGCGACGGCGGACGCCTATGTGCCGCTGTTCTTCGCGCCGGGCGAGGCCTACCAGTTCGACTGGAGCCACGAGATCGTCCTGATCAACGGCGTGACGGTGACCGTGAAGGTCGCCCATGTCCGGCTCTGCCATAGCCGCATGATGTTCGTCAGGGCCTATCCGCGCGAGACGCAGGAGATGGTGTTCGACGCCCATGACAGGGCCTTTGCCTTCTTCGGCGGCGCCTGCACGCGCGGCATCTACGACAATATGAAGACGGCGGTGGAAACGATCTTTGTTGGCAAGGACCGCCAATACAATCGCCGCCTCCTGCAGATGTGTAGCCATTATCTGGTGCAGCCGGTCGCCTGCACGCCAGCGTCGGGCTGGGAGAAGGGTCAGGTCGAGAACCAGGTCGGGCTGGTGCGCGAGCGCTTCTTCACGCCCAGGCTGCGCTTCAAGACCTATGAGGAGCTGAACGCCTGGCTGCAGGACAAGTGCGTCGCCTACGCCAAGGCGCACCGTCACGTCGAGCAACCGGAACGAACGATCTGGAACGTGTTCGAGGAAGAGCGCGGCAAACTGGTCGAGTATCGAGGCCCCTTCGACGGATTCCACACGGTGCCGGCCTCGGTGTCGAAGACCTGCACGGTTCGCTTCGACACCAACAAATACTCGGTCCTGTCGACGGCCGTCGGCCGCCCGGTTGAGATCCATGCCTATGCCGACAGGATCGTCATCCGCCAGGACGGCGTGGTCGTCGCCGAACATGCCCGCTCCTTCGGGCGGAACGAGACGGTCTACGATCCCTGGCATTACGTCCCTGTACTTGCCCGCAAGCCCGGTGCACTGCGCAATGGCGCGCCATTCCGGGACTGGGCTCTGCCACCAGCGATGGAGCGTATCCGACGCAAATTGAAGGCGGCGCATGACGGCGATCGGCAGATGGTGTCAATCCTGGCCACGGTGTTGACCGACGGCATCGATGCCGTGGAGGCTGCCTGCCAGGACGCGCTCGATCAGAATGTCTGCTCATCCGCCGTCATCATCAACATCCTGGCGCGGCAGCGCGATCCGGCGCCGGCAGTCACCATTCTCACCCCGGACGCTCTTCGCCTGCAGCACGAACCGCAAGCCGACTGCGCCCGCTACGACAGCCTCAGGAGGGCAAGCTGATGGAACGCACGCAGGTTCTGGAACTGATGGGCACGCTGAAGCTCTACGGGATGCGGGGCGCCTATGACGAGGTCATGGCGACAGGCATCAAGCGCCAGCACGAGCCGCCGAGGATCGTCGGCGATCTGCTATCGGCCGAGATCGCCGAGAAGCAGGCCCGCTCCATCAAATACCAGCTCACCGTCGCCAAGCTGCCGATCGCCAAGGACATCGATGAGTTCGACTTCGACGGCACGCCGGTCAATGAGGTGCTGGTCCGGGACCTTGCCAACGGCACCTTCGTCGCCGACCAGCGCAACGCCGGGCTCATCGGCGGCACCGGAACCGGCAAGTCGCATCTGGCAATCGCCATTGCCCGCGCCCTGATCCGCAACGGCTCACGTGGCCGCTTCTTCAACGTCGTCGATCTCGTCAACCGGCTCGAGACCGAGCACCGCGGCGGCAAGCAGGGCCGTATCACCGACTACCTCACCCGGCTCGACTTCGTCGTGCTCGATGAACTCGGCTATCTGCCCTTTGCCCAGGCCGGCGGGCAATTGCTCTTCCACCTGATCAGCAGGCTCTATGAACGGACCTCGATCATCGTCACCACCAACCTGGCGTTCGGAGAATGGCCCGCCGTCTTCGGCGACGCCAAGATGACGACAGCGCTGCTCGACCGTCTCACCCATCATTGCGAGATCATCGAGACCGGAAACGAATCCTGGCGCTTCAAGAACCGCGCCTGATCACCCATCAAGCTGCCAAGCGCCATCCGCGTTCGCCCGGGCTGCGCAACCCTGACCAGCTCCGCCCGGGCGAACGCTGACCGCCGCGCATTACATAAGGGGGTCAAAATTGGATGCCGATCGAGGGTCAGTTTTGGAAGCCGTTTGACATGCCGACAGCGACGCTGCGCTGCGCCTCCTCGGCGAGGCGCTGCTGCTCGACCCGAACTACGCCGCCGCGCACGCCTATGCGGCCTGGTGCCACCAACAGCGCTTCTTTCGTAGTGGATTCTACCCCGAGGACAGAACCGCCGCCCTCAAACACGCCCACATCGCACTTAGAAACGGCACGGACGATCCGCAGGCTCTCAGCATCGGGGCGTTCGTCGACGCGATGATTACCCATGACTACGAGAGCGCGATCGCCGTGCTCGATCGGGCGCTGGAAATGAACGGCAATTCGGCCCTCGCCCTCAGGTTCAGTTCCATGATGCACGCCTTCAGCGAGCACCATGAGCCAGCAGTTGAACACGCTCTGAAGGCGCTGCGGCTCAGCCCGTTCGATCCGATGAACTATCATCCATACCGGGCGCTGGCGTCCGTCTATCTGTTCACCGAGCGTTTCGAGGAAGCGGTCACCTATTCGACCAAGGCAATCCAGTGCAATCCCGGCTTCAGCGTGATGCATGCTTATCCCGTGGCCAGCCACGTCAAGCTCGGCCACATCGACACGGTCCGCGCGGCGGCGGCGCGGCTGTTGGAAATTGCCCCAGCCTTCACGATTGGCGCTTTCGCGAGGATGAGCTTCGTGCGCCAGGACGCGTTCGTTCGGGCATTACGAAAGGCCGGACTGCCTGAATGACTCTCGTGCGCTGCTGGCGCGCCCAACAGTGGCGAGTGAGGTAACTACAGCGCGGAAAGTCCGCCTTGGGGTCAGAAGTCGACCTTCGCGAACGTCAGCTTCGCGCCAAGATTGGCGCGAGGCCATGTGAACGTCAGTCAGGTAAGCCCGCCATTAGGTAACCATCAACGAAATGCTGGCGGTCCGCCTCGAGGCGGAACGGCTGTGTGCTTGCCCATTGCCACGTCGAAAAATACGGATTGGCCGCGAGGAATTGCCGTGCTTCCTCCTGGGCCTCACCGATGCGGCCTAGCTGCGCAAGGGCGGCGGCCAAAATCCGCCTCGATCCTGTCCGGTAGGTTGCTTCATGCCGAAGAGTATCGACCGCATGCTCGTATCGACGGGCTGCATACTCTATGTATCCACGTACCCAGTAGCATCGGCCGGGCGGATAAGGGTCCAAACGGAAGGCATTTTGAATGCACTCGATTGCTTCGACCGCGTTACCCTGCTGCGCCTTCGACTCACCAAGAAAGATCCAAGCGTCGGCATGATTGGGGTCGATCCTTAGTGCTGTCGCAAATTCAGCTGCCGCCTCATCCGGCCGGAAGTCGTAGTTTAAGATATACCCCAGAATGGAATGCGCGCCGGCGTTGTTTGGATCAAGGGAGACAGCCCGCTCAGCCTCCGCACGACCCGATAGAAGGTGATCTTCAGTCTCGCCCCAGTTGATTGAGCCAAAGACGTGTGACATTGCAAGCCAAGCATGTGCCTCCGCAAAGCCCGGGTCGAGCTGAACCGCTCTTTCGAGCAACTGAAGTGCGGTTTTGTTTGCCTCCGGCGACTTGATCACCAAAGCGCGCCCGCGCGCGAAAAGCTCATAAGCTTCGAGATTCGACGCCCTTCGCCGAGACGCCGGGGGCACCAAAGGAAGCGCGACGGCAAGGGCGCTAACGATCTTGCCAACCACTTCGTCCTGCAGAGTGAAGACGTCGGACAGTTCGCTATCGAAGCGGTCTGCCCATAGATGCGTATTCGCGCTCGCATCGATAAGCTGCGCATTGATTCGGACACGCGCCGCCGCCCTCCGCACGCTCCCCTCGATGATGTAGCGGACGCCGAGATCTTTCGCGATTAATCGGACGTCGACCGACTTTCCCTTGTAGGCGAATGATGAGTTGCGGGAGATCACCAGAAGGCCAGGAACTTTGGACAGGTCGGTGATTAGATCTTCAGCCAAGCCCTCGGCGAAAAAATCCTGTTCCGGATCGCTGCTCATATTGGCGAACGGTAAGACGGCGAGCGCCGCTCGATCGGGCAATTCCGGCGGAGTTGATCGATTGTGCTTCGTAGATCTCGGGAGCTGCAAATTCACGCGATAGCAGGAGATTGGCTCGGCGATATTTTTCAACCTCTGCTCGCCCATGGGTTCGAACCGAAACGCCAGTTTTTTCTCGACCTCCTTGGACACCTTCTCCGAAACGCAAATGCCGCCCGGTTCTGCGAGTTGTTGGAGGCGCGACGCAACGTTCACGCCCTCGCCGTAGCGATCGTCTCCTTCAACGATTACTTCTCCGAGGTTGATTCCGACGCGGACTTCGAAACGCTGCTCCTTGGCGACGCTCGCGTTACGTTCAGCCATTCCGCGCTGAAGCGCGACGGCGCATTCGACCGCATCGACAACGCTGCCAAACTCCACAAGGATGCCATCTCCCATGAGCTTGAAGATCCGCCCGTGTCGCTTCTCGACCTCGGGCTCGAACAACTCATTCCGACCACGTTTCAGACGATCAAAGGTACCCGCTTCATCGGCTTCCATAAGGGCGGAGTAGCCGACAACGTCCAAGGCCAAAATGGCGGCCAACTTGCGTTCCACGGATCGCGCCTTTGACGCCCCTCAAACTGTCGTTAACGGGAGTTTCTTTGCTAGGAAATGTGGCACCGCGGCGATACCGCATTCCTGCGCGTTCCACTAACACATATTGCGCAATTCCGCTCGCTGCAGCGGCGGGCTGAGAAACGATCGCGGGTTCGGGATTGTCACGACAGGATGACCGTGGCAGGGAGATGGCTTCTTTGGGTCATTTCGGGCCATAATGCCACCCAAGCCGAACGTCTGCTTTCAGGAAGTCGCAAACTGACCCCTTACGGCGGACATGAGGCGCAAAGCAGTCATGCGCGCCTTCACCTGTGAAAATCTGCTTGAGGTCAGAAGCGGCCTTTTCAGTATCTCGTTGGCTGACTGAATGTCAGGAACGCGACCCATTGCGGACATTAGCGACGCGTGGAAGAATATCTGCATGGCTGATCTACACTCGCGCCGGGCGCCGTTTATCTCGGGGACCGTTCCGCCTGATTATCAGGGGCAGGTTTTCTACCGGGCTCGCGTCGTCGACTATCAATATTTCAAGAAGCCGCTTTTTCGTCGCCTGCAGCTGGCTAATCGTGATCTTGGCCGGCGGATGGCTCATGCTGATCTCGTTCGAGTGGCGCATCGCGTCGACCCATTCCTTTTTGGTCCCGATCGCCAACTACTCGACATCTTCCGTCAGCCAATCCAGGCTGTCCTGCCCTCATCCGCACCCAAGACCCTCCCTGAGTGGGGTACCGGCCATATCGACGTTGTAAGCGAGCGTGTTCGCGATGCGATTGAGAATCTTCAGCCCCGGAAACACCTGTTCATTCCGATGGACGTCGCCACCCCGGAAGGTTCTCGCCGCCTCTACGTCTTCTACGTGCTGCGTGATCATGTTCAGACCGTGCTAGCGCTTGAGGCGAACGGTATCGAGTACACAAGGAACGAAAAGGGGAACCCGGTCTTTGGCACGCCGCCTTGGCTGCAGTCAGACCGATTTGCCTATCTGGCCGCTCCGGTCGTCGAGGGTGTAGCAGTCGATCATGACGCCAAGGTGGGGATCATCATGTCGAAAGCTCTGATGGATGATCTCGGCGACGTTTTCCCCAAAGGAGTTGTCCTTGTACCAATGGGCGTCGTCGATGAGCAAAGGACGTTGGAACAATGGGTGCCCTCGCCAGAAGTCATGAATCGACTGTCGCAAGGCGCATGAGCGCCTCGCTTCCATCCCCTGCGGACATGCACGCGCTGGTCAGGTTCGTCGTATGAGTCTCATTTATTTCCTCAGTACAAGGTCGCTCCTGCCATATCTGCCCAACCAGGTGCCGCTCGATGGCGACATGAACAAGATCAGGGCGATCGACCAAATGCCGGACGGAGGCGTACACTTCCAAGGCGTGTTCGCGGGCCGCCAATGCCACACCGAACACTTCCCGACAAAGGTGGAATGGCGCGGTCGTTCGTCGGATCCGGCGACTGTCGGCAACTTCTGCATTGGCCAGAACGGCGTGCTGCACGTGTCGAAGCGCGCCGGCGATCTCATCGAGGCGCTTGAGCCCGGCATCCATCAGTTCGTTCCGTTCGAGATGCTCAAGGCAAAAAAGCCACTCGACAACCGCTTCTGGTGGGTGATCGGCAATCGCATCGACGGCGTCGATCGTGAGCGAAGCAATTACGTGCTTCTGGATTCGCCAATCGGGAATTTCTGGCGGTCGGCCCAGGACGTTGCGCGCATCGCTCCAAACCGTCTTCCTCCCGGCGCGGACATCAACGCGCCGCCGAAGCTAGTGTTCAGCGCCGCACGAGTTGGAGGCGCGTGCGTCTGGCGCGACAAGCACATCGACTCGGGCGGCCCCTTCGTCTCCCAGCAGTTCGCAGATGCGGCGAGGGCTGCGGAACTAACGGGTTATGAACTCGGGGAGGCTGGAGAGCTAAGTTAATCTATTGGGCGAAAATCTCAGTGTCCGCTTTCCACCGTTGGGACGGTCGATCAACGACTTGCGAGGCCGACCCTGACTGGATGTAAGCTTTGAGTTCCAGACTGCGTCTTATGCGACTTTGCTCTGCGCATTCGTCGCTCAGACTTCCATAAACGATATTACACGACTTAGACTGCAGCTTTGCGCCGCATGACAATCATTCCCACGGCCCCGTCCAAGCGGACATCGCTAACGGACAGACCACAGGCAAGTTGTGCGCCCGACATTTGTCTCGCGCGGACCATGCGACCAATGGCTCGGAGCTATCTTTCTTTGGCTCGGCAGTAGTGCCAGACTGGACGGCGGGAGCACGAAATGAGTGAGACCCGCAAAATAGCAGCGATCCTGGTCTCGGACGTGGTCGGCTACAGCCGGCTAGCCGGCGCGGATGAGGATCGCATTTTGGCACGGCTGCGGGCGCTGCGCAGCGATCTCATCGACCCCACGATCGCCGTTCATCGTGGTCGCGTCGTTAAGCGCACAGGCGACGGGAGCCTCGTCGAGTTCAGCAGCGTGGTAGAAGCAGTGCGATGCGCGATCGAAGTGCAGAACGCCATGCTTGAGCGCAATGCTGGGGTGCCGGATGATCGCCGCATCGAGTTCCGGATCGGCGTTCACCTGGGCGACGTCGTGCAAGAACGCGATGGCGACCTGATGGGCGATGGCGTCAACATCGCCGCACGCCTCGAAGGCATCTGCGAACCCGGCAATATCTGTCTTTCCGAGCAGGCCTATTGGCAGGTTAAGTCAAGGCTCGATATCGCGATCAACGATCGCGGTGAGGTTCAGCTCAAGAACATCGCCGAGCCGGTCCGGGTTTATTCGCTACAGGTCGACGTTCCCGCCAAGGCCAAGCCCGCGGCACCAGCTGAGCCCCTTGTGCTGGAGAAGCTTTCGCAGCCGCTCGCACCGCCCGATAAGCCTTCGATTGCTGTGCTGCCCTTCATCAACATGAGTGGCGATTCCGAACAGGAATTCTTCACCGACGGGCTGACGGAGGACATCATCACCGATCTGTCGAATGTGTCCGGCTTCTTCGTCATCGCCCGCAACTCCACCTTTGCCTATAAAGGCAAGCCCACCGACGTCCGTCAGATCGCTCGCGATCTGGGCGTCAAATATGTTCTCGAGGGCAGCGCCCGGCGATCCAACAAGCGGTTGCGCGTCAATGTGCAGCTTATCAATGCGGCAGAAGGCGGCAATCACGTGTGGGCCGAGCGCTTCGACCGCGAAATCGCCGACATCTTCGACGTTCAGGACGAGGTCACGCGACGCGTTGTTGAAGCGATTTCTGGCAAGCTTGGTGAAAAGAAACTTGTTGCCCGTTCCCGACCGTCAAATCTAGAAGCCTATGATCTTTGTGTTAGGTCGCGAGGCAAATGCGACATTTCCAGATCAGACAACAGTGAGGCGTGCGCTGATTTGGAACGTGCCATTCACATCGATCCAAACTACTGCGAAGCGCACAGCAATCTTGCCATCTCACTGTTATTTGGCTGGATGTTCTGGGGAGAGCCACAGGAACCCGGCCGCGCAAAGGCTCTGATGCACGCGCAACGAGCCGTGGAGATCGACCCCAGCGATTCCCACGCTCGCACGATCCTGGGCTGCGTGCAGCTTTATGAGCGCAATTGGGATGAAGCAAAATTCCAATTCGATACTGCCGTTCGGCTAAATCCCAACAATGCAGATGCGGTTGCATGGATGGGTGAGCTTCAAATCTACTTAGGCAATTCGCAAGCGGCACTGACAGCTTGTGCAGAGGCGCTCCGTTTAAATCCTCGTCCACCCGGTTGGTATTTCTGGATCCTGGGAATGGCGCAGATTTTCTCCGGTCAATACGTAGAATCTGTTGCGACCTTGAGCCGGGACGAAACCTACGGGACGGGTTCGAGGGAGGTCCTGGTGCCCGCGCTTGCGCTTGCCGGCCGCGTTTCCGAGGCGCAGGAGGAAGCCCGCCTATTTCTTGCTGGGAATCCAGACTGGGAAATCGCTGATTTCATGTCGAACTTGCCCTTTAGGAGTATGACTGCTGCGCAGCCATTTGTTGATGGCTGGCGTCTGGCGGGCTTGCCAGATTAGGCGCATTTCGGCGGCGGTAAAATACCCACGCAACTGCGCATTCGGCGCTCCGAACTCTTCCATAAATGATGTTCTGCGACTTAGACGGCAGCTTTGCGCCCATTCTCGGACATTCGAGAGGCGCCATGGCATTTGTCAAACCTGCCGTTCTCTAAAATCGTCGCAAAGGCCGGACACGTCACGACGGCGGCGTAGTCGAGGCACCCGGCATGTACCTGTTTGGGCAAGCAGTTCCAGACATGGCGCCGGTTACGATGAGCGATCTCAGCGATCATCTCGCGCTCGTTCTTCCACGGCGGGACCATGCCCGATTGACGGATCCGCGCCAGTCGCCGCATGGCGCGGTGGCCTGTCGAATTTGGGGAAACGAGGCCTTCGTAGACACACCAAGGCAGTGGGCGATACACTTGCGACCACGTTAGCCAGAGGCGGAAGGGAATGACGAAGCAACGCGTTCAGCGGCGTCTTGCTGCTATAATGTCGGCTGACGTCGTGGGCTACAGCCGCCTCATGGGAGCGGACGAGACAGGAACACTGAGTGCGCTCAAGGAACTGCGCCGCAACTTGATAAGCCCGATCCTCACCGAGTATCGAGGGCGTCTGGTGAAGCTCATGGGCGATGGAGCATTAATTGAGTTCGCCAGTGCGGTCGATGCGGTGGACTGTGCAGTCTGCATTCAGCGCCGCGTTGCCGAACGAAATCTCGCAATGCCCGATAGCGCGTCGATCTCCTTTCGGATTGGTGTGAACGTAGGCGATATCATCATCGACGGCGAAGACATCTATGGCGATGGCGTCAACGTCGCGGCGCGACTTGAAAAGCTGGCTGACCCAGGCGGCATCTGTATCTCCGGCATGGCCTTCGACCAGGTAAAAGGCAAACTCGACGCCGGGTTCCAGGACTTCGGAACTCACCAGGTAAGAAATATCGCAGATCCCGTACGGACGTATCGAGTGGTTGCGGCGAGCGTGTCGAGCCAACCGGCTGGCCCTATTCCCTTGCCGGCCAAACCGTCGATCGCCGTCCTGCCGTTCGACAACATGTCCGATGATCATGCCCAAGAGTATTTCTCGGATGGCATATCCGAAGATCTGACGACGGCACTTTCGCGTTTCGAATGGTTGTTTGTTATCGCGCGCAACTCCGCCTTTACCTATAAGGGCAAGGCCGTTGACGTGAAGAAGATTGGGCGGGAGCTCGGGGTCCGGTATATTCTCGAAGGCAGTGTGCGCCGGGCCGGTGACCGCGTGCGAATCAACGCTCAGTTGATCGATGCGGAGTCAGATCGCCATGTATGGGCACAGCGATACGACCGCAAGATGGATGATCTCTTCGAGTTGCAGGACGACATCGTGGCCAGCATCGCGTCGGTAGTCGGACCCGAAATCACGTTGGCTGAGATCGAGCGGGCGCGAGGAAAACGGCCGGACGATCTCGGTGCATGGGACCACTATTTGCGGGCGATCGCCACCTATCACAGGATGACGAAGCAGGATGTGGATGCGGCGATTGCCGATCTCAGAAGAGCGATCGAGATCGACCCCGATTTCGCCAATGCTCACGCCCTGCTTGGTCAATGCCACGTGCACATCGGGTTGCGCGGATGGATTCGTCCGGCGCGCCTGGCCTTCGAAGAGGCCCGGCGCTGGGCGGAGAAGGCGGTTCACCTGGCGCCAACAAACCCGCAGGCCAATCAGTCTCTGGCGTTCGTGCTGGCGGTGACCGGAGAGGCAGAGCAGGCCATCAGGGTGGCCCAACGGGCGATAGAGCTCAATTCGAACTATGCCGAGGCCTACGCGGTCTTGGGGTATGCCCTGGTGTTTCGTGGCGATTTGGAAGGTGGCTTGGCTGCTTGCCAAAGGGCGGAACGCGGCAACCCACGCGATTCTCGCGGAACCTGGCTATATGACGCGATGGGACACGCTTATTTCTTCCTCGGCGATTATGAAAAAGCGATCGACGTTTCGAAGAAGGGGCTTCAACAAGACCCCGCTCTGTTCGGCGCGCTAGTGACATTGGCGTGTTCCTATGCTCGTCAAGGTCGCCCCAAGGAAGCCAAGCATTACGTGGACGAGCTGCTCCGCCTGATTCCGCGCTACTCGCTGCGTGCCCTGCGGAAGAATCCAATGTTTGTTGACCCCAAGATGGCTGACGACCTCATCGAATGCATGCGCTTGGCAGGATTGCCCGACTAGCAACTGGCTTCAATTCTGATCCGACAATCGGGATAGGCGCGTAAGGTGCAATTGCGCGATCGAGAGCAATGCGGGAAGAGCCAGGGGCGCTGTCGGCTTCGGGTCGATCACGTCGATGCCCCCAAGAGGCTGAATGTCCGCTTCTGACGATTCGAGTCTTGAAGCTGCCAGTCCTCTCTCGGCCCCATTGCGGTCAAATCCGGGGCTCGCTACGGAGTGACCGCTCATGGCGGCGCTCAGCCGACCATCGAAGTCGCAGAAGATCATTTAGGGAACGGTACTCGTGGCTCAAGCTCAAAGCTCTGTATCGCGCGCGGCATGCTCCGGCAGCGATGTCATGCACATAGCCGCCAGCGTCAGGACAAAGAGGCCCTTCGACATTCAGCACACCGCAGGCTAGAGAACGAGGCAATCCGCTCGATCAAAAATGGACCCTATGTCACGCTAGTCAAGGGTGCGCGGTTTCCCACTTGCTTGCGTGTCAAATCGCCAGCTGCTCTAGCCCTAGATCAGCCCGCGCATCGTCAGTTCATCCTTCAGATAGGCATAATAGATCGGCGCGGCGACAAGACCCGGCACACCGAACCACGCCTCCATGAAAACCATCGCCAGAAGAAGCTCCCAGGCACGCGCATTGATACGCGAACCGATGATCTTGGCGTTTACGAAGTATTCGAGCTTGTGAATGACGATGAGAAAGGCAAGCGAGCCGAGCGCTGCTAGGAAGGAGATGCTGAGGCTGACAACCACGATCACCGTGTTGGAGATCAGATTGCCGATGACCGGCAGAAGGCCGGCGACGAAAGTCAGCGCTATCATCGTCCTGATGAATGGCAGATCGATGCCGAAGGACGGCAGAACAGCGACGAGATAGATCGACGTCAGAAACGTATTCAACGCCGAAATCCGGATTTGCGAGAACACGATGTTGCGAAAGGCCTTGCTCAATATGTTGACACGATCCGCCAGCGCGTCCGCCAGTGGGCCGGGCTCGCCTGATGGAGCCGCCGAACTCACCGCGATCAAGCCGCCGATCACCATGCCGACGATAATGTGGACCACCAGGACGCCGACATCCCGACCGACGAGTTGAAGCTGGCCGGCATGTTCGCGGAGCCATCGGGCAGCGAAGACTTCCAGTTCCTCGATGTTCGACGGAAAATAGTCCACCGCCCAGGTTGGGAGATGGACGCGCGCGGTATCGATGATCTCGGCCATCTTCTTGAGGAGCGTCACGACGTTCTCCGAACCGCCAGTCAATTGCGACACGCCGCTAAAGATAGCGGCGGCTATCAGGAGCGTGAAAATCAATGCCACCAAGGTCAGCGCAAGGCTTTTCGTCAGGCTGCTGGAGACCCCGATTCGATGGAGCATCGGTGCGGCGAAATGAACAAGGTTGAACACGAGAAGGCCCGAAAGCAGTGCCGGAAGCAGGCCGAGCTCGAGAACGGCGACGAGCGCAACAAGCGCGAGCAGGCACGACGCGAGATAGAACCCTGGGAAAGTCAGCACTTTTCACCTGCAGAGGCAGCCAAATCCTCTCCGGTTTCAATTAATTTGATACCCGGTGATGCGCAAGCGGACACGCGCTCAATACGTGTGTGAAGCTAACCGCCAACATTTCCTTCCGGATGGTTGTCGTCCATACTTTGATCCATGTGACACGGTCCATCAGGGTCGAATAGGCGCTTCATCAGGAAGTGGGTCGCGCCCATTCTTGCCTTGATGGTCCCGAAGGGATGTTCGGGCACAAAGACATTGCGGCGCATCTCTCGCACCTCGTGCTCGAAATCGACCTCGATCTGGGATGGCCCACTGGCGAAGCCCACCCGCTCAACGTAATGTTGCCGCGCGCCGCTGTGTGGGAGGGGGCCGCATGCTTCTTCGAAGCTGGATAACCTTCTCGGCGGTCATAGCCCTGCTGCAAGCCGTCGTGGGTCTCCTTTCGGTTCTCCAGCACAATGCCGTGCTTTCCGACCTTCTAAGGCAGCGAATTTCCGTCATTGCCCAGACGACCGCAACGTCGTTCAAACCGATCATCGACCTTGGCCTGCCGCTCTCCATGATCCGCAACGGCGACGCCATCGTCGCGCGGGCGCTGGAGATCGACGACCAGGTCAAGGCAGTCCACGCGCTCAACCCGTCGGGAATCATCCTCTACACCACCGATGCGTCACGGCCAAAGGAGGTTCCGCACGAGGTGCTGCAAGCGATGCAGTTGTCGAGGAGCGTCAAATGGAGCACAGAGACAGCCACGCAAATCTACAGCGGGTTCAACGTGGTGGGCCGTGATGGCGCCACCAGCGGCGCCGTGGTTGTCGCCTACCCGAAAGACCGGCTCGAAGCGGCTTCACAGGCAATAGTGAGAAAAGTTGTCCGCACCGCCCTGCTGATCTGGGCCGCGTTCTCGGCGATATCCTATCTTCTATTGAACCTGCTTCTTAGAACCCCGCAGCGTCGACTTGCCCGCCTGGAGAATGTCGTCCGTGGCGAGCCCGATGCGGAGATAGGCACCGACAGCAACTTGAGATCCAGTGGCCCCGGCGCGTTCTGGCGCGACCTTTTTGGCCCCCAGATCCGGCAACTCGGCGCAAACCTTTCAGACGCGAGACAGCAGTATGACGAGGCCAGCCGGGAACTCGGCGCCTTCGCATCACCGGTTGCAGAGGACAGGCGCCCTGAGCGCAACGACACGCTCGTTGCCACCGGGCCTACTGCCGAGACCGAGATTGCGGCCAACCCCTTGCGCTCGCTCGCCCGGCAGATCGCATCGCGCCTGGCCCCGCTGGCGGCGGTGCTGATGGTGAGTTCCGCCCTGATTTTGGGCGTCATCACCCTGGGCAATGTCAATCGCTCCATTGAACCTGAGATGTCGGCCCGCACAAACCTGATTGCCACGGTCGTTGGCGAAGACGTCCAGCGCGCACTGGCGACGGGCGTGCCGCTGGATGGTCTCGTCAACGCCGAGGGGTTTTTCGCCGATATGCTCAAGCAATTGCCCGAGATCGCATACGTTGCCGTGGCGACAGGTCGGGTGGTGCTGGAAGTCGGCGAACGGATAGACCCTTACCTCGCTCCGCCGCGCGAACGCAAAGGCGTGCGCAGTCATCCGATCATGCACAATGGCGAGGAGATCGCCTACGTGGTGATCGATGTCGACCCCGCCTTCATCTCCAAGAAGTTCCTCGACGTCTTTCTTGATATGGGCGTCGTCGTGGTGGTGGCCGTGCTGATCGCCTTCGAGATCATGGTGCTGATGAGCAGCCGCTCACTGACTGCCGCTCTCGACCGGCTGCAGCGGCTGGCGGCGATGCAGGCGGCCGGAGACTTCTCCAAGCGGGTGGTGGTGGGCGCCCGCACCGCTATCGACCGCGCCGCCCAGATCCTGGTCGAGCGCACCGAAGGCCTCAGTGCACAGTTCGCCACGGCATGGCAAGGCGTCGATGGTTCGGAAGCGAGGGGAGCCAGGCTCGCCACATTGCAGGCGCGCTACGGTCTTTCGCTGAATGGACCGGCGACCCTGCGCTTTTCCTATTTCACCGATCTGCGGCTGGCGCTGTTTCTGTTCGCGGCCGCTGACGAGCTGCCGCTTTCTTTCATGCCGCTTTACACGAGGGCGGCACACAATCCCTTTCCGTGGCTTTCCGAGAGCGTGCTGATCAGCCTGCCGCTTGCCGGATACTTGCTCGCAATCGTGCTGGTGTCGCCGTTTGCACGGCCGCTTGCCCGATGGCTCGGACCGCGAAGACTGCTGATCCTGGCGGCGGCGCCAACAATCGCCGCCCATCTTTGGCTCTATTGGGCCACCAGCGTGCCCGAGATCGTGGCATCCCGCACAATCCTTGGGGTGGGCTACGCCTTCGTGACGCTCGCCTGCCAGGATTACGTCATCGACAACACGCCGCGCGACGAGCGAGACCGGTCGCTCGGAATGTTCTCGACGGTATTGTTCGGGGGAATATTCTGCGGCACGGCGCTGGGCGGGGTGCTGGCAGACAGGCTGGGCAAGGCCAATGTGTTTCTGCTCAGCGCCACCTTTGTCCTGATCTCCGCGCTTCTGATCTTCTCGCTGGTCGCCGATACCGCGAGCCGGAATGATGGGCCGCGCGCCAAGGCAACTCGACCGCCGCTGCTTGCCTCGTTGCGCAACTGGCATTTCGCCGCGCTGGTGTTCGGCATCGCCATCCCCGGCAACATCTGCCTGCAGGCCTTCATTTCCTACCTCGTGGCTTTGACGCTCGATTCCCTTGGTGCCTCGCCGGCGGATATCGGACGCACGTTGATGGTCTACTTCCTCGCGATCGCCCTGGTCGGCCCGCTTGCGGGGCGCGCGGCGGAGCGGGGGATTCCGGTCACGGCCGTAGCCTTGTCCGGGGGAATTCTCTGCGGCATCTCGCTCCTGACGGCCGCCGTCTGGCCGAGCCAGATAGCCATCTTCCTTGCGGTGCTGGGCTCAGGAATTGGCAGCGGTATGGTTCGGGGAGCGCAAGTTTCGCTCTCAATGTCGATTGCTGAAACGGAGTTGAAGCATCTGGGGGCCGATGCGGTTCTGGGTGCATTGCGAACGGTCGAGCGGTTCGCCAGCATCGCCGGGCTCCTGATGGTCGCAGCTGTCGCGGGCCTCTATGGCTACGCCGTGGCGACGGCCACCGTGGCGACGCTCGCGCTTGGTGGCGCCATGCTGTTCGGGCTGTCGGTGTTGGGCAAGCGAGCGGCGCGGGGCCCGGTAGCCGGCGCATAGAATTAGTCGGAAGTAATTTAGCTGGCAGTGAATTGGTTTGCCGGTCAGGACCTGACGGCGTTAAACTGGCGGCTGGCGCCTCGGGGCGCATCATGGGGGAATCGTCGTGAGATCGATTGCTCGCGGACTGCTGACATTGGCCGTATGTGTTGTGCTGACCTCTCTGGCCCATACGGCAGACAGGAAGCAGATCTTGGGCATCTTCTACGAAGGGTGCGAAAACGTCTGCGAAGGGTTCAAGGCGGGGATCGCAAAGAGTGGCTTCGCCGCGGACGTCACGATCGTCGACCTGGCTCAGGACAAGTCGCGCATCCCCACTGCAATTGCCCAGGCCCGGGCGATGCCAGCCGATCTGGTGCTCACCTACGGCACGAACGGGACGCTTGGCGTCATCGGCACGCTGGACGATGGGGACAACCCTTCATTTCTCACCGAGATTCCCGTCGTCTTCGTGAAAGTCGCCGACCCCTTCGGCACGCACATCGCCAAGGGCTTCGAAGGCAGCGGACGCGCCAATGTCGCTGGAACCTTCAACCGGGTGCCGGAAGCGATCAACATCGAGATCGTCCGCCAGTACGATCCGACGTTCAACAAGCTCGGCCTGCTCTTCAACTCGAACGAACGCAATTCGGCGCTCACGGCGGAAGAACTCAAGAAAGTTGCGCCGACGCTCGGCATCGAGCTTGTCGCGCTCGAAATCGACCCCGGCAATGAAGGCGTGCCGGACGTCGCCCGCATTGCGGAGCGCATGGCCGAGTTGCGCGAGCAAGGCGTCCGCTGGCTTTACGTCGGATCGAGCTCGTTCCTGAACGCCAATGGCGAGTTGTTCACGAAGACGGCCGTCGACAACGGCATCGCCGTTGTGAGCCCATACGAGCCGCTGGTGCGCGAGCACCACGCGATGCTTTCCATTGCGGCCCGGCTGGAAGATGTCGGCCGTCTCGCCGCGGAGCAGGCGCTCAAGATCCTGCGCGACGGGGCGACCCCCGGCGACCTTCCGATCGTGCGGGCAACCGACTTCGCCTATGTCGTGAACATGGAGGTCGCCAAGAAGCTGGGGCGCTATCCGCCGTTTGCCTTTCTCCAAGTGGCCGAGGCGGTGAACAATTGACCCCCGGGGGCATACGAACAGCACCACGGGACACGGGATTGGGACGCCTACTTCTGGCGCTACTTGAGGTGCCAGGCTGGAGAGTTTCCATCATGAGCTATGCCGCGTGGCTAGCCCATGGGCATCGTCGCTGCCTGTTACTTTGGCGTTGCCGTAAGCTATGTTACAGGAAACCATCAACAGAACCGAGCGAGGCAGAAGTTAGAACAGAAGGGATAAGCCTTCGCGCTAGCGCTCGCGCACGTCCGGAAATGGCGCAACCTCGACCTCCAACCTCGCTGTCGAGCGACAGTCTGCTTCAGGCAGTGGCAAGGGCACCTGAAACGACCGGCATGAGGCGCATTGCAGGCAGCCTTTGGCCGACGAACGAACCCGCTGCGCGGGATGGCGCGCGCGGTGAGGTAGAGATCACGAACCGGTCGTCGCGCCCGCATTGAGCGTGGTTCGGCAGCGGCAGAGCATCACGGGCTTCTTCAACAAGTAGCCTGACCATGCCCCATTCTATTCTCGATGCTCCGATCAGTCCGCTGCGCGGCTGATCGACGACATGACCCCGCGCCGGTTCAGCCAGGAGACGCAGCGCAATTACCTCCGCGATGTCGGGCGGTTCGCGACCTTCCTTGGCCGACCACCGGACACGGCGACAGCGGACGATCTGCGCCGGTTCCAGGTCGGACAGCAGGACGACGGCGTTCCCGTGCCGACCATGAACAGCATCGTGTCGGCGCTGCGCTTCTTCTTCACCCAGACGGTCGACCGCCCTGATCTGCACGCAAGCTCGTCCGGTTGGCGCATCCGCGCAAGCTGCCCGTGGTCCTGAGCCGCGACGAGGTTGCCCGTCTCCTCAACGCCACCACCTGCCTTAAGCACCAGGCCGCGCTGTCCGTCGCCTATGGCGCGGGCTTGCGCGTCGCCGAGGTCTCGACACTGAAGGTCGCCGACGTCGACAGCGAGCGCATGTTGCTTCGCGTCGAGCGCGGCAAGGGCGGGAGATACCGCAATGCCATGCTGTCGACGGACCTGCTCGCGCTGTTGCGCCAGCGGTGGAAGGTCGGGCGCCAGCAGGGCGTGATGCATCGCGATGGCTGGCTGTTCCCGGGACAGCATCCGATGAAGCCGATCAGCACCCGCCAGCTCCATCGCATCGTCGTCGAGGCGGCGCAGCCGCGAACATCGCCAAGCGGGTCGGACCGCACACGCTGCGCCATAATTCCGAGGCCCAGATTATTCCGAGCTCTCCGTTGGAGATCGCTTGATACTCGTTGGAGTTCAAAGACCTGGGCCGAGCCCTACGGGTTTATGGCTCGGTATTATTCGGCTGTCGCCTCGTCATCGAGAGGTTCGAACGGTGGTGCCAGCCTCGTGGACCGCCTGCCTCAAGAGCGCCGAACCGGGAGAACGCCTCATGACCCGGCATGGCCAAGTTGCTCGTACGATCGCGCCACGCCGGCGCCGGTCAACGGGATGTTATGTGCACGTTGCCGTGGCGCCGGTCGTCACGCACACCAATCCCGTCGGAATCAACGCTACAGGCTCCCGAGGGCGATGGCTGGATTCACGAAGTCAAACTTGATGGCTACCGATCGCAGATCGTCAGGGATGCCGAGGGCGTGCGCATCTTTACCCGCCGCGGCCTCGACTGGACGTCGAAGTATCGCGATCTGGCCAAGGCGGCCAGCGAGCTCGAGGTGGAAAGCGCCATCATCGACGGCGAGATCATCGTGCTCAACGATGCCGGCTTGTCTGACTTCGGCGAGTTGCGAAAGGCCATCACCCAGCGCCAGCACGACCTCTATTTCGTCGTCTTCGACGTCCAGCACCTCAACGGGCATGATCTGCGCGACATGCCGCTGGAGGACCGCCGCGAGATCCTGGCCGATATGATCCCGGACGGCGGTCGCATCCAGTTCAGCCAGGCGCTGCCCGGCGATGCCAAGGCCGTTTTCCATCTGATCGACCAAGCCGGCCTCGAAGGCATGGTTTCGAAGCGCAAGGACAGCAAATACCGGAGCGGCAACTCGACGGCATGGCTAAAGACGAAAGCTTACAGCATCGATGAATACGAGCTGCTTGGCGTCGAGCGCGAGGCTGGCAAACCAGCATTCGCTCTGATGGCCGAGCGGGGTACAGGCCGCTATGTCGGCTCGGCCTTCATCACCTTAAACCGGGAGATGCGAGAACTCCTCTGGGAGCGCGTCCAGGAGCATGCAGGCACGGCGCCGAAGGGCATGAAGAGGCCGGCGACGCAATGGGTCAAGCCAGGGCTAATCGGCCGTGTGAAGCATCCACGGGGCGAGGAAGACCTCCGCCATGCCTCGCTGCAGGATTTTCGGGAAGAAGGAACTTAATGCCAGTCGCCACCTAATGGCGAGATGAGCACGCGTGCACCAACTTCCTGCACCATTGGATTTCGAACAACATTGGGGAAACTGCCGGTGCCGATATCATCTCAGTCGCCGAATTGGCCCAAAAGCTCAGTTTGAAATTTGAGGGCTAAAAGTTTCATTCCCCAGTCGGGCGGCGTCCACAAAAACCCCGGCCTCGCCCAGGGTTTTCGCTTCGAGGAAAGAGAGAGCCCCCCGCCATTCCGCTCGGCAGCCGGCTTCGATCGCCCGCGCACCTGCAGCACAGTGGCGGTCAGGCCATCTTTGCCATTATCTTGGCCATATCTGCCGTGTCGAACGCCCTCAATGTCTGAGTTCTGATGTTGCCTAGCGACGCGATTGATAGGGCAAGTGCGGTCGCAGCAATGTCGTCGTCGGCTTCGGCAATCGCCACGACATCATATTGACCAAGCGTCCACAACAGGGTGTGAATCTTGATACCGCTTTTGCTGGCCATCGCCTTGAAGGCCTCAGCACGCTTCTGAGTGTCCTTTATGCTCTTGATACCTTGATCTGTGAAATTCGACAGCAATACGTAATAAGCCATTGATTTCCTCCCAAAATAGGGAGCGGGCGGGCACTCACGGCGCGTCCGCCGTCTCCCGAAACTACGACAACACGAGAGTGATCGGCACGGTGGCAACCTTTTGCGGTGCAGGGCCGCACCACCACTGCGGTGGGGCTTGGTTCCTCCCGCGTCAATCAGACTATGCTTATATTAGCAATCACGCAATTAAGCCAATCATTGGGATCGGCGACAAAGTGCGGGTCGAGGAGATCACGTCGAAGCCGAGCCGCTAGCCTCTGCAAATACCATTTGATTGGCCATTTAATAAAACGCCAGTGAACTCGATGCCATGTCGGCTTTTTCCTGCATCGCAATTAACCTTGACCAAATGATGCAGTGATCTCTCGCTGGCCTTTACTTGCGTTATTGCTACAACAATGAAAGGCTCCCGCCCGTTGGAGAATGGGGCGATGGAAGAAAGCCCAGGTAGATTTAGTTGCCTTCTTGAGCCGACTGGCGCTTGGACGGTATGGGATGACGTTGCTCGTGAGCCCGCAACCTTGGGCGGAAAAATTCTTATGGGCTGCACACGGGAGCGGGCCGAGTTTGCTCGCGACGTGCTCGTTCGGATTTACAAAACGGGACTAGACGCTCGACCGGCTGGCCACTCTCGCGCTTGAGTCGACGGCCAGCTTACAAATCCGCAAGTCGCCGACCCAAACCAAAGCTACTTACGATCTGGGCGCCATTACGCCGACGCGCTTAGAGAAGCGCTCGACCTTTCTGCGGAGGAGGCGGCAATGCGCGCAAAGGCCGAAGCCGATTTGCCGCTCATCAGGCGCGTTGGGATGCGGCAGATAGGAAGATTGGCTACTCGGCGACATTACACGTCGAACGCGAGGCTGCCGACCGAGCAGAGGGTTTGCTTAAGCTGTTGTCAAGAACCCCCGCGGCTTCTCTTGCCGGTGCGGCAGCCAAGCTTGATGCTGTGTTGAGGGAAGGGCAGCCCTCGAAAGATGCTCCTGAGTTTCCCTGGCCGCAGATCCGCTCGGCGCGAGACGACCTGATCCGGATCGCCGAGGAGGTAGTGCCCGAGCAAGTGTTTCCCGAAGAATTCCGTCAGCAGCAACATTGCCTAAGGCCGGGAGAGGGCGGCTTAAGCAGCCGCAGCGGCGGCCCTCTGCCGACGAACTAAGGAGGCAGCCAGAGTTGCCACCAATGCCAATTCCTGGAGGCAAGATTTCCAAAGGTCAGCCTTCGTTGCCGTTGGAAGAGCCCCTTCTTTCACATCCTCAGCCCGGACATGGACGCCGCCGGAAGCGCAGTTGAGGTAAAGGCCGGCCAGAGTGGTTTTTGCGTCAGAAGTCAATCGACGCTAAACGGTGGTCATGCGCGCACTGCTTCTAGATCCAGATGTCGCCGACGAAGCGCCCACCTCTTCGGTCCTGACCGGATACGATGAAGAGCGTCTGCTCACCTACATCCGTCTGCTCGACGCCGCGGCCGAAGACGCCGACTGGCGTGAGGTCGCCAGGATCGTCCTGCATATCGATCCAGAGAAGGAGCCGGAACGGGCATTTCGGGCTTGGAAGACGCATCTTGCCCGCGCACGGTGGATGACAACGAACAGCTACAAGTATCTGCTCGCCGGCGGGGCGCCGCATTGACTCTCGGCGTCGCTTCGCGCTCGGCGCCATTTGGCGCTACCTTTTTGCCCGGCGCCAAGCGCCAGGACGCGCTCGAGGCGCTTCGCCGCCGTAGGACAGCGGCCAGAGGAAACGCGCGCTGGTGAGGCTCGCACAGGCAAAAATGAAAAAAGCCCGGCGCGTGGTGCAACCGGGCTTCCTTTAGACAGTGTTAGACGGTGTCGCTTCTACTCGGAACAGGCCAGCGGCTCTTATAAACTCAACAGGCTTACCTTAGCATTCCCGGTATTGGCTTCCCACTCAGCCTAAAGACGACCAGTTGAATTGCCGCCAACCATGTCCAGCGGCCCGGCGGCCGGGGGCGGGTGGCTGGGGCTCGACCGCCGGGCCTAACCGGAAAACGGGATAGGTTCGCCGGCGGGCGAACTATAGGCAGGTCTGCATCGCTGCAAACTTGGCAAAACGGCTGTGTTCGGTTGCTGCAGCTCTCAAATCGGATGAGGTCCGGAGACGAACCCGGGCATAAACACAGCCATTCGCTCGCCATATGATGGCCGTCACGCAATTACACCCAAAAGAAGTCAGGCCTTACTCCTTGAAAGCCAGAACTTACGGAGCCTGAAATCGACGTTTCCCATTGTTGGCAACGCGATGGAAAATGCCATGTCGAACGACAGGCACTACAAAGGCGAAAGACTTTCGGCCTTCGACCTCGACCTTCTGCGCGAGGCATTCAGGAATTCTGTTCGTGAGCAGAACATTCCGGCGGCCCGTTGGGCGGAACACGCCAAGCTGTTCCTCAAACAACTGCCCCACGGCGTGCCCAGCGAAGAAATTGTCAGCCGGGTCACTGGGGCAATAGGCGACACCCATCCATAGGGAAATGGCCGGTGCAGGGTTTGGGATTGGGTGCTCCGGCTCGGGCCAACAACAGTGCACCCTCGCAGACTGAACATACCCATTTCGCATCTTTCGCGACCTCCCGCAGGTAAGCGAGATAAAGTGATGCCGGGTCACTCATGATCCTTCCAAGCGCATCGGGATCGCCGCCGGGCACCCACAGGATGTCCAGTTCAGGCGTTGCCTCGAAGCTGGCTTGCGCATCGAAGCGCACCCCGCTCAAGCTGGTGACTGGCTTGCCATCGACCGACAGGAGAACTATCTCCAGCCCTTTCTTTTTGTCGACCCAGGAGAACATCTCAAGTGGACCGGCCACATCGAGCAGGTTGACGCCTTCATAGACCGGGATGCCGAGTTTCATTGAATTGCTCCTCCCTGCTCGAAATGCCCATGGCTTGCTCCTAAATCGCCGCCCGATCTTCGATATGGCTGCGACGCCGCTGCCAGAAAGGCGTGTCCCATCGCGCGGCGGCTGCATATTGGGCAGCCAGCGCCGGGATGTAGTCGGCAAAGCCGCGCGAGGCGATTGTTGCGTAGCGGGCGCAGGCGAAATCGCCACGCCCGTCAAGCATGTCCGAAGCAGCATAGGCGGCAAGGACACCTGAACGCAGCGCATGCACGATACCGCGCGACGACAGCGGGTCGGCGGCAAACAGGCAGTCGCCCGCCGCCACCCAGCGTTCGCCCGCGGCCGGATCGACCGTGGCCGTCCCCGCCGACGTCACCATCGCGGAGGTTTCACGCGCGCCGTCAGGCAGGAGCGGTGCGATGAACTGCGTTGCCGCCAGTGCGCGATACCAGGATTTCGCATCGCGCAACTCGTTGCCGAGGTCAGGATCGGTCAGGCATGCCACCACCCGGCTGCCGTCGGGCAGGTCGGCGCTGTACCACCAGCCTTCCGGCCGCGCCTCGATCACCATCCGGCAATCGCCCGGCGCCCGGTCGAAAAAACGCGTGTACGCCGCAAGGTGAGCATGCACCTGAAGCGTCGCGCCGAAGGATCGCGCCAGCCGCCAGCTGCGGCCTGTAGCCCAGATAACGGCGCCGGCGAGAATGTCCCCGTCGGCGAGTTTGAGCCGCCAACCCTGGCCTTCACGTGCGGCCGAACGCACCCTCGCGCAGCCAAGCCGCAGCTCTGTGCCTGCCGCCGCTGCTGCCTCAACCAGCAGCCGGTCGAACCGCGCTCGGTCGAGTTGCCAGCCGGCGCCTTGGGCAGAGAAAATGGTGGGCCGCTCCTGGGGCGCATCATCGGCCCAGGCTGAAACGACCGCGCGGCTCTCGACGAATGAGGCGGCAAGGAACGGCTCCCAGACGCCGAGCTGGCGCAGCAGCCCTTGCGCCACGGCCGGCAATACCTCGCCCGGTTTGGCCCGGTCGTGCCGCCCGGCCTCGATCAGCACCACGCGCTGTGCGGGCGCGTGACGGCGCAGCGTCAGTGCCGCAGCGGCACCAGCCGGTCCGCCGCCTATGATGGCAAAGT
The DNA here is from genome assembly GCF_056781675.1 of Mesorhizobium monacense. Lineage (NCBI taxonomy): Bacteria > Pseudomonadati > Pseudomonadota > Alphaproteobacteria > Hyphomicrobiales > Phyllobacteriaceae > Mesorhizobium > Mesorhizobium monacense. Next base: position 62,627 of record NZ_JBXAYW010000001.1, on the reverse strand, counting down.
CAGCCGGCTCTGACGGCATAGAAGGATGCCACCACCCCGGCAGGATTGGTGCTTCCACCGTCGCCCGAATGCGGGATGGTGCGCACCACCGAGCCGACGATCGCCGGCACTTCCAGCCGGTCGGTGCTGTTCGGCCACACCGGCACCAGCCAGCCTATGTAGTCGTAGATCCACTCGAACAAGGTCCCAATCTGCTTTGCAGGCTATGATGCCTCCGACATCGCATGGGTTATCCCTGTTCCCGGCCTGACCGGTCTCGCCATCACATCGCGTCGCTCTTACAACCTCATAGCGCCGATTGATCGGCTCGATCTGATTTCTGCTTCAGTGTCTCATCTTCTGCGCAACTTACGCTGCAAGGTTCGGAGCATGACGCGCTTGATAGGTTTCGCCGCGCGCCATGATAGCCCACACCACGCGGGCCATCTTGTTTGCCATGGCTACGCTCGCCACGCGCGCTGGCTTCCTGGCGAGCAACGCGAGGAGGCGCGGATCCGCAGCCTCGGGCTTATGCCTTGCCCGTCGGATCAGAGAGGTCGCGCCGATCACAAGGAGCTTTCTCAGGTACCGGTCGCCCATCTTGGTGATGTACGCTGGTGCGAACAGGCGATGCGGCTCAGCCCGCTCGACGCCATGAGCTGCGTGCCGCAAGGCATTATCGGTTTCGGCAATTTTTTGTCCGGCCGCCACGAGCAGGCGATCGCGGCCGGCCGGCCGGCGGGCGGTGGAGCTAAACCCGGGCTTCAGCATCCTGCATGGCTGGCTGGCCGCTCCCCTTGCCAGGCTCGGCCGGCTCGACGAGGCGAAAGCGGCGGCCGCGCGGCTAATGTCGCTCGACCCGCACTTTACCATCGGCCACGGGTCCGTCGCCGTCGGACTTGCGCCGGATATCATCGATGACGTCACTGACGCCATGCGGATGGCAGGCCTGCTAGAATAGCAGCCCCGACGCAATTATGTCCGCTTTTGGCGGATGGACCGGATCGTCTGATTGACTGACATGCGGCGCATCGCCGCCAGGCAGCATTTGGGCCGCAAGCCGTCGCCAAGAACAGACATCCCGCTCACGATCCGACTGAGTCATGACGGCCCCCCGCTGAACGGTAGTCGACCGAAGTCAGCGGCACAATGAGCTTCGGCCATAGTGATCTGTGATCAGAGGACCGTTCGGGAATGTCTCCTAGCTGCGTGGTCACATCGAAAGGTTTCCGGGCACCGTCAGGACACAGAAGGAATCTGAAAACAACTGAGCGCAAACTGAACCGCGATTGAGACACAACTGAAACACATAGACGCGCCGGGCGACATGCACGCGAAACGTTTTGGGGGGATGGTCGAGCTTCACCAGAAACCCCGGAGCGGGGCCGATGACACCCGACCAGATTCGACTTGTCCAGGATAGTTTCCACGAGGTTCTCCCGATACGCGTGGCCGCCGCCGCCCTGTTCTATGAGCGCTTGTTCGGGATCGACTCGGACCTTCGCGCACTGTTTCTGGCGAGCGACATGCCCAAGCAAGGCGCAAAGCTGATCGCGAGCCTCGGCTTCGTCGTGCATGGACTGAACCGTGCTGACACCATCCTTCCAACCGTGCGCGAACTCGCCAAGCGTCACGTGACCTACGGCGTGAAGGAGCATCATTACCCGATTCTCGGGCAAGCGCTCATCGACACGTTGGCGGCCGGCCGCGGCGCAGCCTTCACGCCGGCGGTCCGCGAGGCCTGGGAGGCAGCCTATGCGTTGCTGGCAAGTGTGATGATCGCCGCTGCCCGAGAGGATCAGCTCGCAGCGTGAGGCATCCGATGCCGGGACAATCGGGACTTAGGTTATATTCGCGCTTTGAAACCTGACGCGCCGGTGCACAGCCCGGCGGCCGGGGTCGACGGTGGCTGTCAATTCCCCTGGTCGCGTACGCGGTTGACGGGTCCATTCCCTCGAATTCCACCGTAATTCGACGCAGGCTCAAACGCTCACTCCCCTGATCCTATCGCAATCTTCTCCCATCGACGGCGCGAATGGTCGCGTCGCGAGGATGGAGACAAAAAATGACCACTATCGATCACGCAAACTATTCCGCCTCGAGAGACAGGCTCGACGCGATCGGCTTCGCCAAATCGGCGATCCGCCTGGCCTTTCATGCATTAAAGGTGCGCAACCAGCGAGCCGCGCTCCATCAGATGCCCGACTACCTGCTCAAGGACATCGGCATCGGCCGCTCGGAGATCAATCACGTCACGTCCATGCGATTTACAATTGCCAATAGCGCGCTCAAAGCGGTCGCTTGAACGCGAAATGATGCCGATCCGCGTTGACCCGGGCCTGCTGAACAGGCTCGGCTCGACGGGCGCGAGAGGTTGCCCCGAAGTCGAGCCAGGCCTTCAACACAAGAATTATTCAACCGCGCAATCCCTGGCGATCCCATCGCCGGGGATCTTTTTTGTTTTTTGAACAAGGCCTGCATTTCTCGCACAAAGTCCGTTTCGCCGCGTGGGAACGGATGGATCAAAGCAAATTCCACGAACGCAACCACACTCGTTCAAACGCTGCATCATCAGAAGGGAGCGGTCCGGCAAACCCGCCGCACCATTCTTGGAGATGACAAATGCAACACACCACCAAAGTCTCAAGACCACCGTTGAACGGCGTCGACACGCCGAACCTTCTTGCCACGATCAACTTTGTCGCCGGACAGCCTGAACTGGCCAAGTTCCAGTTTCGTGCCCGCAACGACTGGGTCGAAGGCACCCACAGCCGCAGCACGATGCTCGGCTTCCACGGCGCCGGTCAGGAACAGAAGCATGTGAAGGCCTATGTCGCCGACAGCGATCACCCCAGCATCCTTTGCGGCGAGGACGCCGGCCCTACCCCGGTCGAATGGCTGCTGCATGCGCTCGCCAGTTGCCTGATGGCCGGCGTGGCGAACATAGCCGCCGCCAGAGGCATCAAGCTGACCAAGGTGCAGTGCTCCGTTGATGGCGACATCGATCTGCGCGGCATTCTCGGGATTTCTGACGAGGTCCGAAACGGCTTTCAGAACATCGCAGTGGCTTTCGAAATCGAGGGCGATGCGCCGTCGGAGAAGCTTCAGCAACTGGTCGAGCAGGCACGAGCACGGTCCGCGGTCTTCGACGTGCTGACGAACGGTGTTTCCGTTTCGGTCGGTGTCAAAACCATCCAGTGATCCACCCGGAAGGACGGTTCGGACGGGTGTCTGAACCGTCGTCCTCCAAAGCTGATGGAAACAATATGGAACAGGCTGACGTTGTCATCGTCGGCGCTGGCCAGGCGGGCATCGCCTTGAGCCATTGCCTTCGAAAACGCGGAGTCTCGCATGTCGTTCTGGAGCGCGGGCGCATTGGCGAACGGTGGCGGTCCTCGACATGGCGTTCGCTCCGCCTTTTGACGCCCAATTGGCTGAACGCGCTGCCAGACTCCCCTTATCGTGGCTCTGAACCCGACGGCTACATGACGCGCGACGCGTTTGTGGAAACCCTGGTCGGCTATGCCCATCAATCGCAGGCGCCGGTGCGCTCGTACGTCGATGTCTTGTCGTGCGAACAGGATGGGCAAGGCTTTAGGCTGAAGACGACCGCCGGCGACTGGTCGGCGAAAGTCGTCGTTGTGGCCACCGGTCATTGCGACGTGCCAAGCATGCCCTTCCCGCCGCATGCCGGCGCGGATCAACCGGTCAGCATCCACGCTTCGCAGTACCAAAGTCCCGACGAGCTTACGTCAGGCGGCGTGCTGGTGGTCGGCGCGTCGTCGTCGGGCGTCCAGATCGCCGACGAGCTGCGACGCAGTGGCAGACGCGTAATCCTGTCCGTCGGCAAACACACGCGTTTGCCGCGCATCTGGCGAGACAAGGATATCTTCTGGTGGCTCTACCATATGGGATTCATGTCCCAGCGGCTGGACGATTTGACAGATCCCGACAGCGCCAGGCGACAGCCTTCACTTCAACTTGCCGGTCGGGCGGATCGCTCCAATGTCGATCTGGCGACCCTTCAGGGCATCGGAGTCGAACTCACCGGGCGGTTGAACGGCATCTCGAACGGGACAATTGGCTTTGCCGATGATCTCAAAGATAGCGTCACAGCGTCGGACGCCAAGCAGGACCGGCTCCTTCGCCAGGTCGACCAGTTCGCAGGTCACAAATCCATGGCCTGCGCGCCCGCTCTGATCGAGGTGCCGACGAATTGCCTCAAGCGCCTGTCGTTCGCGAACGACGACATCGGCACCGTCATATGGGCGACCGGCTACAGCCGCTCGTTTTCATGGCTGAAACTGCCGGCCTTCACCGCCGATGGCGAACTGGCCCACAAGGACGGGATAACGACCGTCGCCGGCCTCTACGCGCTTGGCTTCCGCTTTCTGCGGAAGCGCGACTCCAATTTCATCGGAGGCGTTGGAGCGGACGCACAAGCGATCGCCGCCCACGTCTCAGACTATCTCGGTCAGAGCGGCCTTAAGGCTGCGTAAGGACATTCCAATGCGTTCCAACGTTCTCCCCCTACATTCTTACTACGACGCCATCATCGTCGGCGCGCGGTGCGCCGGAGCCGCAACCGCGATGCTGCTTGCGCAAGCGGGGCTGCGGGTGCTCGCCGTCGACCGCCAGTCCTATGGATCCGACACGCTATCTACTCACGCGCTGATGCGACCAGCCGTCATCCAGCTCTCGCGTTGGGGCCTGCTCCAACCGCTGATCCAAAGCGGTTCGCCGGTGATCAGGTCCACCACTTTCCACTATGGCGAGCAGGAGGTCACGGTGCCCATCCGGGCCGAGCCAGATATGCCGGGCCTGATCGCTCCACGCCGCACGGTGCTTGACCGCATGCTGGTCGAGGCGGCACGCGCGGCGGGCGCGACGGTTCTGCATGACACTGCGGTCCATGATCTCGTGTTCGACCCACATGGCCGCGTACGCGGCGTCACGTTCAGGGATGCCGCCGGCCAAACTCGCGAGGCAAGCGCCGACCTCGTGATTGGAGCAGACGGGCTCGGCTCGTTTGTCGCTCGCAAGGTCGAGGCACGGACGCTGGTGCAGGGGCGGTGCTCGGTGGCACATGTCTTCGGCTACACACCCGCGCCGGCGTTCTCGGGATACCACTGGTATTTCGGCCGGAACCTATCCGGCGGTGTGATCCCGACGAATGACGGGCTTGCCTGTATCGTCGCCTCCGTTCCGACCGAACGGTTTGACACAGAGTTCCGTTTCGATCTTTCCACCGCACAGCGTGCCCTGTCAGCGCTGGCACCCGGATTGGGATCGCGGGTCTTCGGCAACGGTGGCGAACGTCTGAAGGCCTTCCGCGGCACGCCCGGCCGATTGCGGCAGGCATACGGCCCTGGCTGGATGCTGGTCGGCGATGCCGGCTTCTTCCGCGATCCGCTGACCTCGCATGGTATTTCCGACGCCCTGCGTGATGCCGAAGGGGCCGCGACGGCAATACTTTCCTGTCGCGAGTTCCGCATTGCGGGAGTTCCAGGAAGTACGCGACAGCCTCGCACTGTCCATCCTTGAGACCACGGACGCCATCAGTGCCTTCGACTGGTCCCTTGAAGAGCTACCTGAACGCCACAAGCGCTTCAGCGAGGCGATGAAATCCGAGGTCGCTGTGCTCTTGGCCCGGGCGGCGCGCGATCACGAGGTTCCGCCTCTCCCGCAAGGGCTAGTGACGTCGCAGCTAGAGGCAATCTGAAGCACAAACCAAGGAGCAAGACTATGCAAACGATCACACGATCCGGATGGTCCGGAGTTCGGTTCGGAAAACCGGAAGTCGGGGCCAGTGCGGAGCGAAGGCGCATCACTCGGGCCAGCGACATCATTGCGTTCAGCGACATGACCGGCGACAGAAACCCACTCCACTACGATGATGTCCTGTCCGCCCGCACCGTATTCGGCCGTCTCATAGTTCAGGGCGGTGTCACTTCGGGCCTTCTCAACGCTCTGGTCGCCGAGGACTTGCCAGGACCCGGCAGCGTCTTTCTTGGCGTCGAGTGGAAGTTCCTCAAGGCCGTCGGTATCGGCGAGGAGATCGTCGCACGCGCGGAGGTGCTTAGCGTGCGGGAAGACAAGGCGATCTGCACGCTGTCAACCACCGTCGCAAACTCGGCAGGCGAGATTTGCCTGTCCGGCACGGCAACGACCTACACTGTGCCGCTCGATTAGCCGCCATAGGCTGCCGGGCGGCTCGCATTTCCATGCTCTCCCACACGCTGTCTCCAACGGGCGGATCGCATGTTCGAGGAACTTAGCGGAATGGTCCGCTGCAAACCAAGGAGCCAACTTATGAACATCTCATTCGGTATCTATGCAACCCCGTCATCCACTCTGTGGAAGGACATCCGCAAGGGTCCGCCGCTCGAGGCAGTCCGGGAGCATCTCGACCGGGTGGTTAACTTCAGACGCCTTTGCGAGATCGCTCGCAGGGCCGAGGTCCGGTGACGGAGTCCGGGTCAAATGCGATGACGGGCGTGAAGACACGCCCGTCATCGGTTTGGGTGTTGCGAACCCAAATGCTTCGTCGCTAATGTAAGGCCGATCATACGGTTAGGACGACCGGATTGAGCTCGGCTTTCGAAGTCAGGGTCTTTGGCGACCTCACGGTTCGCCGTGACGGCGAGCCTGTGGCCCTAACGCAATCGCGCAAGACGCGGGCGTTACTCGCCTATCTGGCCGTGCAGCAAAAGCAGCAGCGCCGCGAGTGGCTTTGCGAGATGTTCTGGGACGTCCCCGATGATCCTCGGGGCGCGCTGCGTTGGAGCCTTTCGAAGCTGCGCCAGATCCTAAACGCCGACGGCGAGACCCGGCTTGCGGCCGATCGCAACGTGGTTCAACTGAAGCCGGGATCAATCTGGCTCGATTACGGTCTAATCAGGGGCCTGTCGGTCGATGCGGTTGGTTCGCTTCCCACCGAGCGTCTGGAAGCAATAGCCGCGGCTTTCGCCGGAACGTTCTTGTCGGATCTCTATCTGCCTCGCTGCCAAGCGTTCGAAGCCTGGCGGGTCTACTGCTCGAACGAGACCGAGATTCTGCACCTGAAGGCGCTACGCGCCCTGATCGATCGCCTTGGCGACGAGCCTGAGCGGGCGCTTCCCCACCTGCACACGCTGCAGTCACTTCTTCCGGACAATGATCTAGCAGACGAGATCGCCCGCATTAACGAGCGGGCCCGTGTTGCCGTCACCGCTCGCCCGATCGCAACTGGCACGACCGCCGGACCTGGTAGCCGACCGTCAGCGGAACCTCTGACGCCGGAGCCTGCGCGCGATCTCACACTGCCGCCTTCGACGAGGATCTCGTCAGGCAAGCAGCAAATACGCTACGTCAATGCCCGCGACGGCACCCGGATCGCCTATGCCATCAGCGGATCCGGGCCAGCGATCGTGCGCGCCTCGCACTGGATGTCCCATCTCGACTTCGATTGGGAGAGCCCAGTTTGGGGACATTGGATCGATGCCCTGTCCAGCGGCTTCACACTCGTGCGCTACGACGGGCGCCTGAACGGCCTTTCCGACACAGTCTGCCAGGATGTTTCTTTCGATGCCTTCGTCAAGGATCTCGAATGTGTCGTAGAGGCTGTGGGCCTCGACCGTTTCGTCCTCCTTGGAATATCGCAAGGCTGTGCAATCTCGGTCGAATACGCCATTCGCCATCCCGAGAAGGTCGCGGGTCTCTTGATTTGGGGAGGATATGTTCGTGGATGGCGAGCGCGCGGAAATGCGGCGGAGATCGTCAGACGCGAAGCAATCGCGGCGTTGATGCGCCAGGGCTGGGGCCAGGACGACCCATTGTTCCGTCAGATGTTCACCAACCTGTTCATCCCCGGCGCCAATCGCGTGCAGATGGATTGGTTCAACGAGCTGCAGCGCCGGACGCTCACACCGGAAAATGCGTTGCGGTTGAGCTCTGCCTTTGCCGACATTGACATATCGCGATCGCTTGAATGGCTGCATGTGCCAGCGCTCGTCCTGCATGCCAACGGCGACCGGGTCGCGCCTTTCTCGGAAGGTTTGGAGCTCGCCAGATCGATAACTGGTGCCCGGTTCGTCGAACTGGACAGCGCCAATCACATCCTTTTTGCCGAGGAACCCGCGTTCCGCAACTTCATTCTCGAGGCGTCGGCATTTGCCAACGAGGCGCTTCAGTCGCAAACGGTCGATGCGGTCGACCCGAGGACCCGGCGACAGGCAACGATCCTGTGCGCCGATTTCCAATACGCGGAACAGGTGGTGGAGGGCCTACCTCCTGACGTCGCGCTAGAGCGGGTCGATCCTTTCCTCACGCAGGCCACCGCACTTGTGCGCGACAACGGAGGAACGGTTCTGGCGATTTCCGAGAACGAACTGGTCGCGTCGTTCGGCGCGCCCGAGCCGCTCGAAGGACATGCGGCACTTGCCTGCCGGACCGCACTCGCGCTGCGCGAGCTCGCGCTCCGCCACGCCAATTGGATAACCGGGGTTCGTGCTGCCCTGGACACGGGCATCGTGATCGTCGGCCCGTCGCGCGAGCAGGCTTCGGAGGTGCGCGGCGGACCGGTGTCCGTGGCCCACACGCTGAGCCAGGCGCTGGGGCGCGATATCGTGGTGGCAACCGCCAGGACCCGGGCATCTGCTGGCGGCTTCGTCAGCATGGAAGCGCTGGCAGCGCCACTTCTGTCGGAATACCCGAAGAACCTGCGGCTCTTTGAAGTGACCGAGATCAGGCGGGGCCGCTCGCGGTGGCAGTTGCGCGCCGCAACGCAGCTGTCGCCCTTCGTCGGCCGCGAGATGCAGCTGCAGATTCTGAACAAGGCCTGGCATGACACGTCCGATGGCGAAGGCCAGACGGTTTTCGTGGTTGGCGATCCCGGTCTCGGCAAATCGCGCGTCACACATGAATTCGTTGGCGCCATCCCCCATGATGACGCCGAGAACCTGGAAGTCGGCGCGCTGGAGACGGACCTGCGCAGCGGTTTCGTCGTGGTTCGGAAACTGCTGCAGTCCTTGTTCGGCGTGGGCGACACCGAAGCGCCGGCGATCGCAATCGAAAAGGTGCTGGCCGCGCAAAGCGCGCGGGGGTTCGATAAGCTGCTCCTCGATCCGATCATGGCAATCATGGAGCTGCCCGTTCAGGCCCCCAACTGGGACATCATTTCCGGCCAGGAGCGATCCCGGCGCATGCAGGAGGCAGCGGTTGGGCTTCTGCTCTTCCTTGGCCGCGGGAAGCCCGTCGTTCTCCTGGTCGAGGACCTTCATTGGATTGACGCCGAGAGTGAGGGGATCCTGGTGCGGCTGGCGCAGGCACTGCCCACTGTCCGCTGCCTGCTTATCCTGACCTGTCGACCGGAATACGATCGCAGCGCCTTCGCCGCTGCAGGGGCCTCCGAGATCCGCCTGCCGGCTTTCAATACGGCCGAAGCAGCATCATTCCTTGACTACCTGGTTGGCAGGGACCCTGAGCTCGCGCGGCTCCGCGGTGCAGTCGGGGAGGCGTGCAAAGGCAATGCATTGTTCTTGGAAGAGACCGTCCACGCTCTCGCCGAGACCGGCAAGCTGGAAGGGCATCCGGGCCGCTACCGGCCTTCTGGCGAGGTCGACGAGATCGTCGTTTCGGCTAACATCCAGACAATCGTCGACGCTCGCTTCGAACGTCTCGACAAGGATTCGAAGCGGGTGGCCGAGGTCGCCTCGATCTTCGGCGGAGAGATTCCGGTGCCCTTGCTACGAAGGATGGCGACGCTGTCGAGCCTGCGCTTCGATGCCACCCTCGAGAATTTGAAGAAGGCCGATCTCCTAATGGAGCTTCAGGTTTTTCCTGAGGCTTTCGTCCGCTTCAAGCACGTCCTCATCCGAACTGCTGTGTCAGGACGTATCGTATCGTCGGCGCTCATCGAGCTCCACAGGACTGCGCTTGCCGAACTGAAGGCCTATTACGCCGACCGGCTTGAGGAGCACAGCGAGCGCCTGGCCAGACACGCGCAACAGGCTCACCTCTGGGCCGAAGCCGTCGGCTATCTTCTGATCTCGGCACGCAAGGCGATCAGGCGGTCGGCACACGCCAGTGCACTTGAGCAGCTGGACCTTGGGGTCAGGCTGCTGAGGAGCAACGATGTCGCTGACGCCGACGAGCAAGAGATCGAGTTCCAGCTCGCGAGGGGCGTGGCCCTCATGGCCGCTCGCGGCTGGGGTGCGGCCGAAGTGCTCGCCGCGTTCGAGCGTGCCGAGGAACTTTGCGGTAAGATCGGCGACCAGGCGCGTCTGTTCACGGCGCTGCGCGGGAGAGCCCAATACTACATGCTCAGCGGTAAGCCGGCAGCGGCGCAAGAGCTGGCGTGCCGATGGGCTGGCATGGTCAAGGACGACAGCGATCCCGGTCTCGCGATCGAGACCGAGCACATGTTCTGGACAAACAATTTCTTCCTTGGGGAGACCGCGGCGGCCCAGAACCATGCGGAACGCGCCATCGGCCTCTACGACCCCGACCGCGATCATTATCTGACGTACAAGTACTCCGGTCATGACCCGGGCGTCTGCTGCCGCTGCTTCGCGGGGTTGTCGGCTTGGCTGGCCGGCGAGCCGGATAAGGCGAGGCTACGGTGCGAAGAAGCAATCGGACTCGCTGGACGTTTCGAGCATCCGCTGAGCATGGCGCTTGCGTATTGGGGTACGAGCTACCTCCACATGTTCGCGGGCGCCCCTGAGGCCGCGCTTCGGGCGGCCGAAAGCGAGCTGCAGATAGCAGAGAAGTTCCAGTTGCCGCTCCTTGTCGGCCAAGCCGCGTTCCAGGTTGGATGGGGGCAGTTCCGGCTTGGGGAACGGGAGGCCGGCCTGCGCGGCATGGAGGAAGCCATATCTGCCATCCGCCGGACCGGCGCTGAAATGGGGCTGCCCTATCTGATGGGCCTTTACGCCGAAGCGCTGGGCGACAGCGGCAGGCTGGACGGCGCTCGCAAGTCGGTTGAAGCTGCCCTCGAGCTCGGCCGCTACAACGGAACCTATTTCCAGCTCGCCGAAGTACTTAGGATCGAAGCCTGTATCCGCCAAAAGAGCGGTGGCGGACCTGAAGAGATCGAGAAGATGCTCCACCAGGCTGCGAACGTCGCCACCCTGCAGCGTTCCGCGATTGGCCAACTGCGTATCGCGGTGGAACTTGCTCGCTGTCTTCGAAGCCATGGAGATGTCGAGAAAGCGCGTGAACTTATCGCGCCTTACGGCGAGCTTATTGGCAAGCTCGCCGACAGCCAGGATGGGCGCGCGGCGCGTGAGTTCTTCTAGCCAACGTGGCTCCGTGACGCGTGCCCAGCAACCGCGCCGCCCGCCACTACGGCCGGGAGCGGGAGCCATCCACCGCCACGAAGACCGCTGGATTATCGAACACAAGCGCGCCCTTGGCCTGCTAGGCCGGGACGTGAACACCAACTGCGCGCCGGCTCATTTCAAATGCGCCGAGGTTAAGACACACACCCAGGACTTGCCGCGGATCAGGAAGGCCAAGCGCCAGCAGGCCCGGCACGAAGGCACAAAAAAGCCGGCGCGAGGGTTTCAGACCCCAGCCGGCTATTCTTTCGACTGGAACCGCAGACGCTACGTGGCGACGGTCTAGCGTCCGTTCCCCCGCTTTGGCGGCGGCTTGCCTGCGCCGGATTCGCGTGATCTCCTACGCAATGTGCCAACGATCTGGGGCTCTTCGTATGACGGATGACATTTACGTGCGGGCATATCGCAGCGGCGGAGTTGACGCGGTCAACTCGCTTCTCGCCGAGCTATTCCCGAACGAACAGGCGCGGGTGCGGGAAGCCGATCAACTCCAGAAGACGGGGTTATGGGAGATCGACTGGCATTACAGCTCTCGCGGCGGCGGCGTCGGCAGACGCAATCTGGTAATTGTGAAGGCATACCTGGGCGACGACTAAAGCAAATGGTGCACAAATGCTTGTCCCGCTTTACATCGCCGCGATCACCGCCTCGATGCTCGTCGGCGCGGTCTGGCGCTATCGGCAATCGCGACATGGTCGGCATGGCGGCTTGTCTTCTGATGGCTGGGATGGGCGCCTACGTCCTGTTTCGCTAGCGCCGCTGCTCGGGCGTCAAGGCATGGTTTGTGAAAACCAAATTGCGGTCAGGGCGCCCCGCGTCCCGGCACGGCTGGCAGAACAGCACCTTGATCAGATCCCAGTGCAGCCGTGGTCGTCGCCTAAGCGCCGGGCCAGCGCCGGCACGTCGAGCACAACATGACGCCGGCACGTAATGCAATCGACTGACAGGCCCGTGCCGATCTGCAGCTTCTTGCCGAGCGTATCCTCGACGAAGGGGAATTTCATGGTCATGGGAAGGCGATCTCCGTTGAAGGGTTCGCCGCAACGGTGAGGATTATATTCCTAATTATATACTTGACGTACCGGAAAATTTTCCTATGACTGAGTTGAGACAGGCCGGCACGAAATTGGAAGCCCTATTTGAAAGGGCTTATGCTACTTGGCGCGATCTTTTGGTTGAGGATGATCCGAACGGTGCTGACGGTGCCCCATGTGAGAGCCGATTCCTGATTGGCACCAGAACATTTTCTAGGATGTCCAATCGCTTTTTCAGGTTCGGACCGATGCCGTGGCGACGCTTGGTAAGTTGGCGAAATCGTTCCAACTTCACGCGGACATCCATACCTTTCGTGATGATCTGGAAGTCCTCTAAATCGTGCATCCCGGCTAAAAATGCGATACATGAGGTAATGTGCATCTCGACCATGGCGTACGCGGCTAAGAACGCTCCAGTCACGATGTAGTAGGCTTGGTCGTTCTGATCGACCTGACCGTCAATGAGCTTGTAAAGGGCTTCTTTGTCCATGACGTCTCTCAAAGATAACAAAGACCAGGAAAAGGGCGACGAGGTATTGCGCCGCCTGTTGAAGACGCCGCCGAAGCCAAAGGAATCCAAGGCTAAGGCAAAGCCGAAACCGGACCCGAAGCGGCGTGTCAGTTCAAAGTAGAGGAACCGGCGCTCAAGTTTGGTTGCGGTTGCTCGGCCATCTCAAGAGCCTTGGTCAGCGCCTGCATAAGGTGACGGGCGGCGGTGGGACTGCACCGCAGGCGACCGGTAGCCACGAAAGACGAGATAACGGCATCTTCACTGGGGGTGAGTATTCGGGCGGCCAGTTCAATCTGGATAGCGCCGGCAGTTGTGCCGAAGGTTGGAGCCACATCGAAGTAGACAAAGGGAGCCGAGTTGGAGTCTCGGTAGAGTGGTACTTTGGGTGCTTCGATGGTATCGGCCATAACGATTCCTTTCATTGAAGGCCGAACCCTATTTCCTTTTTCGCAAACGTAGGAGTTGTTTCGCCTTCTGCTTAAGCGTGACCGGCTTCACCAATCCGCCGATAGGTAAGGCGCTTGTCGCGGGCCATGCGAAATCGGCAGCGCGTTCTGCATCCGAGACTTTCAGAGCCGCGCGGCGATTGTAGCGGAAATCGAACTCGGCAAGGTAGCGGTGCAAATGAGCTTCGCCACAGTGCTGGTAGACGCCGACCATGCCGCGCTTGAAGACTGAGAACACGTTTTCGATGGTGTTCGTGTGGACGATGCGGTCGGCTTCGTAGCGAACGTATTCGCCGCCAGTGTGCTTCACAGTCGCGTGGCTTGCGAACTCTTCGCCGGTGAACGTGTAGAAGTTGGACTCGTCGGTCATGAGCGTTGATTTGCGGTCGGCATTGCGGACCAGCACATCGCGGACAGACGCAGTGGTGGCGCGCTCGACATGGAAGGACCGAACAGAGCCGCCACGCTCGACCAGCGCCACGATAGAACGCTTGGACGAGTTGGACGGCTTGCCGCGAATGGTGCGCTTCACAACCCTGTCCTTGGGTCCATAATAGGTCTCGTCGGCTTCCACGATCTTGCCTTCGCCGCCAAGCGGACCAGACGACTTCACATCTTCCTTCATCGCCTCACGGATGCGGTGCGCCATGAACCAGGCGGTCTTGTAGGTGACGCCAAGCATACGGTGCAGCTGGTGAGCGCTCATGCCCTTCTTTGACGAGGCGTAGAGATGCGAGGCCAGCACCCACTTGTGCAGGCCGATCTTGGAACGCTCGAACACGGTGCCGACCGTGACAGAAAACGGCAGGCGGCATTCGTTGCACTTGTAGACGCCGGGGCGAGTGGACTTGCCCGCAAGCTTGGTAATGCGCTCAGGATTGGCATTGCCGCAATGAGGGCAGAACGGACCGTGAGGCCAATGGATAGCCTCCAAATGTTCGCGGGCCTTGTCGGCGTCGTGGTAAATTTGGTTGGTCAGATCGAACATTGCGGTAACTCCTTACATTCGTTATCGCAAAATCCGTCTGGTACGTCAAGTATATAATTAGGATTATATTCCTGAAAGGGCTGAGCCGTGCAAGCAGGAAACAGCGTTGGGTGCAGCTTAGGTCGATGAATTAGGCGCTTCAACGCTTATGCCCGGATTCGACTCTGGCTCATCCGATTTGAGGGGAAGCCGAACACCCCCGTTTTGCCGAGTAGCGGTGATGCTTGACCGGCCTATAACCCTCGCCAGCCGGCCTGCCTTGCCGGTTAGGCCCGGCGGTCAAGCCAAAGCGCCCCAGCCCCCAGCCCGCCGGGCCGCTGCAACGGTACAGGGCCAGTGGAGCCTTAAGGCCCGGCGAACTAGGGCACTCAGTCTTAGTTGAGAGATTTGCAATATGCCCATAACTTAGGCATCGCGGGGCCGCATACCCAACCCGCAATGGCCGGCGCGGGCACCCCCCAAAGGATCCCCCCTGCGCCGGCCGCTACCTTTCAAGCTGCCCGCTTGAACTTGTTGCCTGGCTGCGCGATTGTTGAAGCTGCCCAAGGCCGCACAAAGAACGCCTAGCCATGACAACCTATTCCACCGACATCGAACGGGTCGAACAACACATCCGCGATATTGAAGAGCGGGTGGAGCGTCAGCAAGAAGTAGTCAATCAGGCAGAGGCGAGCGGCCTACCAGCCGACAGGGCGCACAACTTCCTATTGTTTCTCAAGCAATCGTTGGGCATGAGCCGCGACCATCTAGCGAGGCTCATAGCGGATGAGATCATGGCGACCAGATCGCCGGACAACGACGCCGACGTGGGTCTGTGATTTCAAACTGAGACACTTCTCTATTCGGCGTGTTGAGGTCAAGCGCTATCGAGCTTTTCCGTGTCTCCGGCGTTTTGACGTCTTTCGCAGGGCCTTGCTTCTCTCCGGGATCGGCGTTTCGCCCTCCCAGTATGGGGTCAGGAGAATGAGGCGGCACAATCTACCAAGCGTCTTGATCGCATGTTGCAATCGGTACGAGTGTCTCAGCGAACTCGCCTCATCCATCGTCCTGCGCGAAGGACGTCCGTCCGCCAGCGAGCGGAACTCTCTGTCTCTCTCCTTCCCAGCCTTCTGGATCAGATGGCTGACGCCATGGTTTCCCGCGTCCAGCGGAACTCGGTGCCGTCCAGCCACATGCGATGCATGACGACTCCCAGGCGACGTGCGAGCGCGACAATTGCTTTGCGCATCCCGCGCCGCTTGGCGACGTTCATCGCCCAGGCCTTGAGCCACGACCATTTCGTCACGCGAGTCATCAGCGTTTGGGCAGCCTCATAGAGCAACGTCCGCATCATGCCGTCCCCACACAGGGATATGCATCCAACGCGCTTGCTTTCCCCGGACTCGTTGAGCTTCGGCGTCAGTCCCAGGATAGGCCCCACCGCCTTGGAGCTTCTGAACCGCTGCGGAATGTCGATTGTCGCGGCATAGGCGAGCGCCACCATGGGGCCGACACCGGGAACCGTCATCAAGCGCCGGCATGTCGCATCATTCCTGGCGATCGTGAGCACTTTTTTGTGCAGGCGAGCAAATTCGGCACGCAGCTTCCGCCGGGCGGCCAGCAGCGGCTCCATGATCTCTTCGAGATCGGGCATGCCTTCGACGAGCTCGCAAATCCGCTCCTCGAACTTCACCGTTCCCACAACACCGACCTTGAGGCCGAAGTTGCGCAGAAGACCGCGGATGTCGTTCTCGATGGCGATCGCCTTTCCCTGCAGCAGCTTGCGGGCCGTCAAGAGTGCCCGCCGCTTCTGGCTCGTGAGTGTCTTCACATGCACCGGGCGGTACAGGTTGACCCGCATCATCTGCGCGATGCCGCGCGCGTCATTGCGATCCGTCTTGTTCGGCTGCGCCTTCAGGAACGCTTTCACATGACGCGTCTCGATGCAGATGACCGGCAACCCGGCGCACGCCAGCCCCTCAAAAAGCCATTGCGACAAGGGCCCGGCCTCGAGACCGACCCGTTCAATGTTCAAGGCAGGATCCTTCAGGACGGCGAGGAGATCGTCGGAGTGGCTGACGACCTTCACCGGGTGGCGCTGTCGAACGGCCTACCCCGCGCATGTCGAAGGCAATCACGGTGAAGGTCTTCGCCAGTCGCGGCATGATTTTGTGGTAGGCGTACCAATCCTGCGGAAATCCGTGCACAAGAACTACCGCAGGCCCTGTTCCGCCGCGCACGTAGTGGAGCGTCGCGCCATTTGCCTTGACGGTGCCTGAGATAAACCCTTCTCCGAGCGTGGCCGGTTGTGACTCAATCCGCTCTTTGTTTGCTGTCTGCGCGAGAGCGACAGTGCCGAACCCGGTAAGAACCAGGACGATGAACGCATTCAAGATGCTCGTTCGAACTGACATTGGCTTCTCATTCTCCGAACAACGCCGACACCATCCGCCTTCTCAAAGCTCGGCGACAACTGCCCGTTGCACGCTGCCGTCATCGTCGCCAGCATCCGGCTTCGATTGCGGCTCGTGCCCGTCGTCGTTCCCGACGCCTCGCAGCAGGATCGTTGCCAGCGTCGCTGCAGCCAATGCAACGGCAGCGCAAATGATGACCGTTGTCTCGAACGCCTGGCTGAACGCTTCGCGAGCCGCGCCGAGCAACACCGTACCAGTGTCATCCGGCAGTTGCTGGGCTGCGGCCAAGGCACCGCCAAGCGTGTCCCGTGCGACGTTTGCGGCCTGATGAGGCACGCCGGCAGGAACGGCGCTGGCCATCGCGCTGCGATAAATGGCGGTGACGATGCTCCCCAGGATGGCGATGCCGAGCGCGCCGCCCAGCTCGGAACTGGTCTCCGCGATCGCCGACGCGGCGCCCGCTCGCTCTGGAGGCGCCGTTCCGACAATCAGGTCTGTTGCCAAGGTAAACACCGGTGCAAGACCTAGGGAGAACAGGACATATCCTGTCACAAGCGCCCCCAAACCATTGGGGCCGGCGACCTGCGTGAGCACCGCGAACCCGATGGCTGCAAGCACAAGGCCGCCAGCCATCACGTATGCCGGACGCACCCATCGCACGAGCAGCGGAGCCAACTGGGAGCCGACAATAAACCCGGCGCCCGATGGTGCGGTCCACAATCCGGCCTCCAGAGGCCCCATCCCCAATACGAGCTGCAAGTACTGAGCAATGAAGAGAAAGGTGCCGAACGCAACGAAGAAGCCGAGCAGGTTGACGGCAAGAGACGCGCTGAATGCGGGTGACCGAAACAGTCTTAGATCGATCAGCGGATCATCAAGCCTTAATTGCCGGTGCACGAATAGAGCGCCCAAGGCGAGACCGACGATGATGATTAGTGCGGCGAACCAGACCGCAACCCCCTCGGCCATCTGCTTGATGCCGTAGATCGTCGCCAGCACAGCGATCAACGACAACGCCGCACTAACGAGATCAAATTGGCGCGCACTGGGATCGCGAAACTCCGGCAACAGTAACGGGCCGACGCCGAGCAGGAGCAGCATTATCGGCACGTTCAGCAGAAACACGGAGCCCCACCAGAAGTGCGCGAGCATCACTCCGCCTAGCAGTGGGCCGATGGCACCGCCGGCGGAGAAGCTGGCGATCCACACGCCGATGGCGACCCTCCGCTCCTGCGGAGCGTGGAACATGTTGCGGATGAGGGAGAGCGTCGACGGCGCCATCGTGGCTGCGGCCAGGCCGAGCAGCGCCCGGGCCACGATTAGCATCACAGCGCTGGTCGAGAACGCGGCGAGCACCGAGGCCAATCCGAAGGCGGCGGCACCGATCAGCAAGAGCCTGCGCCGGCCAATGCGGTCGCCTAGTGTCCCCATGGTGATCAGCGCGCCAGCGATCAGGAAGCCATAGATGTCGACGATCCACAACAGCTGGGAGCTCGACGGCTTCAGGTCCGCGCTCAAGTGCGGGACCGCCAGGTTCAGCACGGTGAGGTCCATGGAGTAGAGCAGGCACGGCAGGGCGATGACCGCGAGCCCGATCCAATCTCGCCGGGTGGCCCTAGGTGTGGCGGCGGAGGAGCTCATCTACCTTCTCGTTTCGAGGAAAGTTGTTGAAGACCTTGCACAGCGTTACTAATCCACGCTCATGCCGCAGGTCAGGTTTGCTACCGTCCCCGTTATCGCGGCGGCATTATCGGAGGCCAAAAAGGCCGCCGTGTTGGCGACATCCGCCAACGACGGCAGCCGCTTGAGGAGGGTCCAGCCCTCGATCAAGCTCCGGAACTCTTCCGCCCCACCGACAGGAAAATCTGGATCTGGTCCAAGGGTCTCTCCAATGCGATGTGGCCGAATGCATACGACACGAATGCCTTGCGGTCCCAACTCCGCCGCCAGCGTGCGAGACAGCCCTTCGATCGCCGCGCAGGCAACGCCAAAGCCGGCCGTCGAGGCCAACGCCAGCCGCGCGGGCGAAGCCGAAAGTGTGAGAATGACGCCGGAGCGCCTTTGCGCCATATGTCGCGCCGCGGCCCGTGCTGTCAGGAATTGAGTGGTCGTCCATGTCACGATCGGAAAGACGAAATCGTCTCGCTTTAGATCGACCAGCGGAACGCCCTGCACGACACTGAAGCCGATGGCGTTGAAAACCACATCGATGCGACCCGCCTTCCGGGTCACTTCGGCGGCGTGCTGTTCTATCGCATTCTCATCGAGTGCATCGACGCTTGCCACCTCAGCTTCACCGCCGGCAGCAACAATATCCCTCGCCACAGCTTCGACCGGCACAGCGTTGCGACCGCTGAGAAAGACTTTCGCGCCTTCGCAGGCAAAGGTTCGCGCCACGGCGCCACCAACTGATCCTCCCGCGCCATAGATCACAGCGACTTTGTCCCTCAGCAGCATGGTGCTCTCCGTCAGCTATTCAGATGACTGCAATGGAAACGAGTGATGCTCATGCGCGACGGCCCATTGGCCGTTCGGCTTGCGGAGACCAATGGTGAGACGGAGGCGGTTGTCGGGATCCTTCCTGAGCTCCTCATCGGTTCCGCAACGGAGCAGAGCGTGCGCGAACGCGACATCGTTCCCGGCAGTGACGTCGAGCGAGACGATCTCGAAAACGGCGCCCTGTTTCTGATACTTGAAGAAGGGCGGCCATGTGTCGCGATAGGCCGCCTTGCCTCGCACTTCGTTTGGGGGCGGCACATCAAACATCACGATGTCGTCGGTGTGATCGGCAAGAACACTGTCCATGTCGCAGGCGTGCACCGCCTTCGCCCAACGTTCGATCAGCGTGCGGATTTCAGCTTCGTTACTGCTCATTGTTCGCCTCCTTCTTGGTAGCCAAACCACCTTCTGCGCCTTGAGTAGATCCACGAGATGCCTCTATAGTTGGCAGCGCTATCACTGCATCTTCCCGTCTATGCGCCGATCGCTGGCCCTTGGTATTCGAGACAAGCATTCGCCGGTGACGACCAGGGCGACGCCGAGCAGCACCACGTCCTTGATCAGGAATTGACCAAGCGGATTAAGAGCAGGAAACCCGCCGAGGCGCGTCTCCCATGCCGGAAGTACGGCGAGCAGCGAAGACGTGACAAGAAACGTGGCCGCCGCGAGCGCGCCGCCTGCCACGCCGGCGCGCGGCGACCAGGGCGACGCCACCAACAACAACGCAGCCGCGATTTCGACCACGCCGAGGAGCTGAGAAGCGCCAGACTCGCCGAACGCGGGATACAGCCAGGCGAGCCATGGCGCACCGTTGATGAGAGGCTTGAGCGCCTCCGCCTCGACGGACGTGAACTTCAATCCACCAATAAGTAGAAGGGGAAGAACGACGCCGACAAGAGCAACAACGCGGCCTAAGCGCTCGATCGAATGCGCGGCGCTACCTAGAGCAGAGGGACCACTAGCGAGCGCGCCGGCCGTCGAACTCTCATGTGAAGGTGACATCCTATTTTCTCCTCCTGACGGTTGCTCACGAAGAGCTCACGCAAAGGACGATTGAAGTCGCGTTGCGCCGACAGGGCGCTAACATTTTTGTTTGGGGCGTCCACTGTCCACGCCCCGTGCAGTCAACGATTTTCACACAAAAGCGGCGTGGTCACCTGACATCAAGCCTCTCGATCGCGACTATGGAATTGTGCTCCTATCTGCGCGCCTTCTGCGCTGCGTCAGCCCCTATCGTTCGCCATGTGTGCGTCGAGCTTGCGGAAGCATTCGCTCCAGCCTTCGGTATTGTTGTCCCGTCTGGCAGGCGTCTCGAAGCCCGTCTCGCGGAGCGGATTGCACTGACCGCAGCACCGACCCTTCGGCGTGTCCGCGCGCTCGAAGGGGCCGGCGTCATCACACGCTACGTCGCCCTGCTCGACCCAGAGCGGGTCGGGCTCGGTGTGCGGGTCAAGGTCGACGTGCGGCTGTCCTCCTACCTACTACCAGACGCGCGATGCGATCGACGCCTTCTCCAACTTGGTCTCGGCCATGCCCGAAGTCCTCGAGTGCATGATCCTATTCGGCGAATGGGATTTTCAGTTGACGGTCGTCGCGCGCAATGTCGAGGACTACCAGCGCTTCGTGCTCGACAAGTTGGCCAAGCTGCCCGGAATCGCGACGTACCGCTCCACTCTGATTATGCGCGTGGTCAAGCACACGACCGTCCTGCCGGTGTAAATTCGGTTGCCTGCTCACACGGCCGCTTTTGCGCTGTCGGTCCGTTCGTCTCGTCGAGGCGAACGGCAGGGTTCCACCCGATCGAGACATCCATGACGATCCGTGGCAAGGGCAGCCTCGGGTCAAACCTTCGCATTCGCGAACGGTACGGTTGCGCCAGTTGCGGACCTTCCGGCAGTCCGCACGAACCTCCGGAACGGGTCGGAAATTCCGAGTACGCGTTGCGGTACCGTTCCAAGGCCGCGGTCAGAGCGTTCGATACATCACAAAGGCGTCCACGTACCCAAGAAGTGGGTGCTCGAAGGCCTGCGGGATCGTTCCGACAACGGCGAATCCCAGCCGGCGCCAAAGCCTGACCGCACGTTCGTTCGAACTGACGACAAGATTGAATTGCATCGCTCGGAAGGCACGCTGAGCGGCTTGCTCCAGAGAGTGCCGGCACATCGCTGTCGCGACGCCACGGCCGCTTGATCCCGGCGCAGTCATGTAGCCACAGTTGGCGACGTGGGAGCCGCCTCCGAGTTGATTAGCGTGCAGATAATAGGTTCCAAGCATGCGTCCCTCCCCCTCCGCGACGAACACGTCGTGATCCGCGAGAAACCAATACGCCAACGCGTCGGAGCGGCTCCAATCGCGCGGCAAGGCGTAGGTATCCCCCGCACGTAGAATGGGCTCAAGGATGCTCCAGATTGCGTCCGCATCGGTGGGTTCGGCGGGGCGAATGGTCAGCAAGACCGAACTCCTAACGGCGAGCGAAGTTGCCTCCACAGGTGGGCCGAGGTCGGAGCACTCAAGCGGGTGTCCGAGCTCAGGCTCATTTTGGCAGGCCGGCCTTGATGTAGCCCTCGATGAAATGCTGGCGGTCCGTGTCGTGCCGGAAGGGTTGCGTGCGTGCCCAGTGCTGCATTGAAAACTCAGGGTTCAATCCAAGGAACTCTTTACCTTCCGCCTTGGCTTCTCCCATGCGTCCAAGCTGCGCCAGACTCGCGGCAAGTATGCGTTGTGATCCGAGCCTGTGTGTCGCGTCGCACCGGAGTGTCTCGACGGCATCCTGATATCGACCTGCCGAATATTGGGCTAACCCGAGAATCCAATAGTACCATCCAGGCGGATGGGGGTTGAGACGGAGCGCCTTCCGCACATGTTCTATGCCCTCCGTTGGCCTCCCCTCGAACGCGCTCAACTGGCCCAAGAACGTCCAGGCGTCGGCGTGATTGGGGTTGATTTGAAGCGCGATCGCCAATTCCGAGGCACCTTCATCCGACCTGTCATCATAGATCAACACATCTCCGAGGATCGCATGCGCCTGGGCATCCTGTGGATCGAGGGACACGGCACGTTCGGCCGCCGCGAGGGCCTGCGAGGGATGGCGTTCCTCGGGTTCCAGCCAATACGCCCACGCGAAATGGTGGCTCATCGCGAGCCAGGCGTGCGCCTCCGCGAACCCCGCATCAAGTTCGACCGATCTTTCAAGAAGCGGGGGAGCTTCTCGATTGCTTTCGGCCGATTTCGTCACCAACGCCCGTCCGCGCACAAAGAGATCGTAGGCCTCGAGGTTCCTTGCCCGACGACTGGCGAAGTGAGGGGCCGAAGGCAGCACATGGGCGAGCGCCGCGACGATCTTTCCCCCTACCTCGTCCTGCAGCACGAAAACGTCCGCCAGATCGCGATCGAACCTGTCTGCCCAGAGATGGGCGTTGTCGCTCGCATCGATAAGCTGGGCATTGATACGGATGCGACCCGCCGCGCGGCGCACACTTCCCTCGATGACGTAGCGCACACCAAGGTCCTTCGCGACAACTCGGAGATCGGCGTGCGTGCCCTTGTAGGCGAAGGAGGAATTTCGCGCGATGACTAACAGGCCCGGAACCTTCGACAGGTCGGTGATTAGATCTTCGGCCAGTCCATCGGCAAAATACTCCTGCTCCGGATCGCTGCTCATATTGGTGAACGGAAGAACTGCAATCGCCGCCCTATTGGGGAGATTGAGCGACTTCTGCGGCAATCGGCCAGCGAGGAGCGGGCTCGCAGGCAGGAGATTTATGCGAAAACAGGATATTGGCTCGGCGATGTTCTTCACGTGTTGCTCGCCCATAGGTTCGAAGCTGAAGGCGAGCTTCTTTTCGACCTCCCGCGACACCTTTTCTGAGACGCAGATGCCTCCCGGTTCGGCGAGCTGCTGTAGGCGCGCGGCGACGTTGACGCCTTCACCGAAGCGATCATCTCCCTCGACGATCACTTCTCCGAGGTTGATGCCAATGCGCACCTCGAAGCGCTTGTCTTCGGCGACGCTGGCATTGCGCTCCGTCAGCCCGCGCTGCAAACTGACGGCGCATTCGACCGCATCGACGACCGAGCCGAACTCGGCCAGCATCCCGTCGCCCATCAGCTTAAATATGCGCCCGTGATGCCGCGCGATCTCCGGCTCGAACAGCTCTTTCCGCCCCGCAGTCAGCCGCTCATGGGTACCTTTCTCGTCGCGCTCCATGAGCGCCGAGTAGCCGACGACATCGGCGGCGAGGATGACTGCGAGCTTGCGGTCCATCGGGCTTCTGTCCTGGAATCGTGGTCCCCGGGAGGAGCAGTCACTTTATCAGAAATGGGACAAAACGGCATCCAAGCGAAGGTCCGACTTGGGTCAAACTTTGGCGTTTGAGCCGGCTGCCGGAACGGGCAACTAGCGCCATGAGCGGACACCTTGCGCGCGGATCCCAACGGCGTGTTTGGGGCCGGAACCAGAAAGTCTGCCTGTGGGGCAGGAAAGGACAAAAGCGGACGTTGAACCCTCGAAGGTCCGATGTCTTAAAGTGACCCTTTCGGGTCTTTGTCGCCGACTTTCGAACGCTATCGGGTCAGCTCGGTAGACAGTCGTCCGGAGCGCGTCTTTTTTGGGGTTCTAATCCACCGATGGAAAAGAACCGCCCACCCGGGGCGGTTCCAGGTCTCGTCAGGAATTCCGATGGCTTCGACCGCGCAGTCACCCGAAAGATGGAACCTGCTAGGGTCAACTGTTCGCCCCGAGCTTGATCGTGAGCTTTCCAAGCTTCCCGGTGAACGAGAACGGTGACTTGTAGTCGGTATCGTCGACCCCGGTTCCGGTATCTGAGCCGACGTCAAAGGTCTCGCTCGCCTCGAGTGCGAACGGCAGGGTATTGGGGAGCTGGCCGCTCGCCACTTCGGCGCCGTCGACCTTCATCACCGCGGTCCCGCCTTTGCCGAGGCCAGGTCCATTGTAGGTGAAGACGAAGTCGACGGTGTGCGAGCCTGCCGACAGAGGCTGGGGCGCCTCGATTCGCGGCCGCGCGAGGTCGAGCAGATTGTAGACGAAGACAGGCTTGCCCTTGAGGAGGTAGAGCGCCCAGCCGGCAAAGCGGCCACCCTGGGTGACGAGCATCCCTTCGCCGCCGCCGTCAGGTACTTCGATTTCGGCCGAGATCGAGAAGGATTTGTTGAGAATGCTGGGGGCTGTTCCGAGCGGCGTGCCGACGAGCGGGTGTGTGTAAACGAACTCGTCGCGGCCTGCGACAATGCTTGGCCGGGGTGCGATGAAGCGCGTGAGCGCCGAGGCGTCGAGCGGCAGGACTTGATACTTTGCCGCCTCGATCCAGAACATGTCCTGGAGTTCCGTGAGCTTCGTTGGATTGGCCGCGGCGACGTCGTTGTTCTGGGTCCAGTCGGTGGTAAGGTCGTAGAGTTCCCACTTGGCATCGTTGACCACGTCCTTCGGGTCCGGGGCGGTGCCGTTCCACGGTGCGCGGAACGGCACGGTCGATGCTATCCAGCCGTCGTGGTAGAGCGCGCGCTCACCGAACATCTCGAAATACTGCGTGTGGTGCCGGGACGGGGCGTCGGCATTGGCTTTGTCGAAGGTATAGGCGAGGCTCACGCCCTCGATCGGCGCTTGATCTATGCCGTCGACAACGTCGGGCTCCTTGATTCCCGTCACCTCGAGGATGGTCGGAACGATGTCGATGACATGATGAAACTGGTTGCGGATGCCTCCGGCGTCGGTGATGTGACCGGGCCACGAGATGACCATGCCGTTTCGCACACCGCCGAGATAGCCGGCGACCTGTTTGGTCCACTTGTAGGGCGTGCTCATGGCCCAGGCCCAACCGACCGCATAGTGAGGATAAGTCTCGGCCGAACCCCAAGCGTCGTAGAACGGCAACTGATCCGCGACAGAAACCTCGACGCCGTTGAAGAAAGTCATCTCGTTCGGTGTGCCTACCGGCGAGCCCTCCGCGCTGGGGCCGTTGTCGCCGCTGACATAGATGATGAGCGTGTCATCGAGCTTGCCCATGTCCTCGATCGCCTTGACGACGCGGCCGACCTCATCGTCGACATACGCGAGGTAGGCTGCATAGACCTCCATCTGCCGCTCGAAGAGCTTTTTCTCGTCGGCCGAAAGTTCGTCCCAGTTCTTCAGAAGGTCGTGCGGCCAGGGCGTGAGCAGGGCATCCTGCGGGATCACGCCCAGTTTCTTCTGATTGGCGAAAATCTCGTCACGGAGGGCGTTCCAGCCCATGCCGAACTTGCCCTTGAACTTATCAATCCACTCCTGCGTCGGATGATGAGGCGCATGGGTGGCGCCGGGCGCGTAATAGAGGAAGAACTTCTTGTTCGGATCGAGGGCGTTGATCTGCTGGACATGGGCGATGGCGTCATCCGCCATGTCGGTGATCAGGTTGTATTGAGGGTTGCCGACATAGGGGTAGATGCGCGTGGTGTTGCGATAGAGATCAGGCTGCCACTGGTTGGTTTCGCCCGAGTTGAACCCGTAGAAATACTCGAAGCCCATGCCGACCGGCCACTGGTCGAAAGGGCCGACCTGGCTGGTGACGAAAGCGGGGGTGTTGTGGTTCTTGCCGAACCAGGAAGTGGCGTAGCCATTGGCCTTGAGGATTGTGCCGATGGTCGACTTGTCCTTGGAGATAATGCTGTTGTAGCCCGGAAACCCGGTAGCGGCTTCGCCGATCACGCCCGTGCCGACGGAGTGGTGGTTTCTTCCGGTGATCAGCGCGGCACGGGTGGGCGAGCACAGTGCTGTAGTGTGAAACTGCGTGTAGCGCAGACCCGCGTCAGCGATACGGTCAAGGTTCGGAGTGGGGATGACGCCACCGAAGGTGCTCGGCGCGCCGAACCCTTCGTCATCGATCAGAACCACGAGGATGTTCGGCGCTCCTTCCGGTGGCACGACCTGGGGCTGCCAGTAGGGCGTGGATGTGGGCGCGTCGAGGTTGATCACGCCCCCGAATTTGCCAGGCGGATTGGGGACGCGGAGCGGGTTGATCGGCGCCGTAGCTGCCGGCGAGCCGAGCGGGACTGCCTCCTGTGTACTAGCCGGGGTAGTTATAAGCGTCAACGCCGCTAGCGCCGCTCCACATGAGACGAACGTCATGGTTTTCATCGCAAATCTCCTCCCTTCGCTGATCGCCACATGTGCAATCACCCGCAGAGCCCATATGCTTGCGAGGCAACCTATACCCGTACCTTGTAGAAATCCAAGGGAGTCGGCGAGCGCCTGACAATCTCAACGCGAAACTGCCATGCGGCGCATTGCTGACTGTTGCCTCTGCACTAGCGATGTCCTCTGTGGATGGCTCCCGCATTGCAAGAGGTAATTCGTTGTTCTGGCGCATATCAAGGAAGCGCCGCTGCCGAAGATCGATCAGCATTTTCCAGAGTATGAACGAATAGCGGGTGGCGGGGAGATCGTGGAGTGACGGCGATCCCGATGCCTAAAAGTATTGCATCAAGGTGCGCGATCGGTCAGAGCCTGGCGCCTTTCTCCGCACGTAACGGCGACCTATCTCCTCCGATCCAGACTGGCCGCTTTGAGGCATTGGCAGAGCAGCCCCTATGACTGCCATGCGGCGCAAAGCGGTCACTGAAGAAATTCCTAGTTTCGCTGGACTTCGTTGAGACGGCAAGCATTGCTGTCTAGACCAGGGGTCGAAGTCGCCTCGGCTCCAGGCCCGCCCAGTGCGGGCTCCAAGTCAGTACAGGCGCCGGATGGCCCGGCTCAGTTGACTTTCGGTATGGCCGCCTTCTCCGGTTTCCCACCGGCGCGAGCTCGCCCACATTCACGCTGTCCTGTAGGCAGGCCTCTGCGCGGGCGCCTCCGCCGTGAGGTGAGTTGGGACGATTCTACCCTTAGGTCCGTACCCTAAGGGCTGCCTCCGTCCTGTCGGCGATATGTGTGACAATGTAGGCAATCACCATGTAGATCACGACGGCAATTACGAAGGCTTCGAGGTAGTAAAAGTTCAGCGCGGCGGTCAACTGGGACTGTGCAAAGATATCGACAACCTCGATAGCAAATCCCAGAGAAAGCGCCTTCATGATCACCATGAACGAGTTGGCGAGATCCGGAATTGCTGCGACGATCACCTGGGGAAACAGGATTCGTCGGAACAGTTGGCTTCGTTTGTAGCCCAACGAGTAGGCTGCGTCTGCCTGGCCGGTGTCGAAGGAATTCAAAGCGCCCTTCACAACTTCCGCCTGGAACGCGGCAACGCAAGCGGTCAACGCGATGACGAGCGTGACCCAGTTCGGCGTTGCGTGGCCGTTGAACTCTATCCCGACCAATGATGCGAAGAATTGGAGGGTCGGCGGGAGGCCGTAGTATGCAAGGAAGATCACGATCACCATCGGCACGCCCTTGAAGGCGACCTTGTACGCCACGACGAATTCCCGCAGCACGGGTATCCGCCGATATTCGATCAGCGCAAACAGGCTGCCGATGGTCGTGGAGAAGACAAAGATCGCCAGCGCCATGGCGAGCGTCACGGGCACTGCGCCCAGGATGCTCCACAGGTCCGGGAGCAAGACTTCGATATCGAACATGTGATAATGACCCTTTCTTCGATCAGACGCTCGCCATGATCGTGCTCTTCGCCGGCGCCGTTGTCAGTGCGAACTTCGAGGAGCGAAGTTCGAAGAAACGCACGATGAGCCACGCGATCAGGCACAACAGCGCATAGATCACCGCCAGCACAAGATAAGTTCCGAACTGGTATTGGTTGTAGTCCCGCTCCATGACGAGGTGCGCGGTCGCCATTACGTCCGCCGCGCCGATGTACATCACAAGCGCAACATTGTGGATCAGGTAGATGATGGAGTTTCCGTAGCCTGGCAATGCGATGTGCACCGCCTGTGGTCCCACGATGCGAGTAAGCTTCTGTCGGAAGGTATATCCCAGACTGTCCGCCGCGTCATGCTGACCACGATCAACGGCCAGGTATGCCGGCCTTATGACCTCTGACAGATATCCCCCGTGATAAAGGCTGAGCCCCATCATCGCAGCTACCGTGGGCGAGAAGAAATCTTCGACGCCGAACAGGCTTACCAGCAAGGGAAGTCCGTAGAACGCGACAAACAACTGGAGGACGACGGGGACACTCCGGGCATAGGATACGTAGAGGTCGGCCATGTGACTGATCACTGGTATCCTGCGAACCCGGAATGTGGTCGCGATTAGAGCCAGGCAGAAGCCGACGACAAGGGCCGTAAACGTGATCGCGAGCGTCAGCGGCAATGCCAAGAGCAGCTCAGGGATCATTGTAGAAAGGTCCACCTTGCAACACTCCTTCTTGCGGTTTTAGCCTTGGTCGTTGGCCATGCAGAGACCCGGTCTAGGGCGAGCTTTCGCTACTTGATGTAGGTCGTGACGTCCTCGCCGAACCACTTCTGCGAAATCTTGCCCAGCGTGCCGTCGTCCTTCAGCTCCTTGAGCACCCTGTTCACGTCGTCGAGCAGGGCCTTGTTCTCCTCCGACTTGTGAATCAGGAGGTAGGTGTTGTTGATGGCGACCGGCTCGCTCGCCTTGATGTCGAGCTTCTGGTTGTCGATCACGGTCTGCTCGCCAAGGTTCGACGGCAGAACCAGCGCGTCGTACTTGCCGTTCTGGACTTCCTTCAGGCGGTCCGGGTAAGGGATGCCGGCGCTCGATGCGGTGATCTCGATCTTGTAGTCCGGGTTCTTCTCCTGCCATTGGGTGGCAAACTTATAGATGCCGCCGCCGGCCGTGACAGGCACGATTTTCTTGCCGACCAGATCCTTCATCTCGTTGATGTTGCTCTCCTTGCGGCTATAGATCTTTATCAGACTTGCACCCATGGGGTTGTCGGGAATGAGGAACTGCTTTTCGCGCGCGGGCGCCTTGTAGT
Organism: Mesorhizobium monacense; assembly: GCF_056781675.1. Lineage (NCBI taxonomy): Bacteria > Pseudomonadati > Pseudomonadota > Alphaproteobacteria > Hyphomicrobiales > Phyllobacteriaceae > Mesorhizobium > Mesorhizobium monacense. The sequence goes on along the minus strand of NZ_JBXAYW010000001.1, from coordinate 33,566 downwards.
AGCCGCCGGACGCCATGTCGTATTTCCCCGTTACGAGGCCGGTCTCCTGCGCGATGTCTGCAGCGCCTTCCATTTCAAACTTGTACTGGGGCAGCTTCGCGTTGATTGCCTTCAGGACGTCGGGCTCGTACCCTTGCGGCTCAACGCCGATAGCGCCCCACGAAAGCGGTTTGGATTCTGCCGCCGTCGCGATCTTGATCGTCCGTACGGAGTCCTGACCATAGGATACGCCCGCGGCTGCAAGGGCGATTGCGACACCGGCTACGGCAAGGCCAAACCGACGGTACGATGATGATCTGATAGAAGACATTTCAGGCATCCTTTCTCTACTGGAGTGTGTGTTCGGATTTGAGGAATTGGGTGAGGCGCGGACTGGATGGCGCATCGAAGATCTCCGTCGGGCTACCGTCGGCAGCGACGACGCCCCGATCCATGAAGACGATCCGGTTCGAGATGTTCTTTGCAAATTGCATCTCGTGGGTCACAAGCAGCGACGTGAGCCCTGACGATGTGACATCTTTGATCACCTTCAGAACCTCACCAACGAGCTCAGGATCCAGCGAAGACGTGGGTTCGTCGAAGAGCATCACATCCGGTCGAACCGCCAACGCACGTGCGATGCCAGTCCGCTGGAGCTGGCCACCTGAGAGCTGGGACGGGTAGCTGTCTCGCTTCGCGGAGAGGCCGACTCGCTCAAGCTCCTGCAGGGCGATTTCACGCGCCTCGTCCTTCGACTTGCGTTGCACCACCACGAGTGGATCCATGACGTTCTGAATGACCGTCATGTTCTTGAAGACGTTGAATTGCTGGAAGACCATGGCAGTCCGCAGCCGAATCGCCTGGACTGCGGCCTTGTCCGCACGCTGGTAGTCCATCCGGATCTCATCGAACTTGATGGTTCCAGATGCCGGCTTGACCAGGTAGTTGATGCACTTCAGCAGCGTGGTCTTGCCGGTACCACTAGGGCCGATGATTGACACCACGTCACCGCGACGCACGGAGAGGTCAACGCCGTTCAGGATCTGTGTGTTTCCGTAGGACAGCCTTAAATCTTTGATTTCAAGCATTTCTGGCTGGTGTCCTTTCGGGTATGAGACAACATTTCATGCGCATTTCAGAGCCCTCTTATTGTTATGAGCCAGCCATTCCGGTTGGCTCTAGTTGAAGACACCCGACCCGTGTGCATTGACGGTATGCACGTTAGTTCCCGCTCTCGGCATAGCCGAGGACGTGCATCAGCCGGTTTGCCCAGCCGAAGATCGAGATGGCATGGATCAGGTCGATGATTTCGATGTCATCCATGCCGACTGACCGAAGCGAGGCGACGTCCTCCTCGGTTGCCTCTGACGGTGCCGCCGACAGGCGACGGGCAAAGCGGTAGATTGCCGCATCGCGTGGCCCGAGCGCTTCGGGTTTGTCGAGATAGAGTGCGGTGACCACATCATCGCTCTTCGTCAGCTCTGCGTGCCGGCGGGCATGAACAACGGCACAGAATTTGCAGCCATTGACGATCGAGGCACCCAATGCGCCAAGTTCGCGATCGGGACGAGCAAGCCCACCTTCGACATACATGATCGCATTGAACAGGACGGTGCGGGCAAGATAGCTTTCGGGATCATGCACAAGGGTGCGCACATATTCCGAAACCTTCTTGGCAGATGGCGTAACCTTCATCGCGTCGAGCTGTTCCGGCGTGGCCTCGGATAGCTCGACCGGTGCGATGTACGGATGCCAATTCAGCGGCTTCAGGCGCACCGAGGAAATCATGCCGACCTCATCAATCGCAAGCCGGTCGCAACCCGCGTCTGGAAGTTGACGAAGGCAATCAGTTCGGAGAGCGCGACGATCTGAGGATTGTTCAATCCGGCCTGCGCCAGCAGCACTATGTGGCTCGCCTTCGCCTCTTTCGGCGTCAGCGTTATGAGGTCGACATGACGGGCGATGGTCGCCAATGGTTCGTCCAGATCGGTTGCCCCCTGAGCAAGGGCCAGGAGCTGCCCTGTCGGATCAAGGTCAGCCAGTTGCACATCATATTCGGCCATCAGAATCTGGTCGGCATTCAGGGTGGCCATGCGGCGGGCCAGAGCGACCCGCAAATTTGGCGCCAGCCCCTGATCCTTTGCCGGCTGAAGGACGGAGAGGCGACATTCCTCCGCCCCTTGCACGAATTCCGGTCGAAACCGTCGCGCAGCGAAAAGGGCATCGTCCGGTGAGATACCAGATGCCTTGTCCATTGCGTCGATCACAACGCGGCCTCCTTGTGCAGCGGGGGTGTTGAATCGACCCATTCGTCGCCCAGAAGTTCCGGGGTGTCGTAGGCGATCAGATTGGCGAAGTGCGTTTCGACGTCCTCGGCAAAAAGCGATGCGGTTATGCCGCGGACAAGACGGTCGGCGCCGGCACTGACGGCCGGGATATCGCCGGAGACCTTGCCGTGGGTCAGCATGGCTGCGTCGTTGAAGCAGTGGATATGCGCGAGCATCGGACAGGAGCCGGCGAAACGTTCCCGAAACTCGAAGGCGGGACCGAGATCCGGCGCCTCCGACATACCTGCACGCGGCGACCCCATATCCGGCGTATATCGACCATCCGACCAGGTGCGGATATGTGGCGCGAGCGCTGCAAATTCCGGGCGGCCGTTGAAGTCGTTTGAAAAGCCGGTTGCCGCGATCAGGAAGTCGTAGCGCATCGGCCCCTGCGTGGTTTCGATCAGCAAGCCTCCCGCATCTTCCCTTATCGCGACTATGCCGCAGTCGAGAAAGAACCGAGCATTTGCGTGGCGAGACACGCGAAGCGTCGATGAACGCGGCGGCGGCGTCTGGGTTGAGGCGGTGTAGTCGAAGAACTTCCACTTCCAGGTATCGGGCAGGTGGTAGATGCCGAGTACAACCCCCTGGCTGCCGATGCCGGTTAGCTTGTTGATGCGTGGCATTTCCTTGCGCCGGATTAACATGTCGACAGCGCCGGCACCCGCCTCGAGTGCCGTTGCTGCATTGTCCATGGACGAGGCACCGGCGCCGATCACCGCCACATGCTTGCCTTTCAACGCGTCGAAATCGATGTCGTCGGCAGAATGGGCCCAATAGGCGCGATCGATACCCCTGAGGAAGTCGGGCACGGCAAAACCGCCCAGACCGGACCGACCAGTGGCCAGAACGAGATGACGGGCAAGAACCCGGCCCGTTTCCGCGCCCTCGATATCGATGGCAATCAGATCACCGGCAGGTGCGACGCCGGTCATGCGCACGCTGTTGCGCACCGGCAGAGCGAGAACCTTGCGGAACCAGACCAGGTAATCCATCCACTGGCCCTTGGGAATTTTGTCCAGCAACTGCCAAGCCTCAACGCCCCACTGCGCCGTGAACCAGGCGCGGAACGTCAGTTGCGGCAGGCCGAGCGCCGGACCGTGCAGGGTCTTCGGCGACCGAAGCGTCTGCATCCGGGCAAACGTTACCCATGGCCCTTCGAGCCCGGCAGACGCCGCATCATAGGCGACGACATTGGTGATCCCGGTCAGCACCAGCTTTGCCGTAGCCGCAAGTCCGCACATGCCGGCGCCGATCACCACGACGTCACGGACCGGCACGCCATCGTGCGAACGCTCGGGGACCCAAGGCTTGGCAGGCAGCTCAAGAAAATCGAGATCCTGCGCAAGCTGCGCTTCCAGTGCGGCAAGACCTGTCGACACTGGCGGGCTGGGGGTATGCTTCATATTTCAGTTCCGTGACTTGTGCCCGATGCAGGATCGGTCACCAATTGGCCGGCCAGGGCCGGATCGAGTTTGCTGAAGCCGGCGATCGACCGTTCCGCCACCGCTTCGACCGCCTCCATCAACGCCTGCGCGACCGGACGAAGGGGACGCTTTTCGGCAGCCAGAACGCCCCAGTAGAACGGAACGGTCACGTCGATCGGGCGAATGACGACGCCAGGCAGACTTAGGCCATAGGCCGTGACGGGGTCGATAATTGCCGCGACACCTGTCTGACGCACGATCTGCAACGCGCCGTAGGAAATATTAGTCCGGATCACCGGGCCGGTCTCGATGCCGCGAGCCGCCAGTGCCCGGGCGATGTGCAACTGAAACCGCAGCGGATTGAGCATCGTGGCGAGGCGACGACCGGCAAAGGCCGAAAGCGGGACGACATCGAGTTCAGCCAGCGGATCGTCCTCGCGCAGGGCAACAACATCCGGCGCCGAATAGAGCCGCAGAACATTTAGACCGGGCGTATCTAGCGGCAGGCTTGAAAACCCGATCTCGGCACGTCCACTGCGCACTTCCTGGGCGACGATCGAAGGAAGAAACTGCCCAAGATGCGTCTCGTGCGGAAGCTCCGCACTCTTGAGCTCAGCCATGGCCGTCGGGATCAACCCAGTCCCGATCGCAGAGGTCGTGACGATCTGCAGGATCCGCCCCTTGCCGGCGGCGATCGTCTTGGCCCGCGCTGCAAGTTCAGTGAAGGACATGAGCAAGCGCCGCGCTTCCTCCTCGAAGGCGACGCCCTCTTCAGACAACTGCACCCGCCGACCGACCCGGTGCAGCAGTTCGAAGCCGAGCTCCACTTCGAGATCCTGAATGGTGCGTGTCACCGCCGGCTGGGAACGCCCAAGCATATCGGCCGCCTTGGTAATGCTACCGCTGGCAGCAACCGCAAGAAAGGTCTGGAGATCTCGAGTTTCCATGATCGCTTAAATGCACATTGTGTATGATTACGAGCATCTCATCCATTTTCCGTATATGTCAAGTGGAAACGATTATGATGCCTTTGCGCACCTAAGGAGAGCAGCTCTTCGTTGCGGATGCTCGGTCGGGCTGGCCGGAACGGTGGCTCTTCGAGGTTGACGGCATCCTCTCCAGGGGGATAGTATTGAGATATGAACGGAAGTCCGCACATTCACGAAACCCATCCCGACATCATCAAGCGGCTGAAGCGCGCCGACGGCCATCTGCGCGGCATCGTCGAGATGATCGAATCCGGTCGGCCATGCCTCGACATCGCCCAGCAGTTACATGCCGTCGAGAAGGCCATATCCCAGGCCAAGAAGACGCTGATCCAGGATCACCTCAATTATTGCTTGGAGGACGTCGTCGGACCGCTGGCGCGCGAGCAGCGCCGCTCGATCGACGAGTTCAAGGACATCACCAAGTACCTCTGAAGACGCCATCATGGACAAGATACGCGACTGGTTCGGCTTCGGCCCGGCAGGCCAAGGCTTTGGCGGGCACGGCCATGACCATGGCGAGGGCGGGCACGGCCACACGCACGGCGTGGTTGATCCCACCATCGCGACCACGACACGCGGCATCTGGGCGATCAAATGGTCGTTTGTCGTGCTGGCCATAACGTCGTTGCTTCAGCTGGTCATCGTGTTCCTCACGGGCAGCGTGGCGCTGCTCGCCGACACCATCCACAATGTCGGCGACGCGGTCACCGCCATCCCGTTGTGGATCGCCTTCATGCTGGCAAGGCGCAAGCCGAGCAAGACCTTCACCTATGGCCTTGGCCGGGTGGAGGATCTGGCCGGCATCGTCATTGTGCTGATCATCCTGTTCAGCGCCATCGTCGCCGGCTACGAGGCGTTCGACAGGCTTATCAACCCTAAACCCATCGCTTTCCTCGGTTGGGTGGTCGCCGCCGGCCTGATCGGCTTCCTCGGCAACGAGGCGGTGGCCGTGTTCCGCATCCGCGTCGGCCGCGAGATCAACAGCGCCGCGCTGATCGCCGACGGCTATCATGCCCGCACCGACGGATTCACCAGCCTGGCGGTTGTGCTTGGCGCCATCGGCGTGTGGTTGGGCTTTCCGCTTGCCGATCCGATGATTGGTCTTTTGATCACGGTGGCGATCTTCGCCATCGTCTGGCAGTCGTCGAAGGCGGTGCTGACGCGGATGCTCGACGGCGTCGAGCCCGGCATCGTTGAAGAAATCCATCATGCGGCAGAGCACGTTCGGGGCATCGAGCGGGTCGCCCAGGCCCAGGCGCGCTGGATCGGCCATCGTCTACATGCCGATATCGCCATCAAGGTGGCCGACACCGCGAGCGCCAAGGACCTGGTCGGCATCACCGATGCCCTGAGGGGAGCGCTGTTCGATCACCTTCCGGTGCTCTCGGAGGCGAACATCCGCCTGGAAGGCGAGGGCGGGCCAGTGGTGGGTCGTTTCGGCCACGCCCATCACGCGCCGGAGCCTTTCAAGGTCGCCAGCGACCTGGCCGCGGGGCTGCTCGAAATCGTCGACACGCCGGCCGGCGAACGCATGCGTCTCACCATCGACAGCCATGCCGACGATCTCGGGGCAACCGTGATCATCGACCGGCCCGAGGGCGCCGAGACGGTGCCTCTCGGACCCGTCGCCGGCGATCACCACCGGCTCGAAAGCAGCGTCGCCCCCGCCGAGCCGCATGAGTTCGAGGCGAGGCTGATTCTGACCGCGAAGGGCAGGGAACAGATCCTGCCGTTCAAGATGGTCGAGCCGGAAGGCCACCATCATTGACGATGGACGCCTCGCGCGGCATCACAAGCCGCAATGCGAAGATCCCAGGAGGCTGGCAAGGGCGCTTATTGACAACTGCGGCTGGAAATACAAGCATCAGGCAGGGGTTCAATCGCGACGACCCCGTGAGGCGTCAGCCCAATGTTCGCGTCCAGGCTCTCTGTTTGAGGTGGACGCCATGCTGTCATACTTTGCTGCCCAGAAATCGACCGATATCGGCAAGCCGAAGCGGAGATTTGCGCTGCTGCCTTCCGGTGCCGGCTCAGCGGCTTCTTATTTGCTCGCATCAAGGGGATTGCGGGCGTTTGGCGACGGACTCGTCAGTCTTTTGCTTCCCGCCTACCTTGCGGCGCTCGGCTTCAACGCGTTCGAGATCGGGATCTTCGCCACGGCAACGCTTTCGGGATCGGCAGCGCTCACGCTCGGCGTTGGTGCTGTCGCGCACCGTTTCTCGCGCCGCTCGTTGCTCGTCGCCGCCGCAGTTCTGATGATTCTCACGGGATTTGCCTTTGCGCTCGTCCACGATTTCTGGCCTCTGCTTTTGGTCGCGTTCGTCGGAACCTTGAACCCATCCTCCGGCGACGTGAGCGTGTTTCTGCCACTCGAACATGCGGAACTCGCGCACAGCGTCACCGATCGCGACCGTACCGCGCTGTTTGCGCGCTACAGCCTGGTCGGTGCCCTCATTGGGGCTGTTGGTGCTTTGGCGGCCGGCACCCCAGACCTCCTGCGGCAGCTTGTCGGTATGGAGATCAAACAGGCTCTTCAGTTCGCCTTCCTACTCTATGCTTTCCTTGGGGTCGGATCGCTAATCCTGTATCGGCGGTTGCCGGATGAATCGATCGACCCGAGTGCGCCGCCAGCGGAGCCCTTGCGCAAGTCTCGAACCATTGTCCTCACGCTGGCCGCCCTCTTCAGCCTGGACGCATTTGCGGGCGGGCTCGTGGTTCAGTCCCTCCTGGCATTGTGGCTTTATCAAACCTTTGGCCTGTCCCTTGCTACCACGGGGGCAATTTTCTTCTGCACCGGCGTGCTTTCAGCCGTGTCATATCTGGTGGCGGTTCAAATCTCCAAGCGGATCGGGCTGGTGAACACGATGGTGTTCACCCATCTGCCGTCGAGCCTTTGCCTGTTGCTCATTCCGTTCATGCACAGCCTCGCTCCGGTGATCGTCCTTCTGCTGATCCGGAGTGCACTGTCGCAGATGGACGTGCCGACCCGCACCTCTTACGTGATGGCGGTGGTTACGCCCGGCGAGCGCGCCGCAGCCGCGAGCGTTACTGCCGTCCCGCGCAGCCTCGCTTCGGCGGCCAGTCCAATGCTGGCCGGCTCACTGCTTGCCGTTTCCGGCTTCGGCTGGCCACTGCTCATCGCTGGCGCCTTGAAGATCGTCTATGACATTCTTCTGCTTGCGACGTTTCGCAAGATTCGGCCGCCGGAGGAACGTTAGTATAGCTCCCCAACGCCGTCGCAATCGACGACGCGAATGTATCAATTTATGCCTGCTTCAATCCGAACCGCCGATGCCCATGGCGGCGACACCCTGAGCCGCCATCCGCTGGAACAGGTCGTCGACCTGCGCCGGCAAAAGGCTGGCGTTCTCGGCGATCCACCAGGCAAGTACGGCAAGAAATGCTCCTGATATGAACTGGACGGCGAATTCGATCGGAACGCCTGTGTCACCGATCCGCTTAACGGCAAGTTCCGTCCGCACGGCGCGCCGTATCCGTTCACGCAATTGGTCGTGGATCGTATCGCCGCTGCTCGAAAGCAGCGCGTGGTGAAGCGACCGGAACGCCCGCGCGTGCTCGAACATCGGCAGGCTGAATTCGAACAGGCGGTTGCCTGTCTTTTCGCCTGCTAACACGCGCCTGCTCAGCGACTGCAGATGCGCCTCCAGGGTCGCGCTGCGCAGTTCGTCCTTACCGGTGTAGTGGGTGTAGAAGGTCGACCTGCCGATATCAGCCTTCTGGCAAATGTCTTCCACGGTTATGGACGCATAGCCGCGCTCGGGGATCAGGGCAATCAGCGCGTCCTGCAGCAGGGCGCGTGTGCGCGCGACGCGCCGGTCGATCGTGCCCCTCTCGTCGATCCGCTCGATTTTCATGGTCACTGCCCCTTGCCGCGTGCGGTTTCGGACATTCGGCGGTCCGGTGTCTGGCAACAGCGTTTCGAGACACTCTGTCCAATATGATACGCCAAGTCCAGAAGCTCAATGATGTTTTGAGCGCACCGCAAACCGACGAGGAGGCAAAAAGACATGCACCAATCTGGTCATCAGGCCGGCAACGGACAGCATGCGCGAAAGGGCGTCATTGTGCTTGCCGTGCTTGTCAAACTGTCGCTGGTCGCCGGTTTCCTGCTCATGCTGCAATTCGGGGCCGGCTACCTCAGTGCCGGCGCATGGACGGGGGCGCTCCACGGCCTCATCCTCGCCGCGGTTGTGGCATTCGCGCTCTGGGGTGGATTTCGTCACATGCGGCCTGCCGGGAACGACGCGCATGGCGCCGGCGACAAGGGCATCGGCATCGTCCTGCACAGGCCGGCAGGCTATGACCTGCTTGCGCGCGTCCTGACTTGGGGCCGCGAGGACCGGTTCCGGGAATTCATGCTGAGCCTTGCAAGGCTCGAGCCAGGCGAGGCGATGCTCGATGTCGCCTGCGGCACGGGCACGCTGGCCATTGCCGCGAGACGGCTGGTCGGTCCGAGCGGCAGTGTCACGGGCGTCGACGCATCGGTCGAGATGGTCGAGAGGGCGCGCGTCAAGGCTGCGCGTGCCGGCCTCGATCTGACTTTCGTCCAGGCGACCGCCCAGGAACTTCCCTTCGAGGATGGACAATTCGACATCGTGATCGGCACGCTCATGCTGCATCACCTGCCAAAACCCGTCCGATCGATCTTCTTCCGTGAAGCGGAGCGCGTTCTGAAGCCGGGAGGCAGGTTGCTGCTGATCGACTTCGGCAGGCCGCTGCGCGAATCCAGATTGCCGAGGCTCCACCGGCACGGGCATATCGACATGAATGCGGTCGGCGCGCTGTTGACCGAGAGCGGGTTCAAGGTGAGCGACATCGGCGCCGTCGGGACCATGAACCTGAACTATGTTCGCGCAACGACGGACACGATCCGGCCAGCTTGATCGCGCCATGCGACGGCCGTCGGCCTTGGCGCGCCGCCCGTAGCACAGCGGCACAATCGCCTCAGGCGCGCCATGCTGCGTTGCGTGCATGGCTGGTCTGGAGCTACCTTGGGGGCTCGACATCCGATCCGGAAATTGCCTCGTTACCGAGTCTGGCGAATGCCCAAGGCCTTCTTTTCCATGACGCTTGCGGCCGCATGGCTGGCATCGCCGCTTGCACATGCCGATGGCGTCGACCAGGCGCTGGACGCCTTCCACGAAACATGCTTGGCGCACGGTCCCGACTTCGAACGAACCGAGGCATTGGCAAAGACGCGCGGATGGAAACCGCTCTCCGATGGCGCAGTATTTGCTCCTGTCGATGCCATGAAGGCGTTCCGTGGATGGCAGGTCGGCGGCGAGGACCTTCCAGCCGGGACGATGGTCGCGGTGACCAGGGCGACCATGGACGGCAGGTCCGTCCAGACCTGCTCGGTCAAGCTCCTCGATGTCGACCGCGCCGAGTTTGAAAAGCGGTTCTTCGATCGCACCGACGCCGAGAAGATCGGCGAGGAGAGGAACGGCAGCCAGGTTTCCCGGCTGTTCATACTGGTTGCGGGCAACCGCAAGCAGCTCGTGCATCTGACATCGCCTGCCGTTCGGGGCACATCGGACGCCATCATTGCAAGTTCGATCGTCGATGACTGAAAGGCCTCTTGGGCCGCGTCCCAATTTGGCCTGCTTGCGCTGCCAGATCACCCGGCTGATGCGAAACGACAGGAAGTGAGCGTATATGCGGCTGACCGGCGCGATCTCTGGCATGGCACTCCTGCTCGCTTCCACCTTTGCGGCCGGCGCCCATCCTCACGTCTTCGCAGAGGCGCGGCTGGACCTGGCGGTCGGCCCCGACAAGTCGGTCAAGTCGCTCAAGCATCTGTGGCGTTTCGACGAGCTCTTTTCCTCGACGGTGCTGATGGAGTTCGACAAGAATTCCGACCTTACCCTCGACGCCAAGGAACTCGATGAGGTCGCTCTCACCATCCATGCGTCGCTCGCCGAATACAATTATTTCCAAATGGTCACGGTGGATGGCAAGGACGCGGCAATGGCGCCGCCGGACAAACTCATCATAAGCTATGAAGGCAATCAGCTCGTCGTCCAGTTCGAGACGCAGCCGAATGATAAATTGCCGCTTGCCGGCAAGGTCAGCATCGGCGTCTATGATCCGACTTTCTACACGGCGATCGATTTCACCGACGACAACAACCTTGCGGTGGCCGGCCTGCCGCAAGGCTGCGCACGCGCCGTCGTGCGTCCCGATCCCGACACGGCGATCGCGCAGAACCAGAAAAGCCTGACGGATGCGTTCTTCAGCGATCCGACCGGAACCGATCTCGGCAAGATTTTCGCGACCCGCCTCGAACTGACATGCGCGTGACGGGCCGGTTCACCTGATGTTCCAAACCCTGGTCGAATTCCAGCGTACGATCTACCTTGCGCTGGCCGAGCAGATCAAGTTGCTGGCCACAGGCGGCGATTGGCTGGGGTTCATGGCCTTCCTGCCGATGGGTGTCGTCTTCGGCGCCGCGCACGCCCTGACGCCGGGCCACAGCAAGGCGGTGCTGGCGACATATCTCGCTGGTTCGGATGCGAAGGTTGGGCGCGGTCTCCTGGTGTCGACCACTTTATCCATCACCCATGTGACCATCGCGGTGATTATCGCCGCCCTCTCTTTGCCGCTTGTCTCGATCGCCCTTGGCAGCGTCGGCCGCGCGCCGCTGCTCGAGGACGTCAGCCGTGGCCTCCTCGGGCTGATCGGCCTGTGGATGATATGGCGCGCTTTAGGGCACGGCCACCACCACAAGCATGAGGGCGAGGCGGTCGGCATCATGGCCGGCCTGATCCCTTGCCCGCTCACGCTGTTCGTGATGACCTTCGCCATCTCCAGAGGCGTTCCGGTCGCGGGCATCCTGTTTGCCGTCACCATGATGGCCGGGGTGGCGCTGACGCTGTCTACGGTCGCCGTTCTGTCGATTCTATTCCGCGAGCGGCTGGTCCATTTTTTTGACAGCCGGCCACGCCTGTTCGATACCATTTCCCGAACCATCGAAGGTGTTGCCGGAATCATTCTTGTGGCCGTGGCCGTTTTGCAGCTCGGACGAATGTGAGCGTGACTGGGCGAGCTTTGGGCTGACGCAAACCAGTCTCCTGCACCCCCGGCCGCCGCTACGCCACGGCTTGGCACCACACCGGAAGGACCGGAAGCGGCCCGCGCTCTGGTGTCAAAGCCATGACCCCAGGCTGCGCGAGCGCTGCAGAAACCGCAGGCGGTGGATGTCGGCCACCGAATAGTCTCGATAGCCATTATCCGTCCGGGCCGGGCGCACAAGGCCGATATCCTCGTAGTAGCGTATGGTCCTCCTCCTGAGCGCACTGGTTGCCGCCACCATTCTGCCCGCCCAGTCCGAAGGTGTCTTCGCGGCCTTGCTGCTGCGCGGCACCTACCAGCCATGGGCGCTCCTGGCCGCCGCCTCGGTCGGCAACGTCCTGGGGTCGGTTGTTAATTGGGGCCTTGGCCGCGGCCTTCTCCGATTTCAGTCTTACCCCTGGTTTCCTGTCACGCCCGCCCGGCTCGGTTCGGCGGCCGACTGGTATCGACGCTTCGGACGATGGTCATTGCTGGCCAGCTGGATGCCGGTGATCGGTGATCCGCTGACGCTGGCTGCCGGAGTGCTGAGAGAGCCGTTCTGGAGTTTTCTGGCCATTGTCACGGTCGCGAAAGTCGGCCGCTATCTCGTCTTGATGATGATCGTTTCGAAGTGGCTGTGAATCCGTTGCCGGTCTTCCGGTGACCACGGCTCAGGGTTCTCCTGATGAGCGGTCGCGGCATTGCTTGAACGGCAGGCAAGCCAAAACCGCTGCGACAGCAACCGCAGGAGCAAACCAGGGTCTGCCTGGATGATCACGACGTCGTCCACGGTGACACCGTGACGCGTGAAGTCGAGACGAACGGACAAGTCGGCACGCGGCCACGAAAGCCGCGTTGGTCCTGACTACATGCTGAGAATCTTCTTGGCTTCGTTGAGCGCGGCCTCCGATCCTGCATGATCGCCGGCGGCATGCAATTTCTCGCCTTGGGCTCGCAGGTCTTTGACCTTAGCCAAATCGGCCTCCGCGAGGGTCGCGGTCGGCAGCGCCGCGTCGATCGCGGCCATGATGGTCGGGCATGAATTCGCCAAAGCAGTTGCTGGGATGACCGCCAAGAAAAGCGCAAGTGAAATTGAGCGTAACATGGCTGTTCCTCCCTGCCGGCACCCGGATTGCATAGCATCGACGGCCGGCCGGTAACAATACATCGCAGCGCCCGCTACGGCAATCGCCATGCGGAACCCATGGGCCTATCTGGCGCGCCGCCGCCCGGCAGGCAATCTGCACCTGCGGGTTATCGGCGAAGGAGTTCATCATAGGCCTCGGCCAAAGCATGCGGGCCGAGCGGCGATTCTAAAACAGTAGGTCTTTGGTCCAGCGCCTCTAGCGCCCGGAGCAGATGTTCGGCGATATCCGATCTGCCTTGCCGATATGCCAGTTTGAACAGGGTCAAAATTCGTGTTTCGAGATCGATGGGGCCTTGCTTCATCGGACGACCTCGGAAAATACGCAATCTAAGAGTTCCAGCTACGGGAAGGTTCAAGCGCCGTTTTTTCGTGCATCATTGCGGCCTCCCATCATTCGGCAGCGATGTCGAACATTGCGGGCTTCGTGAGGACCTCGTCGATCGTCGATGCAATGTCCTTCGGCAACCGCCATCCCTTGATCAACCCGTAGATCGCCGGGATTACCACCAGGGTCAGGAGGGTAGACGAGATCATGCCGCCGATCATCGGCACGGCGATGCGCTGCATCACTTCAGACCCGGCGCCGGTGCTCCAGAGGATTGGGATCAGACCAGCCATGATGGCAACGACAGTCATCATCTTCGGCCGGACGCGTTCCACTGCGCCAACCATGATCGCCTCATAGAGATCTGCCCGGTTGAACGGCCGATTGTGTGCGGCCCGCTCTGCCTTCACTTCAGCCATGGCCTGTTCCAGATAGATGAGCATGACGACACCAGTCTCCGCGGCGACGCCGGCGAGCGCGATGAAGCCGACCGCCACCGCCACCGACATGTTGAAGCCGAGCCACCACATCAGCCAGATCCCGCCGACAAGGGCGAAGGGCAAGGACAGCATGACAATCAACGTCTCGGTAAGCGCCCGGAAGTTCAGATAGAGCAGCAGGAAGATGATGAGCAGCGTGACGGGCACGACGATCTTCATCCGCGCCGCGGCTCGCTCCAGATATTCGAACTGCCCACTCCAGGCGACCGAATAGCCGGGCGGCAGCTTCACCGTCTCCGCGACGGCCTTCTGGGCGTCGGCGACATAGCCGCCTAGATCCCGGCCGTTGATGTCGACGAAGATGTAAGTCGCGAGCTGGCCATTCTCAGTACGGATCGAGGTCGCGCCGCGCGTGAGCTGGACTTTCGCCACCTCACCGAGCGGAATGGCGCCACCACCCGGCAGCGGCACTTCGACGTCGGTGGCGATGGACTGCGGATTCGAGCGCAGATCACGGGGGTAGCGGATATTGACCCCATAACGCTCACGCCCCTCGACGGTGGTCGTCACGGTCTCACCACCGAGTGCGGTCGCGATAACGTCCTGGACGTCGCCGACGGCAAGGCCGTACCGGCCGAGCGCCTCGCGATCCGGGACGATATCGAGATAGTAGCCGCCGATCACCCGCTCGGCATAGGCACTCGAGGTTCCTGGAACCGTTTTGAGGGCCGCTTCGATCTGGCGCGCGATCTGTTCCATCTGCGCCAGGTCGGTGCCGAACACCTTGACGCCGACCGGCGTCCGGATGCCGGTCGAAAGCATGTCGATGCGGGCGCGGATCGGCATGGTCCAGGCGTTGGAGACACCGGGGAACTGCAGAGCCTTGTCCATCTCGGCCTTCAGGCTGTCGATGGTGACACCGGTCCGCCATTGATCCTTTGGTTTCAAATTGATGATGGTCTCGAACATCTCGGTAGGGGCCGGGTCGGTCGCGGTCATCGCCCTCCCTGCTTTGCCATAGACCGAATCCACTTCCGGAAAGGACTTGATGATGCGGTCCTGCATTTGCAGGAGTTCCGCCGCCTTGGTGATGGAGATCCCCGGCAGGGTCGTCGGCATATACATCAGCGTGCCTTCGTTCAGGGTCGGCATGAATTCCGAACCGATCTGGCTCACCGGCCAGACGGAGACGCCAAGCACGACAAGCGCGAGCATAATGGTGAGCGTCTTCGCCTTCAGGACGCCGCGAATGACGGGACGATAGATCCAGATCAGGAAGCGGTTGATCGGGTTCTTGTGTTCCGGAATAATCCGGCCGCGCACGAAGACCACCATCAAAGCCGGCACCAGCGTGATCGACAGGATCGCCGCGGCCGCCATGGCGAAGGTCTTGGTGAAGGCGAGGGGACCGAACATCCGACCTTCCTGCGACTCCAGCGTAAAGATCGGCAGGAACGATACCGTTATGACGAGGAGGCTGAAGAACAGCGCCGGGCCGACCTCGCTCGCCGCGTCGATCAGGATCTGGACTCGCGGCTTGCCGGGCGGAGCACGCTCCAGATGCTTGTGGGCATTCTCGATCATGACGATAGCGGCATCGATCATGGCGCCGACGGCGATGGCGATGCCACCGAGGCTCATGATGTTGGAGCCGAGCCCGATCGCCTTCATGGCGCCGAATGCCATCAGGATACCCACCGGCAGCATCAGGATGGCGACGAGCGCGCTGCGCAGGTGAAGCAGGAACACGACGCAGACCAGGGCGACGATGACGCTTTCCTCGGCCAGCGTGTGCTTCAACGTCTCGATCGCCGCCTCGATGAGCTGCGAGCGGTCGTAGACCGGCACGATCTCGGCACCCTTGGGAAGGCTCCCGGCGATGTCGGAGAGCCGCTGCTTCACGTTCTCGATCACGGTCAGGGCGTTGGCGCCAAAGCGCTGCAGCACGATGCCGCTCGCGACCTCGCCTTCGCCATTGAGTTCGGTGATGCCGCGCCGTTCATCGGGACCGATCTCGACCCTGGCGACGTCCTTGAGGCGTAGAGGCACGCCCTGGTCTGTCTTCAAGACGATGTCTTCGATATCGGCCGTCGACTTTATGTAGCCGCGGCCACGCACCATGAACTCGAATTCGGAAAGCTCCAGCGAGCGCCCGCCGACATCCCGATTGCTGGCGCGTACGGCGTCGCGGACCATCGATAGCGATATGCCCTGGGCGCGCAGCCGCAACGGATCGACGACGATGTTGTACTGCTTGACGAAGCCGCCGACGCTCGCGACCTCGGCGACCCCCTCCGCCTTGGAGGCGGCATATCGCACCACCCAGTCCTGCAGCGACCGCAACTCGGCGAGGGTCATGTCCTTGGCGACGACGGCGTACTGGTAGACCCAACCGACACCGGTCGCATCGGGACCGAGGCCCGGCGTGACACCAGCCGGCAGGCGCTGTGCGGCGGCGTTGAGATATTCGAGCACGCGCGACCGTGCCCAATAGGGATCCGTACCGTCTTCGAAGATGACATAGACGAAGGACACGCCGAAGAAGGAGAACCCGCGCACAACCTTGGACTTCGGCACTGTCAGCATTGCCGTCGTCAGGGGATAGGTGACCTGGTCCTCGACCACCTGCGGCGCCTGGCCGGGATATTCGGTGTAGACGATGACCTGGACGTCCGAAAGGTCCGGAATGGCGTCGAGCGGAAGCGTCTTCAGCGCGTAGGCTCCGGCGGCCACCGCGAAAGCTGTAGCGACGAAGATCAGGACGAGATTGCGTGCGGACCACGCGATGAGCCGGGCAATCATTGCGCAGTCTCCGGGTTCGTCATGCCGCTCAACGCAGCCTTCAGGTTGCTCTCAGCGTCGATCAGGAAATTCGCCGCGACCACGACCCGGTCGCCAGCGGCAACGCCGTTGCGGATTTCGGTAAAGCCGCCGCCTTGAAGGCCGATCTTGACCTCTCGCGGCTCGAAGCGGCCCTCGCCCTTGTCCAGGATCACGACTTGCCGCGTGCCGGTGTCGATCACCGCGCTATCGGGGACGGCGACGACCGGGGCATTGTTGCCGCTGCCGATTTCAACATCGGCATACATGTCCGGCAGCAAGAGACCATCCGGATTGGGGATCTCGATCCGCACCTTGGTCGTGCGCGTTTCCTTGGTCACCTGCGGATAGATCAAGGCAACACGGCCGCTGAAGGTCTGGCCGGGCAGGCTTCGCACCCGGATCGTGGCGACGGCGCCGACCTTCACAGCTGCCAGCTCATATTCGGGTACGTCGGCGACGATCCAGACGGTCGAGACGTCGGCGAGGCGAAAGAGCACGTCGCCAGGCGACGCCTTCATGCCCTCGACCGCATTGCGCTCGAGGATCACGCCATCGCGCGGCGCCGTCCAGGTGATGGAAGTCTGCACCTGGCGGGTGCGGTCGATTGCGGCGATCACATCGGATGGGACCGCGAGATTATCGAGGCGCTGGCGTGCCCCGGCCGAGGTGCGGCCACTTCCGTTCAGATCGGTAAGGTACTGAGCGCTCGCTGCGGCGATCTCGGCCGAATACAGCCGCATCAGCGGCTCGCCTTTTTTGACCCGATCACCGGTAGTAACGTCCGCTACCTTGTCGATGAAGGCATCGGAGCGCGTCGCAACCACGGTGATGCGCCGTTCATCAAGCTGCACGGTTCCGGGCACTCGCACCGGACGAACTATCACCTGCTCGGTGGCGGTCTCCGACCGGACGCCGGTCCGCTGCAGTTTGCCCGTAGCGACTTTGACGGTCGAAGCGTCTTCATCCTCGCCCGCGTAGACGGGGATGTAATCCATCCCCATAGAATCCTTCTTCGGCGCCGGCGAGGTGTCCGGAAGGCCCATCGGATTGCGGTAGTACAAGATCCGCTTCGGTTCGCCATTCGCTGGAGCGGCAACGGTCGCAGCCGCGGCCGGCGGCTTGTCCTCGAAGCTCAGCTCCTCGCTCGCCACAACGGGCAGGAAGTCTCGCCCATCGGCGGTCTTCTTCGGAGTTGCCGCGTAGGCTGGGAGGCCGTCCGGATCACGGTAGTAGATCACGGGTCCGGTGGGCGCAGCGTTGGCGCTCGATGGGGCGGCCGCAGTGCCTTCGAGCCAGGCAGCAGCTTGCAGCCACGGAGTGGCGGGCAGCGCCAGATTGCGATGCCCGGCCCAATAGCCTCCAGCCCCCGCCGCCATAATGGCGGCGAGGGTGAGGCCAGTGCGGCCTGCCCGTTTCATGGCGTGGCCTTGAATTCGAGCTTGTTTTCGAGAGAGCCGGTTTCGCCCTGCACCTTGGCGCCGAGCGACAGGCGCCAGCCACCTGGCATCATCAGATTGGCCTTGAAACGATAAATGCCGGGCTCCGTCGAGGGCAACGGCTCGATTGGCGCCGTCATCATCTCCATACCGTCCGGCGCCATGTCGACGCGCTGGGCAAAGATCACCGCGTCGGGCACCACCTTGCCAGAGCGCTTGTCAATGAGGCGGACCGCAACAATCGCGGCATCGCCTTTCTTGATCGCGTTTTGAACGAGTTGAAACTCATAGTCGTCGATCCCAGCCCAGGCCTTCGAATTGGCACCGCCGACGGCAAGACCGATCAGCGCCGCGGCTGCGACGTGCTTCGCATTGTAAAAGTTCATTGTCAGATTTTCCCTAAGTTCATCATTCGTCCGCGCGCAATGCACGGCAGGTCGGCGGCCAGGCTCATGCCAAAGCCATAAGCTTTCGCCACGAGAGCGTCAGCTCCGCAGCGACAAACGGCCCGATGGAGCCGTCGATGAACTCAGGTTCGTGGAGGTCTGGGAGGCGGCGGATTAGGCAGAAGATCCCGTCCGACGTTGTTGCCAGGCGCGATCACATCAGCCGCAGATAACCGGGTCAGAGTGATTGCTGCGGTCGTCGACGCGCTCGGAAAGCACTTGGCGACGCATAAGGTCGCGAGGGGACAGGACTTCTGGCAGTCAGGTACTTGCTGCCTCTGGTCCGAAGGGCACGGCATGCCCTCAGACATGGATGCCATATCCGCCATTGTCGTCGCCATAGGATCGACAACCATCATAGCCGCCGCAGACGGTGTCACCATCGGCGCGGTCAGAAGGCTCACGACAGCCAGAATCGAGAGCAACCGGGGGAATAAGGTCCAGAACTTCACATAGACTCTATGGCACATGGTGCAGTGCAAGAAAAGAGCCTTGAGCGCTCACGTTTCCGTAAGGTGGTGCGGTCAATCGCCTAGATAGCCTGCGCGGGCTGGCATGGTCGGTTGCGTAGAAGGGACGGCGGGCGGCCTGGCAGCATAATGGCGCCCGCAAGCAATCAGCGCAGCGTCGCCATTGGCGCGGCCACTACCGGAACAGAGATTCGATTCGAATATCGATGCCATAGATGATAGTCTCGTTCTTGATCCTCGGGAGGAGGACATGCGCGCCATTGCATTTCTTGCCGGCGTTTTGGTGGCTACGCCCTCGATAGCGGCGGAGCAACTGGTCTTCTACACCGCCATTTTTCAAGATGCCACATCGGTCCAGCTCAGCGTCCTGAACAACAGCGTCTCGCAACATGGCGACTATGACTTTGAAGTCGCTATTGGTTTGGTCGAGACGGACGCGAGCGGCACTATCAAATATGAAGATACTGGAAGGCATCGCGCACGCATTCGCTGTGATTATCCCGCGTATGTGAGCGTCGGCACACGAAAATATCCTATCGCGATGCCTCTGAGCCGTTCCGCACATGATGATTGGAAAGAAAGTCTCTGGATAGCATTCTGCGCGGCTCCCTCATCGTAACATCTCTACTCACGGCATCGCCAAATCGGGCAGCGGCCGCGGGTTGATTTTCGACCCGCGGCGCTAGTTCTGGTCACTTGATGTTGGTGACCGTGATGCGTCCGTTGACGCGGTCGGCTGTAAACTCGATCGCCTGACCAGTTTTGACCTTCTTGATCATGCCGTCCTCCGCGACGACGAACACCATCGTCATCGCGGGCATGTCGAGATTTGTCAGCGGCTCATGTTTGATCGTCAGCTTTTTCTGTTTGGCGTCGACCTTGATGACTTCGCCCTTCACGTATTCCTGCGCAAGCGCGCTCCCACCGATGGCGAGCATGAGCGCGAGCGTCGAGAGTGCTTTTACCAATAGTGTCATGGTTGCTTCCTTTGCGTTTTTCGAACTCAGTTGGCGACGCTGATATCGCCCTTCATGCCGGAATCGTAGTGACCCGGAACCAGGCAGGCGAAACCGAATTCGCCGGCATTGGCGAATGTCCAGATGATCTCGCCCCTGGCGCCGGGCGCCAGCCGGATCGAGTTGGGATCGGCGTGCTCCATCTCGGGGAATTTCTCCATCAGCGCCTTGTGCTCCATGATCCCTTCATGAACGTCCATGACGAATTCGTGGTCGACTTGGCCCTTGTTGACGAACTTCAGGCGAACGGTCTCGCCCTTCTTCACCTTGAGCACAGCCGGTTGGAACAACATCGTGCCGTCGTCCTTCTCCGACATGGCGATGTTGACAGTCCGCTTTGCCTTGCCAGCCTCGCCAGGGTTGCCGATCGGCATCATGCTGGCTTTGTCTCCATGGCCTCCGGCGTGGGTTCCACTGGCAAGAGCTGCTCCGGAACTGACCGCCATTAAAACTGCCGCTGCGATTATACGTTTCATGCTGCTTATCTCTCTCTTTGTTGACGTTGAGGGGTTCAGATGTTTCATCCCTGTTTTCCGTGACCGCCGTGCGCTGCCGGTGTCATCGTTTTTGCGTCGCCTGATTTCGCTGGAGCGGGAACATCCCCCGTCCACTCATAGGCGACGGTTCCTTCCGGGTGCTGGTACCAACCCGGATCGGCATAATCGTTCGCGGAGAGGCCTTGCCTCACCTTCACGACCGAGAACATCCCGCCCATTTCGATAGCGCCGAATTGGCCCCAACCGGTCATCATTGGGACTGTGTTGTCGGGAAGCGGCATCTCCATCTCGCCCATGTCAGCCATGCCGCGGTCACCCATCGCCATGTATTCGGGCTGGACGCGGCGGATCTTGTCGGCGACCTTCGAGTTGTCGACACCGATAAGCGTAGGCACGTCGTGACCCATGGCGTTCATCGTGTGATGCGACTTATGGCAATGGATCGCCCAGTCGCCCTCGTATTTGGCATCGAACTCGTACGCCCTCATGGCGCCAACGGGGATGTCGATCGACACCTCTGGCCACCGCGCCTCCGGGCGGACCCAGCCGCCATCGGTACAGGTCACCTCGAAGTCGTAGCCATGCATGTGGATCGGGTGATTGGTCATCGTCAGGTTGCCGACCCGGACTCTGACCCGGTCGTTCTTCGACACTGGAAGATGGCTGATCCCCGGAAAGATACGGCTGTTCCACGCCCAGAGATTAAAGTCCGTCATCTCCATGATGCGCGGGACGTAGGACCCGGGCTCGATGTCGAAGGCGTTCAGCAGGAACACGAAGTCGCGGTCCACCCGCATGAATTTCGGGTCTCTGGGGTGGATGACGAAGAAGCCCATCATGCCCATGGCCATCTGGACCATTTCGTCGGCATGCGGGTGGTACATAAAGGTGCCACTCTTCACGAGGTCGAACTCGTAGACAAAGGTCTTGCCGGGCGGGATTCCGGGCTGAGTGAGACCCGTCACTCCGTCCATGCCATTGGGTAGGATCATGCCGTGCCAATGGACCGTCGTGTGTTCCGGCAGCTTGTTTGTTACGAAGATGCGGACCCTGTCGCCCTCCACCGCTTCAATGGTAGGCCCGGGGGACTGACCGTTGTAGCCCCACAGATAGGCCGTCGATCCGGGCGCCAGTTCCCGCTCGACCGCTTGGGCGACAAGGTGGAATTCCTTCACACCATTGTTCATGCGGTGGGGTAGCGTCCAACCGTTGAGCGTCACGACCGGCTGGTAGTCCGGGCCGCTTGTCGGAAATATCGGTGGCTGCATGTCCGGCGATTCCATTACAGCGGCGTCCGGCAAGCCCATCGCAGATGTCTTGGTCCACGCCGTCGCGCCGGCGAGCAGGGCTCCGGCGCCTAGTAACTGACGTCTCGAAAGCATTTTTTCTTCTCCTTCAGTTCAGTGGCCTTCGGCGCCCGCTTCGACTGCGGCCGGTGCATCGCTGCCCCCGGGTGAGCTTGCGCCGCCACCGTGGATGGCGGTTCCGAGATTGACGTCGGCCAGCCAGAAATTGCGCTTGGCGTTGAGGGAAAGCATGATCGAGCTGATCTTCGCGCGTGTGTCCGCCAGAAGCTCGAACGTGTTGGTGATCATGCCATTGTAGGTGAGGACCGACTCCGCCTCGATCTTTGTTCGCAGCGGCACAACGCTGTTGCGATAGTGCCGAGCAATGTCATAGGTCGAGCGGTAGGCGTCATAGGCGGACCTGACCTCGGACCGGATGTTGACCGCCTTTTCCGCCATCCGGTTGGCGGCTTGCATGTAGGCAAGTTCGGCCTTGCGCATGCGGGCCTTGCCGGTATCGAAAATCGGGATGACAAACTCGAGTTCCAGGATCGGTCGGGTGCTCGTCTCCGTTCCACCCTCTTCGGCCTTCTCGCGTTCCACCTCCACACCGGTAAGAAGTTCGAGATCGGTGACGTAGCGCGTTGCCTCGGTCAGGCCGTAGGATTTCGCCAGCGCCTCAAGCTCAAGTTTCGCGATCTCGAGGTCGATGCGATTTC
Organism: Mesorhizobium monacense; assembly: GCF_056781675.1. Taxonomy (NCBI): domain Bacteria; kingdom Pseudomonadati; phylum Pseudomonadota; class Alphaproteobacteria; order Hyphomicrobiales; family Phyllobacteriaceae; genus Mesorhizobium; species Mesorhizobium monacense. The sequence goes on along the minus strand of NZ_JBXAYW010000001.1, from coordinate 11,168 downwards.
TTAGCGCTTCAGCCTCGATGGCGCGTTTGGCCTTGGCACCCTTCGGCAGGGCTGGAAGCATGCTGGGGACCGAGTAATCGAGGTTAGGTCCCCATAGACCCATGAGGCGGGTGAGCTCCTCCTTGGCAGTCCGCGCGGCGAGCCGCGCCTCCGCCGTCTGGCCGACGACCTCGGCATAGAAGACGTGTTCGCGGGCCTGGCCGGTTTTTGTAAAAGCGCCTGTCTCCCCAAGTTTTTGAGCGAGTTCGGACGCCGCGTCGGCGGCGGCCTGCGCCTGAGTGAGATAGGACACGCTTTCCCGGGCCGACACAGCGTTGATCCAGGCTCGCCGCGTTTCAGCGGCGAGCCTTAGCGTTTCCTCAGCGGCACGGAGCTGGGCCTGACGGAAGCGCGCATCCGCGACCGCGACGCGCCGTTGACGGGTTGCCAACGCGAGAATGTTGCTGACCACCGCCCCTTCGATCGTCTTCACTGGATCGACACCAATCATGCCGATCGAGATCATAGGATTGACGAGCATCCCTTCCTGCCAGACATCGGCCGCCGACAGGCCGATCTCGGCGTAGGCGGCCTGCAGGCCCTTGTTGTTAAGCAGGGCGACCTGCACCGCGACGTCCGGACCAATGATTTTCTTCTGGACGAGGCTCTTCACTTGCATGGAGAGAGCCTGCGCTTGCTCGCTGGACTGCACCCACACCGTTTTCTTGCCGACTACGGATTCGGCACGCGCCGCGACTGTCGTGAAGCCGGCCTTGGGGTCGGAAATGCCATCAAGGGTCCCATTGGTCGCACATCCGGCGGCGATCAGCGGAATGGCTACGACTGCCGGTATGTTCAGGAACCGGCGCTTCATGATCCGGCTCCCGGGTTCGCCGGGGAGCGCTCTTGATTGAGACGCCGCCAGTTCTGCGGATCGACAGGCTCGCGGTGGTGATAATCGGCGATGACCGGGTGATCGTGCGCATCACGGATGCCCATCGCGGGATCAGACGGATTGAAAGCTGGAAGGACGCTCGGTGGGGTGGTTACCGTGCATCCGGCAACCAAAAGCGATGCGAGCATCGCGAGACTTGCGAATTTCATTGTAGACCTGAAGCTAAACGTGTGCGTTAGGCCGCGCCGGAACGGATTCCGCACGCTGCGCGTGAACGCCCTCGATGGGGCGGCGTCAGTTCAGGTGTCTGGGAGGTCTTATATGCGCTGTGTACTCGCCGCCGGCCGAGGCTTCGGCAACGACGGCCGCAAAGCAGCGGGAAACAACGCGCGGCAGATCAGGACAATCGACGGGAACAGCATGCGCCGGCGCGCAGTGGACCTCGCAGCTCTCATCTGCCGATTTCTCACCACCGGGATGTTTCTCGTCCACATCCGTTTCGGCCGCCCCGGCCGCATCCTTGTGGTCGCCAACATGGCTACCGGTGTCGTGCGGAGACTTCTCGACCTGGAGCGTCACCCCGGAGTCGCCGTGAAAACCGGTGGCGTTCGCGTTAGCGAAAAGCCCTGGCTGGAGAGAAGACATAACCAGAAACACGACCGCAAGCACCGCGCGGAGCGGCGCAATTCCTGCAATCGAGATTCGGCCAAGGTTTCTCATCAAGCCCCTTGGGACAATTGTTCGCTTGGTTTGTCAAGACCAACTGGCGTTGACTTGTTGCACTGCAACCAAATGTGAACGCGAATGACACTGCCTGAAAGCGATCTTATCCAAACGGGACGAGTTGCATTTCAGATCGGTAAGGTACTGAGCGCTCGCTGCGGCGATCTCGGCCGAATACAGTCGCATCAGCGGCTCGCCCTAATGGCAGGCAGCGCGAGATTGCGGTGCCCCACCCAATAGCTTCCAGCCCCGCCGCCGTCAGGTGATGTCGCCTGAACGGTTGCTTTCGGCGGCTGCCAGCGCCGTCTTACTGTTACATACCGCCGCCGCAGCCGTCGGAGAGGTCCCACACATCGACGATCTGCTTGCCGGTGAAGGCGCGTTCATGGATCAGGTATTTCGCCAGCCCGCCATACATCTTCCAGCGCCAGCATTGGCAGCAACACGGACCTTTCTCTTCGGATTTGGCCATCGCATAGTCGTAGGCCTTCTGTTCGGTGCTGGTGAGCTTCACATCGTAGTAAGGCATCACCTTCTGCGCGATGCCCGACGGGATATCGTATGGATCGCTCGGGATCATGGCGATGTCGCGGTATTTGGTCAGGCCATTCACCTGCTCGACATAGCGCTTCATTTCCATCGGGCTGCAACATGACCCCTTGATCCGCGACGTGCTCGGCATTGTTGCGATCGACTCCGTGAACGTGCCCGAACAGGTGCTGTTGCCATTTTCGCTAAGGTCTTTGAAGCGGCTCGCCAAGCTGGTGTCCTCGGCGGCGATCGCCAAATCCGATTCCTTGAGAAAGCCGGTAACCGTCGCCAAGCCAAAAACACCGAGAGCAACCATTCGTCTGTTTGGGCACATTGTCCGGATCATGGCTAATTCCTTTCCCGGCCTCAGCCGATGCGCGTGAAAATGGGAAATTGCTCCAGCAGCCAGAACGAGAATGTCGACATCTGTCCCGTGATCATGGCGAGCCCCATTACCACCATGATGCCACCGGCCGCGGGCTGCAGCAGACGACCCGCCTGGCGCATCGCTTTCAGCCGCCGCACGAGGCTGTCGGTGAACAAGGCGGCAAGCAGGAAGGGAACACCAAGGCCAAGCGAATAGATGGCAAGCAGGGCAACGCCATCGGCGACCGTTGCCGAGGCCGCACCCACGGTCAGGATCGAGCCGAGGATAGGACCGATGCAAGGTGTCCAGCCGAAGGCAAAGGCAAGGCCGAGAGCGTAAGCGGACATCGCGCGTCCACCCGGAGCGGCGGCGTGAAACCGCGCCTCGCGCATCATCCAGCCCGGGCGGACGAGCCCGATCAGGAAGAGTCCGAACAGGATGACGATGGCGCCGCCGACGAGGTTGAGCTCGACGCGGTAGCTGAGCAGCAACCGGCCGAGCGCGGTGGCGCTGGCGCCCAGCACGATGAAGACAGTCGAGAATCCGAGCACGAAGCAGAGGCCCAAGGCTGCCACTGACAAGCGGGCCATCCGGTCGGCAGGCCCGTCCATGGGCGTCCGGCCGGCGACATAGGAAACATAGCCCGGCACCAGCGGCAGCACGCAGGGCGAGAGAAACGACACGATGCCCGCCGCGAACGCGGTCAGCACGCCGATGTTGGAGAGTTCGGGCATTCAGCTGTTCCCGGTTGCTGGTGCGTGCCTCATTTCTGCAGGGCCCGTGCTTGCTCGATCAGTTTCTTCATTGTTGCGAGATCAGTAGCGCCAGGGAAAATCTGGTCGCCGACGACGAATCCCGGTGTTCCGGTGATCTTTAGCGCCTGCGCCAGTTCCGCGTTCCGGTCTATCGATGCCTGGATGTCGGGATGCTGCATGTCGGTCTTCAGGCGCGGGACGTCGAGGCCGGCCTCGGCCGCAACCTTGAGCACGATCGCTTCGGTCACCCTTGTCTTGGCGCCGAGCAGTGCCTTGTGGAACGCCGCGTATTTGCCTTGCCGCTCGGCCGCGAGCGCCGCCTTGGCCGCGAACACCGAATCCGGGCCGAGGATGGGAAATTCCTTGTAGACGATCCTGAGCTGCGGATCGTCGGTCACGGCTCGCGCCATGATCGGTGCCACCTGGCGGCAATAGGGGCAGTTGTAGTCGAAGAACTCGACCAGGGTGACGTTGCCCTGCGCGTTGCCACCGACGGGGCTCTGCTTGTCGCGGAAGATGTCGTCGGCTCGCGACGTGAGTACCGCCTTTGCCTCTGCCGCCTCGGCCTCGCGCTGGCGAGCATCCAGACTTTGCAGCGCCTGCATGACGACCTCCGGATGCGCGAGGATATAGTCGTGCACCCGCTGGTCGAACTGGTCCTGGGACGTTTCGCCGCCCGCGCTCGCCGGTCGCTGCGCGCCTTGAAGGCCGAGCAAGAGCCATCCTGTCACGCCGGCAAGCAGAAGGGCGCGGACAAGCCAGCCACTGTGTCGATTTGCCTGTTTCGCGCTGGTGATCATGTGCGTCTCTCCTTGTCATCCGTGGGGGCGGCCTGGTGTCGGCCTGCCGCCGGTGAAAACTGCGTCAAAAGAGGTCCTTGAGTTTTGCCAGCCAGCCTTCTTCCGGTTCATCGTGCGGACGCTCGATGTTGTTGGTGAGGGCATTGACCAAAGTGACGAGATTGACCGACGCGAAATTCAGGCCGTGGAAATTCGCCCGCCAGCGGCCCTCCTTGTCGATCACGTGGGTGACGATGCCGTGCATCTGATAACCGTCATCCGTCAGGGTGAATTTGTGGCCGAAGGCTTGCGCCAGCTTGCGGGTCGTGTCCTCCGGCTGACCTTGGGTGGTGGTCAGGAACAGCCAGTTCACGGGAACGAGCCCGTGCGCTGGTCCATAGTCGCGCAGCACGTCCGGCGTGTCCCGCGTCGGATCCGTGGTGATGGTCACAAAGGTGACCCGATCCTTCATCGGCGTGCCGTTCACCATCGCCTGGATCTCGGCGATCTTCTCGGCGTGCAGGGGGCACACATCCGGGCACGATGTGTAGATGAAGTGGAGCACGACGACCTTGCCGCTGAGATCGGCCAGCCGCACGACGCGTCCGTCGGAGGTGCGCAGCGTGAAATCGGGCGCCGGCTTGTCGAGCGGCTGGAAATACTTCTCGTCGCCCTGAAGCATGGCGTCGACTTCATCCAGCGAGTGCGCTTGCGCGCCGTGGACAAAGCCGGAGATCAGCGCCGTCAGAGCGATCAGGCCGCGCAGCAAGCGCATCCCCAAAGCCGGAGAGAGAGCCTGTGGCTCGCCTTGGGCCCGGACGAACATCAACCATTGCCTTTCAGATTGATGGGCACTGCCTTGGCGCCATCGCTGTCCCCGTCGCGTTTTTGGGCGACGTCCTCGGTCGAGCATGACCGGCCGGTCATCCGGCTCATGCACAGGCCAAGCGCGCACATGGCAACGCAGGGCAACACGCTGAGCAGCAGCGGCGCAATTCCGGCGGCGACCAGCCATGTCCAGTTGAACGCGAGGCCGGCGATGGCAATGGCCGCGCCGGCAGCGATCAGGCCACGTCGACCGCCGAGAGTGTGGCGGATGGTGGCATCGCGTCCGGGAGAGGCCTGTCTGGTTTGGGTGAGTTCTGTCGTGGTCATCTATCGGGTCCTTTCTCAGTTGGCGGCAAGATGCCTGCGGATGTACGCGACCATTTCGGGTGAATCCCATTCGGCGGGGCCGATCAGCCGACCGATCTCCTTGCCTTTGCGGTCGATCAGCAATGTCAAGGGAAGGCCGAGGGCGCCGAGCGTGAACATCGCCTTGCCCGATGTGTCGATGTTGAGGGCAAGGTGCTCGATGCCGATCTCGGTGAAGAAGTTTTTCACCTTGTCCGGGCCGCCACGGTCCATCGACAGCGCGATCGCCGCGAAGTCCGGCCCGCCAAGTTTGGCCTGCAGCCGGTCGAGCGTCGGCATTTCCTTTCGACAGGGAGCGCACCATGTCGCCCAGATGTTGAGCAGCACGACCTTGCCACGGAAATCCGCAAGCGTTTTCGGCCGACCGTCGGCGTCCTCAAACCGGATTTCCGGCACGGGGACGGGAGCCTCGTGAACGACAAAGTTCTGCGGCGGCTCGATGGCCGATGCGGGCTGCGTCACCGCGAGCAAGCCGCCGAAGAGGGCGAGAGCGAGCATCTTCATGGTCGCCGCTCCTTCGCCTCGGCTCTCAGGCGCTCGACGAGCGGCAGAATCGTCTTCTCAAGCGCCACTTCCGTAACCGCGCCAATGTGCCTGTAGGCGATGCGGCCATCGGCGCTCACCACGAAGGTTTCCGGTACCCCGTAGACACCCCAGTCGATGGCGACGCGGCCGTTCAGGTCCGCGCCGGTGCGTGTGTAGGGATCGCCCATCGTGTCGAGCCATCGTGCGGCGTCATCAGGCCTGTCCTTGTAGTTGAGTCCATGCAGCGGCACCGTCTTGCTTGTCGCTAGTTGCACGAACACAGGATGCTCCTCGCGGCAGGCCAGGCACCAGGATGCGAAGACGTTGACCAGCGAAACTTCGCCCCGCAGGTCGCTGCTAGACAGGCCAAGCGTGCGGCCCTGGACCGGCGGCAGGCTGAACTCGGGCACCGGCTTGTCGATCAGCACCGATGGAATATCCGATGCGTTGCGTGTGAGCCCCCAGGCGAGCACGATGGCGAGCCCGGCGAAACCCATCACAGGCAGGATGACCAGCAGCCGTCGTAGCGCAGCGCGCCGGATGGCCGGCGGTCCCGCATCGGATTGAACGTCACCGCTGGTCATGATGCACCCGGTCTATTGGGTCGACGTCCCGTCAGCACATATCTTGCGAGCGCCGCGACGGCGAGCACCAGAACCAGCAGGACAAGAAAGCCGGCTACGGACACGAACGTCATGGCCAGCCAGGTCTTGGCGGGGCAATCTGACATGTTCGTCAACATCGCGGTGTCCCTACTCCGTCGCGTAGACGGTGGGGGCTTTGCCGTCCTTGGTGAAAGCGTAAATCGTCCAGGTTCCGTCCTTCTCGCCGCCCATGCCTGGCGCCCCGGTCGGCATCCCAGCCAGCGTGAGGTGCGCACCGAGCAGGGCAAGCTGCACATGTTCGTCGCCATCGATCGCACCTCGAAATTCGCCTTCGTCGAGCTGCATGAGAAGGCCACCACCGCCGTCTCAAGAGACTTCCTGCTGCGCCTGATCGCGGCCGTTCCCTACAAGTTCCACACCGTGCTCACCGACAACGGCATCCAGTTCACCACCCCCGGCGCCGGCGGTTCGGCCGTGCCACTGATCAAGGAGGCCATCGCAAACGGCGAACGCTTCCGCGCCCATGCCTTCGAGTACGCTTGCGCCAGGAACGACATCGAGCACCGGACGACCAAGGCAAGGCATCCGTGGACCAACGGCCAGGTCGAGAGAATGAACCGGACCATCAAGGATGCGACCGTCCGGCGCTTCTACTATGAGAGCCACGACCAACTCCGCCAGCACCTTGCCGACTTCGTCTCGGCCTACAACTTCGGCCGCAGGCTGAAGACCCTCAAAGGCCTCACGCCCTACGAGTTCATCTGCAAGGCTTGGGCTTCCCAGCCCGAACGCTTTACTCTCAATCCGCTCCAGCAAATGCCCGGACTAAACATGGCCGTTGATCGGCCCGTCGAAGACGCAAGGTGCGGCGAGGCGGTCGCAGCGCAAGGCCCCGAGGAAGGTCAGGGTCCGCCAGTGGCCGTGCGGAGCAAAGCCGCGCAGGCGCTGGCCTCTCGGGCTCCAGCCCCGCAACGGCGCCATGTTTGTCTTGATCCAGGTTTCGTCGATGAACACCAGCCGCCTCGGATCGAGATCGGCCTGCCAGGCACGCCAGCGCTCGCGCGATGTCGGCACGGGCTTGCTCAAGGGCCAACAGCGCTTTTTTTGAACCGCAGACCCTCCCGCCGCAAGAACTGCCACACCGTGTCGTGTGAGACCTTCACACCGTGCGCTGCAAGCTCGGCCTTCAGCTGGTGCAGGGTCACATGTGGCGGCTCCACGATGAACGCCCGGTGCGGCTCCAGAACTCGCTTGCGATGCCCGCCCATCTTGGGGTCGTTTGCGGGAGGGGGCGAAATACTACCTCTAAGCGATCGGGCGGGTTCCCCTAAGCGACCATGACAACTTTCACACGATAAGGATTTTGGCCGGTTTCCGCCACACAAACAGCCGCTGGATAGTCTCCCTGTAGACGGCAAGTGCGACTCCGGGAGCCGCATCCAGGATGTCAGCCTGCGAGACTCGTGGCGGTACGCGCGACTATGTGGGCGAACATGCTGCGGGCGTTCCAGGTTGGGAAGGCTCTGACCAGCGACGGCGGGCCGTCGAGTTGGATGCGGCTTTCGCGAGTGGCCTGGCTCCAGGTGAGCTGGCCGGCATGCCATTTGACGAAGGCTTCGGCTTCCGCCGTGATGTAGAGGTCCTCGTCGAAGCCGGGAAACGTCTTACAGATCTCGGTGTCTCCGAACTCGATGAGCAGCCAATAGCGCTCACGGCGCGGCCGGCCGGTGAAGTCGAAGCGGATGACGACACGTCGATTCGGGAGCCGGTCTCGGCGGAGCGCGTTGCACATGTGCAGGCTTCACAACTGCTAACCCTTGTGCCGAACACCCATGTTCCGGCGGCCGGCGAAGCTATGCCTGCTGTCATCATCGGGAGATTTTCCGCCGCGCCATACTTGGCGCCATCGCTTCTGTTCCGGCCATGGGAGGCGCTACAGCGGCGCTTCCGTCAACCGGCTCCACTGTAGCCTTTGACGACTGGTCGATCGAAATAGAAGCGCCACTCCAGGACGTTTGGCCGCCAGTCATTACCGACGTCTGGATTTACCAGGTGATGCCGAAAAGCGTCAAATAGACGATGATGCCCATGGCAATCGTGACCGACGCTCTTACGAATAAGCTCTTGTAGTCGTAAAGGTAAACCTGAGCAGGGATATAGGTTTTCACAGCGGCCTCCTTTGTTTTGTTATTTTTTCGGCCAGAAAATTACCCTATCACACAAAGAGCATCCATAATAGTTTTTTTGGAGCTTTCCTGGCGGAAGCGGCTTAGCTGCCAAACCAGGGCATTCGGCAGCTAGCGGTTCTCCAGACAAGCGGCAGTTAAACCGCAATTGGCGCATGCCGTTCGTGTATCGTTCTTTTGGCCATGCTTGCTATCGCGGCGTCACAGGCTCTCGACCCGCCAACTCCCCAAATCATCGATTCTAAAAGGGCTGCGTCGCTTCGCGAGCGCAGTAATCTGCTCTTTCCAGGGATCTGCAAATGAACACCCGCACAAGCACACGACCGTGAAATTCACGGCACCGCTCTCGCTGAGAGGCGTCGATGAGTTTCAGCCGCCGGGCGATTATGCAATCGACGAGGACGACGACTGATCGACGGGATTTCCTGGCTCGCCTACCGGCGTGTCGCCACCTTCATCCATATTCCCGCCGTCTCCTCGACCCTCCATCTCGCGAGCTAGCTTGTGGGTATCGACCATTACGAACTCGAAGCTGCGTTAGAGCAGGATCAGGAACAGGCGCTAGGCACAATCAGGAGGATCCAGCAATGAACGTTCATCGTTTCGCCGTCGGGCGGTCGGTCAGATTGAAAGGCACAATCGGCATGTCGCTTCAGGCCGGGCATATGTTTCGGGTCACCGGGACAATGCCACCAAGCGACAATTCCCCTCAGTACCGGATTCGTAATGATGAGGAGCGGCACGAGCGTGTTGCGGCTGAAGGCAATCGCGAAGAGAGGGCATCGTGCCGGCGGCGGCGTGGCGCTTCTGCGTGCCAAGGCAGTTTTGACTGAGCTTACTGGCGCGAATGCAGACATGACGGCGGGTATTTCGATTATGCTGAGAGCGCTCGAAGCCCCCATCCGCCAGATCGCCGAGAATTCCGGCGTCGAAAGCTCGATCGTCGTTGGGAAACTCATGGACAGCAAGGATCACGATCAAGGTTTCGATGCTCAGACCGAACTCTACGTCGACATGATCAAGGCCGGTATCGTCGATCCCGCCAAGGTTGTTCGAACGGCCCTGCAGGACGCCGGTTCCATCGCCGCGCTTCTGATTACCGCCGAGGCAAACCGGCCAGTCCGAGGAGCACTTTGATGCTGCGGTCAAAAAGATAGCCAAGGCCGCACATACTGGTGAGCGGCGAGACGAGAAACCATCGGGACAGAAGTAATGTCTGGATCTTTCGAGAAGGGGTATTTGGACGGTTGGAAGACGGTTTCGCCCGGCATCCTACCCGGCATCCCAAGCCACTCCATCCCCGCAGGCAAGACCGAATATCAAGCCGGGTTTGACCGAGGCGTTGAAGATGCGAAGGAACGGAAGCGGCCTACCAACCCAAGTAGGCCGCCATTCCCCTACGGCTGGGTAGCGTGGCAACCCCGCATCATCCGGCTAATCAGGTGTTTGTCGGCGTTCTCTTGGCCGGTGAGTTCGCGCACCAGATCCTTGGCGTGCTGAATCCTGTGCGCTTTGGTTACCCGTCCTTCCTCGACCGAAGCCTTGAAAGCGTCGCACAGAATGTCAAAGTCCTGAGCGGAGATAAATCCGTCTGAGCGGCTGTCGTTTTCCATCACATAACTCCCATAGGGGCGGGAGTACGATCTACGCTCTCAAGCGCCAGCGCCCGTTCAGTGCCCAGCGACATTGGGAATGTACGCTTTCGACAATCCATTAGCGAGTCATTATGTGCCGGCCTGTCACCGGCATTGGTGAATCCGTTCGCCGGGAAGGCACAAAAAACCCGCTTGCCAGAGGGGATGTTTGAAAGCGGCTTCGTAGCCACCGGACGCGGCGGGGGGGCGCCCGATCTCTATCAACATATGCGCGAAGTGTTGGTTCCACGGCTGGGTAGCGTTTGGCTCGCGTCTAGCCTTCCACACCGTGCGCGCCGATGGCGCTTGCAAGGACGACGGGAGAACACCATCTAAAGGTTGATAGCGAACAGGCTGGAAACGTCGGTTCGAGTCCGGGGGCCCCGACCAATCGGGGTTTCGTCTAGGGGTTAGGACGCCACACTTGATAAACGCCGCTCCCTTCCGGTCGAGCGGCGTTTTCGTATCTTCTGTAAAAAGCGAACGAACGGCCGCCTTGTGAAAGGGCGAGCCGTTCTTTTCGGATTTGTCATTCCCTGACGGCTGGATAGGGTCAACTTGGCCTGCTGCCTGTCCACTGAACCGGCAGCGGGCCAGAGAGACGCACTCCGGCGGGCTTTTTTTGTGCGCGACTTCGATAAACCACGGATGATCCTGCGATTGTAGGCCTAACTTCCAGCAGCCGAGATGTGCAACTCGGCTTAACGATCGATCTCTCCGAACACGATGTCGAGCGAACCAATGATCGCAGAGACATCGGCGATCATGTGGCCCCGACACAAGAAATCCATTGCCTGCAGATGGGCGAAGGAGGGTGCTCGGATCTTGCACCGGTACGGAACATTGCTGCCATCGGAAATCAGATAAACGCCGAACTCACCCTTCGGTGCTTCGACCGCAGCGTATACCTCTCCGGCGGGCACGTGATGCCCTTCCGTGTAGAGTTTGAAATGATGGATCGTCGCTTCCATCGAGCGTTTCATCTCGGCACGCGA
>NZ_CM165567.1:6862500-6879678 GCF_056781675.1 Mesorhizobium monacense | reverse complement strand
GCGGCGCCTCGCCAAGCTGTTGTTCGGCACACCGTTCAACGCCGCGCTCACGCTGCTGTTCGGCGCGCTGCTCTTCGTCACCGTGCCGCCCATGCTGCGCTGGCTGGTGATCGATGCGGTGCTCTTCGACCTCGACCCGAATGCCTGCCGAGCCGCCACTGGCGCCTGCTGGAGCTTCATTTATGCCAAATCCGGCCAACTTCTGTTCGGCATCTATCCGTTCGACGAACGCTGGCGCCCAGCCATTGTTTGCCTGCTCATTCTGGCGCTGCTCGGCTGGTCGGTGCGTCCGGCGAGCTGGACGTCACAACTGCTGGCGCTCTGGGTGGCGGCGTTCGCTTTGATCTTCTGGCTGATGGGGGGAGGCTTCGGACTGGCCGAAGTGCCGACTTCATCCTGGGGCGGCCTACCGGTGACACTGATCTTGACCGTCGTCGCCATCGGCATCGCCTTTCCGGTCGGCATCCTGCTCGCGCTGGCAAGGCGCTCGACCCTGCCTGCCGTGCGGGTCGGCGCGGTGTTGCTGATCGAATCCGTGCGGGGACTGCCATTGCTGTCCATCCTGTTCGTGGCGTCGATCATGATGCCGCTGTTCCTGCCCGAGGCGCTGCTGCCCGACAAATTCGTGCGCGCGCTTGTCGCTCTCACCATCTTCGCGGCTGCCTATCTCGCCGAAGTGATCCGCGGCGGCCTGCAGGCCATCCCGAACGGGCAGTATGAGGCAGCAGCGTCGCTCGGCCTGCCCTTTTGGCGCACACAACGTCTCGTCATCCTGCCCCAAGCCATCCGGGTGGTGATCCCTGCGCTCGCCAACACCATCATCGTTATGATCAAGAATACGAGCCTTGTCCTGGTCATCGGGCTGTTCGACCTGATCAGTTCAGGCAAGGCTGCACTGGCCGACCCCGAATGGCCGTCGCCGGCCGCCGAGACTTTTCTCTTCATTGGCGCGATGTTCTTTGCGCTGTCCTTCTCCTTCGCCCGCTTCGCCGATTTTCTCGAGCGGCGGGGCCCGGCGGCTCAGTAGGAATGCTGCAATGTCGACTTCCGTATCTGCCATCCGGCACGTTCCATCCCTGCCCACGACAAATCCCACCGCCGTCGAGATGGTCGGCGTGAACAAGTGGTACGGGGCCTTCCACGGATTGAAAAATATCGATCTCACCATCCAACGCGGTGAAAAACTGGTGATCTGCGGACCGTCTGGTTCAGGCAAATCGACATGATCCGCTGCATCAACAGACTGGAAGAGCACCAACAGGGCGCATCGTCGTGGACGGTATTGAACTGACCGGCGACCTGAAGAAGATCGATGAAATCCGCCGCGACGTCGGCATGGAGTTCCAGCACTTCAATCTGCTCCCGCACCTGACCATTTTGGAAAAACCTGACGCTGGCGCCGATCTGGGTGCGCAAGATGCGGCGCAAGGAAGCCGAGCAGGTCGCCATGCACTATCTCGATCGCGTGAAGATCCCGGATCAGGCGCACAAATATCCCGGGCAGCTTTCAGGCGGCCAGCAGCAGCGCCCGCTACCGGAACAGAGAATCGATTCGAATAACGATGCAAGAGATGATAGTCTTCTCCTCAGTCCTCGGGAGGAGGAAATGCGCGCCATTGGATTTGTTGCCGGCGTGTTGGTGGCTACGCCGTCGATGACGGCGGAGCAATTGATCTTTTACACTGCCAGTTTTCCAGATGCCACATCGGTCCAGCTCAGCGTCCTGAACGATACTGTCTTTCATGAGAAAGAGTATGACTTTGAGGTGGCTATCGGTCTGGTCGAGACCGACGCGAGTGGTGCGATCAAGTATGTGGATCGCGGAAGCCACCATGCACGCATACGGTGTGCGGCACCGGCTTATGTCAGCGTTGGCACGCGCAAGTACCCGGTAGGCGCTGCCCTGCGCGACCTGCAACGCAGGGATTGGAAGCAAGATCTCTGGACAGCGTTCTGCGCTGTACCCTCGTCGTGAAACATTCGACGCGTCAGGGCCTGCCAGGGGCGCGGTTCCGTTCAGCCCCCGCCGTCAACTTGGTGAGTCGGGTTGCCGGACGGATGCTGCCGCGCCCGAAGGTTTCTCGCCGGGCCATTGCCGATTTCCGGATGTCCGGACGGCGCCTGCATCGGTCGCGGCAAGATACTTTCACGAGGAAGAAAGGCGAGGTCTATCGGGAATCGGCGGCCGCTCAGCGCAACCGCGTTCTTCCATATCCAGGGCCCTGTCAGTGTGCCTTTTTGCGTCTGGGTCAACAACGCCGAAGAGACGACGAGTGAAGCGCCGAGATCCTTGGTCAGCGATTCCAATCGCTGCGCGACGTTGACGGCGTCGCCGATGACAGTGAATTCGTCGTGGTAACCGCTCTCGAGCACCCCGCCGATGATGGTCCCGTAGTGAAGGCCTATGCCTACTTGAAAGACCGACCCATCAGAGTCGCTAAGCGGCTTCCATTCGCTCAAGAGCGCAATCAGTTCCATCGCGCAGTCCAGAGCTCGCTCGGCGTCATCCTCTGCAGCGGTCGGCTGGCCAAACACCGCCATGACACCATCGCCGATGAATTTGTCGACCGTTCCGCCAAACGCAAATATTGTACCTGCGACCAATCGCCGATACTCCGCCAGCACACCGGCCAGTTGCGAAGCGGGGGCCGTCTCGGCGTAGCTGGTAAAGTCCCGCAGGTCGACAAACATGATCGCGGCGGGACGCCGCTTTAAATCAAGTGCCTTACCCGCCTCCTGCAGGTGCGCGACCACGAGAGGAGAGAAAAAACGCGTCAAATTATGCCGCCACCGATCAATCTTCAGCGCCCTTCTGCGGGTTCGGCTGTGATCCACCGCCAGAAGGCAGGTCGTGATCGCGGCAAACCCGAAGCTCAATGCCAGACCGAGATCAAGGTCGAAGAACGCGTCGAGGAACGTCCCGGGCTCTCCAATCTCGTGGCGGAAGGCCATCAGGCCCAGCATTGTCACCCAGGCCGTCAGGACTATCGCCGAGAAGATGACGATTAGGCGACCGCTCAGGTTCATCCCGATATGGCTTAGAAGGATAAACGGGATAACCAAGCCTGCAGTGGTCAAGCCATGATCGTTGGTGATCGGGGTGCCGAGTATGTGCTCGTACAAAACACAAGATACGAAGATCGCATCCAGCACCGCGAAGTATGTGAGCGGCCGCGTCAAGCGTGAAGCCAGAAACATTCCCGTCAAGAACGTGACGACGATTAAGTAGATTGCCGCTGTTGCTACGTAGATTGTCGAGTCGCGGCCAACGCTACCTATAATTGTGATTGCGACTGCTGCAAATACAGCCACCATTCGAAGCGATATGAAGCGAATACGCAGGTTGCGGCCAAGCTTCTTGGCGATCTCGTTCAAATTAATGAACAGCTGCCTGACGTTGGCGGCATGAATGTAAGGCAGCACGTTCATTCTCGAGCAGTCTGCGGAATGCCGGCAAGCAAGCCGCGGGCCGTTGCTCACAGCCCGCGGCGGATGGCGTGCATTTACTTGATCTCGGTAACCGTAATCCGTCCGTTGACGCGGTCGGCTGTGAACTCGATCGCCTGACCCGATTTGACCTTCTTGAGCATGCCGTCCTCCGCGACGACGAACACCATCGTCATCGCGGGCATGTCGAGATTTGTCAGCGGTTCATGCTTGATCGTCAGCTTTTTCTGTTTGGCGTCGACCTTGAGGACTTCGCCTTTGACGTATTCCTGCGCAAGCGCGCTACCGCCGATGGCGAGCGCGAGCGCGAACGTCGAGAGTACTTTTACCAATAGTGTCATGGTTTCTTCCTTTGCGTTTTTCGAACTCAGTTGGCGACGCTGATATTGCCCTTCATGCCGGAATCGTAGTGACCCGGGACCAGGCAGGCGAAACCGAATTCGCCGGCATTGGCGAAGGTCCAGATGATCTCGCCTCTGGCGCCGGGCGCCAGCCGGATCGAGTTGGGATCGGCGTGCTCCATCTCGGGGAACTTCTCCATCAGCGCCTTGTGCTCCATGATCCCCTCATGGACGTCCATGACGAATTCGTGGTCGACCTGGCCTTTGTTGACGAACTTCAGGCGAACGGTCTCGCCCTTCTTCACCTTGAGCACGGCCGGCTGGAACAACATCGTCCCGTCATCCTTCTCCGACATGGAGATGTTGACGGTCCGATTTGCCTTGCCAGCCTCGCCAGGGTTGCCGATCGGCATCATGCTGGCTTTGTCTCCATGGCCTCCGGCGTGGGTTCCACTGGCATGAGCTGCTCCGGAACTGACCGCCATTACAACGGCCGCTGCGATTATACGTTTCATGCTGCTTATCTCTCTCTTTGTTGACGTTGAGGGGTTCAGGTGTTTCATCCCTGTTTTCCGTGACCGCCGTGCGCTGCCGGTGTCATCGTTTTTGCGTCGCCTGATTTCGCTGGAGCGGGAACATCCCCCGTCCACTCATAGGCGACGGTTCCTTCCGGGTGCTGGTACCAACCCGGATCGGCATAATCGTTCGCGGAGAGGCCTTGCCTCACCTTCACGACCGAGAACATCCCGCCCATTTCGATAGCGCCGAATTGGCCCCAGCCGGTCATCATCGGAACCGTGTTGTCGGGAAGCGGCATCTCCATCTCGCCCATGTCAGCCATGCCGCGGTCACCCATCGCCATGTATTCGGGCTGGACGCGGCGGATCTTGTCGGTGACCTTCGAGTTGTCGACACCGATAAGCGTAGGCACATCGTGACCCATGGCGTTCATCGTGTGATGCGACTTATGGCAATGGATCGCCCAGTCGCCCTCGTATTTGGCATCGAACTCGTACGCCCGCATGGCGCCAACCGGGATGTCGATCGACACCTCTGGCCACCGCGCCTCCGGGCGGACCCAGCCGCCATCGGTGCAGGTCACCTCGAAGTCGTAGCCATGCATGTGGATCGGGTGATTGGTCATCGTCAGGTTGCCGACTCGGACTCTGACCCGGTCGTTCTTCGACACTGGAAGATGGCTGATCCCCGGAAAGATACGGCTGTTCCAGGCCCAGAGATTGAAGTCCGTCATCTCCATGATGCGCGGGACGTAGGACCCGGGCTCGATGTCGAAGGCGTTCAGCAGGAACACGAAGTCGCGGTCCACCCGCATGAATTTCGGGTTCTTGGGGTGGATGACGAAGAAGCCCATCATGCCCATCGCCATCTGGACCATTTCGTCGGCATGCGGGTGGTACATGAAGGTGCCACTCTTCACGAGGTCGAACTCGTAGACAAAGGTCTTGCCGGGCGGGATTCCGGGCTGAGTAAGACCCGTCACTCCGTCCATGCCATTGGGCAGGATCATGCCGTGCCAATGGACCGTCGTGTGCTCCGGCAGCTTGTTTGTTACGAAGATGCGGACCCTGTCGCCCTCGACCGCTTCAATGGTAGGTCCGGGGGACTGACCGTTGTAGCCCCACAGATAGGCCGTCGATCCGGGCGCCAGTTCCCGCTCGACCGCTTGGGCGACAAGGTGGAATTCCTTCACACCATTGTTCATGCGGTGGGGCAGCGTCCAACCGTTGAGCGTCACAACCGGCTGGTAGTCCGGGCCGCTTGCCGGGAAGATTGGCGGCTGCATGTCCGGCGATTCCATTACAGCGGCGTCCGGCAAGCCCATCGCAGATGTCTTGGTCCACGCCGTCGCGCCGGCGAGCAGGGCTCCGGCGCCTAGTAACTGACGTCTCGAAAGCATTTTTTCTTCTCCTTCAGTTCAGTGGCCTTCGGCGCCCGCTTCGACTGCAGCCGGTGCATCGCTGCCCCCGGGTGAGCTTGCGCCGCCACCGTGGATGGCGGTTCCGAGGTTGACGTCGGCCAGCCAGAAATTGCGCTTGGCGTTGAGGGAAAGCATGATTGAGCTGATCTTCGCGCGGGTGTCCGCCAGAAGCTCGAACGTGTTGGTAATCATGCCGTTGTAGGTGAGGACCGACTCCGCCTCGATCTTTGTTCGCAGTGGCACGACACTGTTGCGATAGTGCCGAGCAATGTCATAGGTCGAGCGGTAGGCGTCATAGGCGGACCTGGCCTCGGACCGGATGTTGACCGCCTTTTCCGCCATCCGGTTTGCCGCTTGCATGTAGGCAAGCTCGGCCTTTCGCATGCGCGCCTTGCCGGTATCGAAGATCGGGATGACAAACTCGAGTTCCAGGATGGGTGCAGTACTCGTCTCGGTTCCGCCTTCCTCCGACTCCTCGCGCTCCACTTCCACGCCGGTAAGAAGTTCGAGGTCGGTGACGTAGCGCGTCGCCTCGGTCAGACCATAGGATTTCGCCAGCGCCTCCAGCTCAAGCTTCGCGATCTCAAGGTCGACGCGATTTCTCAGCGCTTCGGCCTCGATGGCGCGTTTTGCCTTGGTACCCTTCGGCAGGGCTGGAAGCATGCTGGGGACTGAGTAATCGAGGTCAGGTCCCCATAGGCCCATGAGGCGGGTGAGCTCTTCCTTGGCAGTCCGTGCGGCGAGGCGCGCCTCCGCCGTCTGGCCGACGACCTCGGCATAGAAGACGTGTTCGCGGGCCTGGCCGGTTTTTGTAAAAGCGCCTGTCTCCCCCAGTTTTTGAGCGAGTTCGGACGCAGCGTCGGCGGCGGCCTGCGCCTGACTGAGATAGGACACGCTTTCCCGGGCCGACACAGCGTTGATCCAGGCTCGCCGCGTGTCAGCGGCCAGCCGTAGCGTTTCTTCGGCGGCGCGGAGCTGGACCTGGCGGAAGCGCGTATCCGCGACCGCGACGCGTCGCTGACGGGTCATCAGCGCAAGGATATTGCTGGCAACAGCCCCCTCGATCGTGCGTACGGGATCGATGCCGATCATTCCAACCGAGATTGTCGGATTGACGAGCATCCCTTCCTGCCAGACATCGGCCGCCGACAGACCGATCTCGGCGTAGGCGGCCTGCAAGCCCTTGTTGTTGAGCAGGGCGACCTGAACCGCGACGTCCGGACCAATAGTCTTCTTCTGAACCAGGCCCTTTACTTGCGCGGAGAGAGCCTGCGCAGCCTCGCGAGACTGCACCCAAGCCGTTCTCTTGCCGGTCACAGCCCCGGCGCGTACCGCGACTGTCGTGAAGCCAGCGACGGGGTCGGAAACGCCGTCAGGGCCAGCGGCGGTCGCACATCCGGCAGCAATTAGCGGGATGGCCATGGCCGCAGCTATGTTCAGGAACCGGCGCTTCATGATCCGGCTCCCGTTTTTGCGGGGGAGCGTTCTTCATTGAGACGCCGCCAGTTCTGCGGATCGACGGGCTCCCGCTGGTGATAATTGGCGACGACCGGGTGATAGTGCGCATCACGGATGCCCATCGCGGGATCAGACGGATTGAAAGCTGGAAGGACGCTCGGTGGGGTGGTTACCGTGCATCCGGCAACCAAAAGCGATGCGAGCATCGCGAGACTTGCGAATTTCATTGTAGACCTGAAGCTAAACGTGTGCGTTAGGCCGCGCCGGAACAAATTCCGCACGCTGCGCGCGAACGCCCTCGATGGGGCGTCAGTTCAGGTGTCTGGGAGGTCTTATATGCGCTGTGTACTCGCCGCCGGCCGAGGCTTCGGCAACGATGGCCGCAAAGCAGCGGGAAACAACGCGCTCCAGGTCGGGACAATCGACAGGCACGGCATGGGTCGGCGCGCAATGGACTTCGCAGCTTTTCTCGCTGGAATTCTTGGTGCCGTGATCGTGCTCTGACATGTCCACGTCGTCGGCAGCGGCACCGTGGTCGTGACCACCCTTATCGTGGGAATGCTCTTCGGAAGCGAGATTCATCCCCGCGTCGCTGTGAAAACCCGTGGCATTGGCCGTGGCAAACAAACCGGGCTGAAGAGCCGACATGACCAAGAACACGACCGCCAGCATTGCTCGGAGCGGTATGCTTCCCAAGATCGAGATTCGACCAAGATTCCTCATCATCCCCTTCGGACAATTGTTCGCCTGATTTGTCAAGGTCGTGGGCGGCCAGTTTGTTGCAGTGCAACCAAAAGTGAACGCAACCGTGTGTCAATATTGCTGCAAGGCTGGTCACATCAGGTTCAGAGTAGCTGCGGCGATAGCCAGATAGCGCGTGACTTTCGCGACGGCGACAATCACAACAAAGCTCCACAAAGGTTGGCGAAGAACACCCGCGACGAGCGTCGGCGGATCGCCGACTATCTGCATCCAGCTCAGCAGCAGGGCCTACCTCCCGAAGCAATGATACCAGTTTGTGGCTCGGTCGCCGTCGGAAGGGTGTCTCCTCATCGTTTGAAATTGGAGAGATAAGGCTTCCAGCTACTGGAAGGTCAAGAGCTTCCGGAGCAACCCGCTGGCCGGAGGGCGAATAGGAGTTGTTTGAAACTACTTGTGATCCTATCCTACCCAGGAGGATAGGATCACAACATGAAGCATGCTTCCCATCCTGAAATCATCACCCGCCTCAAGCGGGCGCAAGGTCACCTAGCGGCCGTCTTGTCCATGTTTGACGATGGCCGCTCGTGCGTGGACCTCGCCCAGCAACTCCACGCGGTCGAGAGCGCAATCAGCAATGCCAAGCGCGAGTTGATTCACGATCATATCGAGCATTGCCTTGATGATAGCGCGGACGCCGGAACCTCCCGAAATGCGCTCAAGGAACTCAAAAAATTGGCGAAATACCTATGAGTGCCGACCTGGGATCACGCATTCTCGATTGGTTCGGCTTCGGCTCCGATGGGCACGTGCATGGCTCTCGCGATCACGGCGCCCACGGCGACACGCATGGCGTGATCGACGCGAGCATTGCGACGACCGACCGCGGTATCTGGGCGATCAAGTGGTCATTCGTGATTCTCGCGATCACCGCGCTCCTGCAGATCGGCGTCGTGGCCATTTCGGGAAGCGTGGCGCTGCTCGCCGACACCATTCACAATATCGGCGATGCCACCACGGCAATCCCGCTCTGGATTGCGTTCAAGCTGGCGCGCCGCAAACCCACGAAAACATTTCCTTACGGCCTCGGCCGGGTCGAAGACCTCGCCGGCATCATCATCGTGCTCATCATTCTTTTCAGCGCGATTGTGGCGGGCTATCAGGCCATCGATCGGCTGATCCATCCGCAAGTCGTGACCCATCTCGTTTGGCTGACGGGCGCGGGCGTTGTCGGTTTTCTTGGCAACGAAGCGGTTGCGGTCTTCCGCATTCGCGTAGGGCGCGAAATCAACAGCGCCGCCCTGATCGCCGACGGCTATCACGCCCGCACCGACGGACTGACCAGCCTTGCCGTCGTCGCCGGCGCGATCGGTGTGTGGTTCGGCTTTCCGCTCGCCGATCCCGTCGTCGGACTGCTCATCACGATCGCGATCTTCGGCATCGTCTGGCAATCGGCGAGATCTGTGCTGACACGGATGCTCGATGGCGTCGAGCCCGGCATCGTCGATGAAATCCACCACGCGGCGGAACATATCCCCGGCATCAAGATCGTCAATGCAAAGGCGCGGTGGATCGGCCACAAGCTGCACGCGGACGTCGCGATCCGGGTCGATGAAAACGTGCCGCTTTCCGCTGCGAACAAGATCGCGGCCACTTTTGAGAGCGAACTGTTCGAACACATGCCCGCGCTGGCGGCGGCGAATATCCGATTTTCAAACGGCGATGCGGATCACGATTCGCACCCGCATGACCATCCACGCGATCACGATCATGGCGATGAAATCCATCGTCATCACGGATAAAGGGTGGCGGCTTTTCTTGCCTATGCCGGCCTGTTCGCAACCGCGCTTCTCGCAGCGACAATCCTGCCCATGCAATCAGAAGCGGTCTTAAGCGCACTGCTTGCGAACAGGGCCTACTCAGCGGCCGCGCTTATCGCTGTGGCAAGCGTCGGCAATATCTTGGGCGCCGTCATCAACTGGTTCCTGGGCCGGGGCATCGAGCGCTTTCGGGACCGTACCTGGTTCCCTGTGAAGCAGCCTGCGCTCGACCGCGCGGCCACCTGGTATCATCGCTATGGCAAATGGTCGCTTCTGGCGAGCTGGCTTCCAATCATCGGCGATCCGCTCACCGTGATCGCGGGTGTGCTGCGCGAGCCGTGGTGGAGTTTCGTGATACTGGTCGGTATCGGTAAGATCGCGCGCTATGTCGTACTCGCCGCGCTCGTTTTGAACTGGACATGGAGGCCAGTGTTTCAATATCTCGTTGCCATACAGCGCGACATCTATCTCGCGCTTGCAGAGCAGATCAAACTGCTCTCGGCGGAAGGCGACTGGCTTGCCTTCATCGCCTTCCTGCCGATAGGAATTTTCTTCGGGGCCGTCCACGCGTTGACGCCAGGCCACAGCAAGGCGGTACTGGCAACCTATCTCGCCGGATCGGAAGCGAAGATGGCGCGAGGACTACTGGTGTCGTTGACGCTCTCCTTTACGCATGTGACGATTGCCGTACTCATCGCGGCGCTCTCGCTGCCTTTTGTGTCGATCGCGCTTGGCAGCGTCGGCCGGGCTCCGCTGCTCGAAGATATCAGCCGCGGCCTCCTCGGCCTGATCGGCGCCTGGATGGTTTGGTGTGCGATCCGCCACGGCCATCATCATAAGCATGAAGGCGAAGCGGTCGGACTGATGGCAGGGCTGATCCCCTGCCCGCTCACCTTGTTCGTCATGACGTTTGCCATTGCGCGCGGCGTGCCAGCGGCCGGCATTCTGTTCGCCGGCACCATGATGATTGGTGTAGCCCTTACTCTGTCTTGTGTCGCGATCCTCTCGATACTGCTTCGTGAGCGCCTTTTGCATTTCGTGGAGGGTCGGCCGCGCTTGTTTCATGCCATCACCCGTTCGATCCAGGGTCTCGCCGGCGCCGCTCTAATCGCGCTCGCGCTGTACGAGATCTTCCTATGGTGAACAGTGTCGAGGCGCACCAGCCCCCAAAAAGCACGAACTCGCCACGGTCATGTTCCCGGCTTCTGCTGACCCGCGGGCGCTCACGCAACGCCAGCCGAGCCACAGACGGCTAATCATGGACACGACGGCGAACATCGTCGTGAGACTGGCGAGCGCCGTCGGCAAAATGGAAGAGAAGGAGAACTTTCGTGTGCGGTGTTTGCACACGGCCTCCCATAACCATTTGATTTTGTTTATTTGTCTGTCCAGTCCATCATTGTCACCGGCAGACGTGCGACCTACCGGTGCTTATTGTCCCAGTTTGTCCATGAGCAGCCGCAATTCGGGCTGAGGCGCGACCCAGAAAGTTCGAAAAGCTTCCAAGAACCGCAGCCAAACCGGATGCCCCGTGGATAGCTTGGTTCCCTGGACTTCTTCCATCACTGCAGCGGTCGTCGTTTCTGCAAGTAAATCAGAGGGCTGCCTGAAGACCGCACAGCCTTCGCCTCGGTTCCATTCGAAGTTCGAGAGGCCCAGAGTATCCATTCCGGCTTGGGCCGCGTCGGGTGCAGTCTGTGTTAAACTGCAGCGATGGAGATCGACACCGACAAGATCGACGATGCGGTCCTGGCCCTGCTTTGGCTGACGCTGCACGATGAACGGTGCGCCTGGAAGGGCTTTGACTGGGACGTGACGGATCGACTTCACCGGAAGGGACTGATCGCCGACCCGGTCAACAAGGCAAAATCCTTGGTGCTGACAGATGAAGGTCTTAGACGCTCGGAGGAACTGTTTCGCGTCCTGTTTACGCGGCCGCCGCCATGAGCGCCCGAGGGGGCCGCCTTCATGGCAACGCTGATCACCAGCGCAAAGCTCAACGACGTCGATCCGCAGGCCTGGCTGGCCGATGTTCTCTCTCGTACCGCCGACACGAAGGTGACTTCTGGCCCTTCCTCGGACGTTTACGCAGTCGGAGGTGGAGACCTGACCCGATGCAGACCCTTCAAGCGCACTGAGGCGATGGTCTGCTTCGGGACCCAAAGGTGGCCCTCGGTCGGCAACCATCGCCGATCAGCCGTATTACACGGTGAGATCCAGCACCTTCTGCCAGCGTGGATCGTTGTGAAGCGGATCGAAATCGGAGTCGTGCAGAACCCAAGCCTTCATTTCGTGGTGGGCACGCGGCATGACCCCTTCGAGCAAGTCGAACGCCCGGTCGAAATCGCCGAGGAGGCAATGAAAGCAAGCAAGGTTATATTGGGTCAGAACGTCGTCCGGATCGATGGCTTGCGCCCGCGCCGCCCACTCCTTTGCCCGATCGAACTCTCCCAATCCTACGAGTGCGATGGCGCCGGAATAGGCGGGCCGGGCATTTTCAGGATTCCTCGCCAGTTCACGCTGGGCCCGCTCCACGCCTCTTCGAGCCGTCTCTACTCTCTCGACATGTCGCCCAAGCGAGCGATAGGCCATCACGAGCAACAACGAGGACTGATAGTCATTCGGGTCGATCTCGGCGGCGCGCTCCCAGTGATTGGCGGCCTTCTCTAGCTTCCCCTGAGCGAAGCAGCAGCGGGCGTAGAAGTAGTGCGCTTCGAACAAATTGGGATTGGCTGCGATCGCTTGCTCGAACTCCTTCTCCGCTTCTTCGTATTGCTGGCCGACCGCGAGGGCGAGGCCACGCGAAGCATGCGCCTCGGCCAGACCGCTCTCGATCTCGAGCGCCTTTGCGGCGTTGGCCAAGATGCCGTTGAGCGAGACCTCCTCGCTGTAGTCGAGGAAGAGGAACGAGTCGCAATCGGCAGTGCCCGCATAAGCGCGCGCATAGAGCGGGTCGAGTTCGATCGCCGTGGCGAACATCCGCCTGGCCAGTCTGTAGTAGGATTTTGACCCGCGGTGGAAGAAGTCTCGCCCTCTCAGGTAATAGGTATATGCCTCGACACTTCCGGTCGGCGTCGCTTGGATTGCTTCCTTTTCCTCTGGCAATAGCCTGACCTTGAGCTGGTCGACAATAGTGTGCGTGATCTCGTCCTGAACGGCGAAGATGTCGGTCAGGTCACGGTCGTAACGATCGGCCCAGAGGTGGCCGCCGTCCTTACCGTCGATGAGCTGCCCGGTGATGCGTACGCGCTGGCCGGCCTTTCGCACGCTCCCCTCCAGCAGGAACTGCACCCTCAATTCCGCGGCCACCTGCTGCAGCTTCACCGCTTTGCCCTTGTAGGTAAACACGTTGTTGCGGCCGATCACGAACAGGCCGGAGATTTTCGACAGGTCAGTGATGATGTCCTCGGTAATGCCGTCGGAAAAGTACTCCTGCTCGGGGTCGCCACTCATGTTGATGAACGGCAGCACCGCGATCGAAGGTTTTTCCAGGACAGCCGGCTCCGCCTTGACCTGCACCGCCGCAGGGGGTGGGGGCCGCGCGCTTGCATAAATGTCGACGTTATAGACACGGACCGGCCGGTCGATGTTCTTCAGCGTCTGTTCGCCGGTGTCCTCAAATGCGACATCGAGCTTATTGCCGATATGGTCCCGGACAGTACCGGAAACGGCGACACCGCCCGGCCTAGCAATGCTCTCGATGCGCGCCGCCACGTTGACGCCGTCGCCGTAGATGTCGTCGTCTTCGAAGATGATGTCGCCGAGATTAACGCCGATGCGAAACTCGATCCGGCGGTCTTCCGGCACGTCGACGTTGCGCTCGCGCATCTTGCGCTGGATCTCGGTGGCACAGGCCACGGCGTTCACCACGCTCGGGAACTCGACAAGCATGCCGTCGCCGGTGAGCTTGACGATGCGGCCTTGGTGCTCGGCGATCTTAGCGTCGGCCATCTCGCGCCGATGCGTCTTCAGCGCCGACAGCGTACCGGCCTCATCCAGCCCCATGAGGCGGCTGTAGCCAACCACATCGGCGGCGAGGATCGCAGTAAGCCGGCGCTCCATGGGGAAATCCGAGTTTTCAGAGAAGCCAAAAGTATCAGGTTCAGCGGTACGTGCATATGTAAATCCCGCTCGTGCGTCGCCCTGAGCATCAGGAGGGATTTGAGACTCGGCAAGGTTCAATCAACCAAACCTGCGCCTCTGCGGGGACCACTCGGCACTTTTCGGCAGGCAAGCTGCGCCTGTCTCCAAAACCGAAGAATTGGCGGCGCTAAACCGACGTTGGCGCTGCGACCTGTGCAGGTCCGGAAGTCAGGCATGGCGAGACGGTGGAATGCGCTTTGATTCTAATGAGCGGATGGCAGACGAAGCTTCCCGGCTACCTCACATCCCATCCACTGCATCACGTGGCGACTTCCGGCCGCGTGGTTGCCATGTGGTTGCCAGAACTTTTTATGCGTGGACGCGTCAAAAGCAAAAACCCGCCATCTCATTGAGATGACGGGTTAATTTTGGTTGCGGGGACAGGATTTGAACCTGTGACCTTCAGGTTATGAGCCTGACGAGCTACCGGGCTGCTCCACCCCGCGTCAACCTTAGAAGTAAGCCGAAACTTACCAGATTCAAGCGCCGCCAAATGAAAGGGCCGCTTGCGCGGCCCAAAATCCCGTTTGGCGGGCCTAATCGTAAGGAGAAGATTTCAACGTGCGTTTGGCAGACCTGGCAGCGACCTACTCTCCCGCGTCTTGAGACGAAGTACCATCAGCGCTGGAGCGTTTCACGGCCGAGTTCGGAATGGGATCGGGTGCAGCCGCTCCGCCATAACCACCAGGTCGGCAAAACGCACGTTGTTCGAGAAGCTTTTTGAGCGAATAGCGATGAGAGAGTAGCGAATAGCGACCTTCCCTATTCTGGCGCTCTCTCGGAGCTTATCGCTGGTCTTTGTTGTGCCTTTCATCCTCCCTTTTGGGAGCGATGGGCATAAGGAATGAGAACGATCAAGCCGATCGAACTATTAGTACCGGTAAGCTTCAAGCGTTGCCGCTCTTCCACACCCGGCCTATCAACGTGGTCGTCTTCCACGGTTCTCAGGGAATACTCGTTTTAAGGTGGGTTTCCCGCTTAGATGCCTTCAGCGGTTATCCCGTCCGGATATAGCTACCCTGCTATGCGGCTGGCGCCACAACAGGTCCACCAGAGATCCGTCCATCCCGGTCCTCTCGTACTAGGGACAGATCCTTTCAATATTCCTACACCCACGGCAGATAGGGACCGAACTGTCTCACGACGTTCTGAACCCAACTCACGTACCGCTTTAAATGGCGAACAGCCATACCCTTGGGACCTGCTCCAGCCCCAGGATGCGATGAGTCGACATCGAGGTGCCAAACAACCCCGTCGATATGGACTCTTGGGGGTCATCAGCCTGTTATCCCCGGCGTACCTTTTATCCGTTGAGCGATGGCCCTTCCACGCGGGACCACCGGATCACTATGACCGACTTTCGTCTCTGCTCGACTTGTCAGTCTCGCAGTCAGGCAGGCTTATGCCATTGCACTCAGCGAACGATTTCCGACCGTTCTGAGCCCACCATCGCGCGCCTCCGTTACTCTTTAGGAGGCGACCGCCCCAGTCAAACTACCCACCATACATTGTCCCGGACCCGGATAACGGGCCGCGGTTAGACATCCATAGTAATAAGGGTGGTATTTCAAGGGTGGCTCCACCTGAGCTGGCGCCCAGGTTTCAAAGCCTACCACCTATCCTACACATGCCACTACGAATGCCAATGTAAAGCTATAGTAAAGGTGCACGGGGTCTTTCCGTCTAACCGCAGGAACCCCGCATCTTCACGGGGAATTCAATTTCACTGAGTCTATGCTGGAGACAGCGGGGAAGTCGTTACGCCATTCGTGCAGGTCGGAACTTACCCGACAAGGAATTTCGCTACCTTAGGACCGTTATAGTTACGGCCGCCGTTTACTGGGGCTTCGATTCAGAGCTTGCACCCCTCCTCTTAACCTTCCAGCACCGGGCAGGCGTCAGACCCTATACGTCGTCTTGCGACTTCGCAGAGCCCTGTGTTTTTGATAAACAGTCGCTACCCCCTGGTCTGTGCCACCCTCCTCTGCTTGCGCAGAAAAGGGTCACGCTTCTTCCGAAGTTACGCGTGCAATTTGCCGAGTTCCTTCAGCATAGTTCTCTCAAGCGCCTTGGTATACTCTACCAGACCACCAGTGTCGGTTTCGGGTACGGTCTATAAGGAGGAGCTATTTCCTGGAACCACGCAGCAGCCCGTTCAATCCGATAAGATTGGACTACCTCAATGATCCGTCACTACCTCCAGGCCCACGAATATTAACGTGGTTCCCATCGACTACGCGTTTCCGCCTCGTCTTAGGGGCCGGCTAACCCTGCTCAGATTAACTTTAAGCAGGAACCCTTGGTCTTTCGGCGGGGGAGTCTCTCACTCCCCTTACGTTACTCATGTCAGCATTCGCACTTCTGATACCTCCACCGCCCCTCACGGGTACGGCTTCATCAGCTTACAGAACGCTCCGCTACCGCTCGTATTGCTACGAACCCTAAGCTTCGGTGTATGGCTTTAGCCCCGTTACATTTTCGGCGCAAAGACCCTTATTTAGACCAGTGAGCTGTTACGCTTTCTTTAAATGATGGCTGCTTCTAAGCCAACATCCTGGTTGTTTTGGGATCCTCACATCCTTTCCCACTTAGCCATAACTTGGGGACCTTAGCTGTAGGTCAGGGTTGTTTCCCTTTTCACGACGGACGTTAGCACCCGCCGTGTGTCTGCCGACTAGTACTCCCAGGTATTCGGAGTTTGGTTAGGTTTGGTAATCCGGTGAGGACCCCTAGCCCATCCAGTGCTCTACCCCCTGGGGTATTCGGTCGACGCTCTACCTAAATAGATTTCGCGGAGAACCAGCTATTTCCGAGTTTGATTGGCCTTTCACCCCTAGCCACAAGTCATCCCGAACTATTGCAACAGTTATGGGTTCGGTCCTCCAGTAAGTGTTACCTTACCTTCAACCTGCTCATGGCTAGATCACTCGGTTTCGGGTCTAATGCGACGAACTGAACGCCCTATTCAGACTCGCTTTCGCTGCGCCTACACCTATCGGTTTAAGCTTGCTCGTCACACTAAGTCGCTGACCCATTATACAAAAGGTACGTGGTGACCCTTGCGGGCTCCCACTGTTTGTAGGCAATCGGTTTCAGGTACTCTTTCACTCCCCTTGTCGGGGTGCTTTTCACCTTTCCCTCACGGTACTAGTTCGCTATCGGTCATGCACGAGTACTTAGGCTTGGAGGGTGGTCCCCCCAATTTCAGACAGGATTTCACGTGTCCCGCCTTACTCGAGGACGATGATTTGCATTACGCGTACGGGGCTGTCACCCACTATGGCCCTACTTTCCAGAAGGTTCCGCTTGTCTCATCATCGCCACTGGCCTG